>JAUVXK010000074.1 GCA_030603635.1 Burkholderiales bacterium | reverse complement strand
TGCGCCCCGCCAGCCAGGGGCCGAGCACGAACAACACCGTGGCGAACAGGAGCAACCAGGGCACGAGGCCGCGGAACACGTGGGCGGGCGTGACGAGCAGCAACAGCGCCCCGGCCACGCCCCCGGTGGCCGCGATGAGCGTTTCGTTGCGCAGCCGCTGGGCGGGTAGCCGTGCGAGTTCGGCCTTGAAGCCGAGCGTGCTGCCCAGGTAGCCCGGGCTCACGGCCAGGGCGCTGGTGGCATTCGCCACGATGGGCGGAACGCCCGCAAACACCAGTGCGGGAAAGGTGAGAAAGCTGCCCCCACCGGCGATGGCGTTGAGCACTCCGGCGGCAAAGGCCGCCACCGCCAGCAAAGCCGGCATCCAAATGGCATCCATGGGAAAACTCAAAGGGTCAGGCGAACGTCTTCGCGCACCAGGCGCTCGTATTCGTGAGCGGGCAGCGGTTTGCTGAACAGGTAGCCCTGCAGCTGGTCGCAGCCGAGTTCGCGCAGGTAATGCATCTGTTCGCGATTTTCCACGCCTTCGGCCACGATTTCCTGTCGCAGTTGTTTGCCCATGGTCACGATGGCCTGCGCGATGGCGCAGTCGTTGGGCTGGTGGGGTACGCCAATGACGAAGGAACGGTCGATCTTGAGCGTGGTGATGGGAAAGCGCTTGAGGTAGGCCAGGCTGGAGTAGCCGGTGCCGAAGTCGTCGAGGGCGATGCCCAGGCCCATGGCGGCCAGCTCGTTCATGATCTGCACCACTTCGTCGGGGTTGCGCACCATGAGGCTTTCGGTGATTTCGAGCTTGAGGTGCTGGGGCGACACCCGGAAGCTGTCGAGCAGCCGTTCGATGCGCTTGGGCAGGTGGCGGTCGAACTGCCGGGCCGAGAGGTTGACCGCGAGCGGCGGCATGTCGAGCCCGGTGCTGCGCCACATCATGATCTGGCGGCAGGCTTCGGCGAGCACCCATTCGCCGAGTTCGAGGATAAGGCTGGTGTCTTCGGCCAGGGGAACGAAATGCCCGGGCGTGAGCAGGCCGTGGCGTGGGTGGTTCCAGCGCAGCAAGGCTTCGGCGCCCACGATGTGGCCATTGCGAAGGCTGACCTTGGGCTGGTGGAACAGCTCCAGCTGGCCTTGCGAGATGGCGTGCCGCAGTTCGCCTTCCAGGCGGAAGCGCTCGGTGGCCTTCTGGTTCATTTCCTCGCTGAAGAAGATGACCGGGGTCTCGGCTTCGGGGTCGGCGCGCTGGCAGGCGATTTCGGCGTAGCGCAGCAGGCCGGCGGTTTCCATGCCGTTGCCAGGGTACAGCGCGATGCCGATGGTGGCCGGCGCGTCCAGTTCGTGCCCCTGGACCGACAGCGACGTTCCGAGCTGGGCCAGCAGTTTCTGCGCCACCACGGCAGCATGTTCGGGCTGGCGCATGTTGATGAGGGTGACGGCCAGCTTGTCGTGTCCGAGCCGCGCCAGGATGTCCTGTTCGCGCAGGCCGCCCTGCAGGCGGTGAGCGGCCTGGGCGACGTATTCGTCGCCAACGTCGTGACCGAAGGTGTCGTAGACCCAGCTCAGCCGGTGCAGGTGCAGCACCAGCACGGCGCCGCATTCGCCGCTGCGCTTGGCCTGGGCCAGTGCCTGCGTCATCAGCTGGGTCAGTAGCAGGCGGTTGGGGAGGTTGGTGACGTGGTCGAAGTTGGCCAGCCGCTGCAGCCGCAGTTCGGTTTCGTGGTGGTGGCTTATGTCGGAAAAGATGGAAAACGCGTGCGTGACCTCGCCCCGGTCGTTGCGCACGGCGCTGACGCACACCGACTGCGGGAACACTTCGCCGTTCTTGCGTCGCCCCATGATTTCCCCGATCCACAGGCCCGCGCCCTGCATGGCGGACTGCACCTGGGCGCGGAATTCCGCATCATGCCGGCCGGAGCGCAGCAGGTCGGGCGTCTGTCCGATGGCCTCGTCGGCACTGTAGCCGGTGATGTCGGTGAAGGCCCGGTTGACCATGACGATGTGGCCGGTGTGGTCGGTGACGAGCACGCCCTGTGAACTGTCCTCGATGATGTTGACGTACAGGCGCAACTTGTCTTCGAGCGGGATGTCGATGCGCAATGGCTCGTAGCGGGCGCACAGGCCCACGGGCTCGCCCGCTGCGTCGCGCTCGGCCTGCAGGCTCAGCCGGGCCTTGGTGGCCTGGCCGGCTTTGGTGCGCCGGAACACGATGGCGGTGACGCTGTCGGCGTCTGGGGGCAGGCCGCTGAGTTCGGTGAGGTCGCCGTCTTCCTGCAGGTTGAGGAAGAGCAGGTGCTGGCCGATGACTTCGTCGGCCCGGTAGCCGAAGAAGCGGGCCGCCTCGTCGTTCCAGTCGGTGATGAAGCCGGCCAGATCGAGCCGCACGCAGGGAAGGTCGGCGGCGGCTTGGGGGGGCGAGGGCTCAGGCACCTGCGCCATGGCTGCCGGGCCCCTGGGTGAGCTGGAAGGTCCAGGCACAGGCGTCGGTCACCAGCCGCTGGCCTTCGTGGGAGGGAATGTGGAGGGCGGCCCAGGCGGGGCCAGTGCGTTGCGGGTCGGTGCTTTCCAGCGCTTCCCACGCGGTCAGGAGCTGACCGATCACTCCGGTACGGTCGAGCAGGCCGGCGCGCAGGTCTTCCGTCAGCTGCAGGGGGTGCAGCAGGTCGGCGAGCGGGCGGCCGAACAGCACCCCGAGCATGGAAAACATCCCGGCCATGAAGGCCTGGTCCTGCACGGTCTTGTCCATGCCGGCGGCCTGCGCCATGAGTTCCATGCCACGCGCCCGCAGCGACACGTGGGCCATGAGCAGGGTTCCCCGTTCGTCGCCCTCGCGGGCGGTGAACAGCAGCAGGTTGAGCCAGCGCTTGAGCTGCTGGCGGCCCAGCATGAGGATGGCCTGTCGGAAGCTGGCCACTTCACGCCGGGCACCGAAGGCGACGGAGTTGACCAGCCGCAGCAGCTGATAGGACAGATGGGCGTCCTGCCGGAACACGTCTTCAATGTCGTGCGTGTCGGCATCGGCCGTCACAAGCTGCAGCAAGGCCAGGGCGCGTTGTCGCGAGGCGGCCTGTGCCGGAGGGGTGGCGGGGTGGGGTTGCAGATACCATGGGCCAACAACCCATTGCACCCCGGGGGGCAGCGTGCCGACCGCCGGCAGCCGTTCGCTGTGCAGCACGGTGTCGTCAGGGACGACGCGTAGCCCAGCTTGTGCGAGCAGGGCCTGGGCTTGGGGGTCGGTGGGGGTTTCGCTGGCCAGGGCCAGGCAGGTCACCTGCCGGGCGAGGTCGGGCAGTGCGGTGTCGTTCCAGTCGGTGGTGGCAGTCGCACCCGGCCAGCGCCACAGCAGGCCGGCCAGTCGCCCGTCTGGCTGGGCCAGCAACTGGGGATGCGGCAGGCCCTGGGCGGGCTCGGTCACGGAGGCGTTCATGCACGACAGGGTGGACAGGGGGTGCGCCATCGTACCGCAGCAGGCGCTGCATGCCTACAATCGCGGCATTCCAGAGCCCACCATGTTGTCCTCCCGCCCCACCGACGACGGTTCCCGTCCCGCATCCGGCGCCGCCCCGGCGGCGTTGCCGCTGTACGTGGATCTGGACGGGACACTCGTGCGCAGCGACACCCTGCACGAATCGATGCTGCTGCTGATCCGGCGCAGCCCCTGGTTCGTGTTGCGCATGCTGTGGTGGTTGCTGGGTGGCAAGGCCCATTTCAAGCGCCGGGTCGCCGAGCAGGTGGCCCCCAGCGCGCAGGACCTCCCCTATACCGAGGCGTTTCTGGCCTGGTTGCGCCAGGAGAAGGCGAGCGGGCGCGAGCTGGTGCTCGCCACGGCGGCGGATCGGCGCATCGCCGAGTCGGTGGCCGGACACCTGGGCCTTTTCTCGGCAGTGCTGGCCACCAATCAGGGGCAGACCGGGAACCTGAGCCGTGAGGGCAAGCGCGACGCGATCCGTTCCCATGCCGAGTCCATGGGTTGGTCTGCCCATGCCTATGCAGGCAACAGTCGCGACGATCTGCCGGTCTGGCAGGAGGCTCGGCAGGCGGTGGCGGTGAATGCGCCACCCGGCGTGCTGCGCCACCTGCGGCAGCGACACCCTGATGCCCGGGTGTTCGCGCCGGAGCCCTTGACGTGGCGCACCTGGCTCAAGGCGGTGCGCATCACCCAGTGGGCCAAGAATGCCCTGCTGTTCGTGCCGCTCCTCGCTGCCCATCTCTGGGCCCCCGAAGTCTGGGGGCAGGTGCTGCTGGCCTTCGTGGCTTTCGGGCTCTGCGCTTCGGCCACCTATTTGGTTAACGACCTGCTGGACCTGCCGAACGACCGCCACCATCCCCACAAGCGCCACCGACCGCTGGCGGCGGGTCGCATCGGCATTGCTTCGGCCGTGGGGGTGACGGGGCTGCTGCTGGCGTTGGCGCTGGCGCTGGCGTGGGCGGTGTCACCCGCGTTCCTGGGCCTGTTGCTGGGCTACACCGGCATCACGCTGGCGTATTCGGTCTACCTCAAGCGGGTGGCCCTGTTGGATGTGCTGATCCTGTCCGGGCTCTACACCTGGCGGCTGGTGGCCGGTGCGGTGGCGGCCGGGGTGGCCCTGTCCAACTGGCTGCTGGCGATTTCCTTGTTCCTGTTCCTGGGGCTGGCGCTGGTCAAGCGCTGCGCCGAGCTGGAGGAGGTGCTTCTCGACACCGAGAGCGACAACGCCCGGGGGCGCGGCTACCACCAGGACGACCTGCCGGGCCTGCGGGCCATGGGGGTGGCCAGCGGTTTCATCACGGTGACCGTGCTGGCCCTGTACATCGACAGCGCCAACGGGCAGGGCCTTTACACCAGCCCTGAGTGGCTGTGGGGGGCCGTGCCACTGCTGCTGTGGTGGATCATGCGGCTGTGGCTCAAGACCGGCCGGCGCGAACTGCATGGAGAGGACCCCTTGCAGTTCGCCCTGCACGACCGCTTCAGCTGGTGGGTTCTGATGGGGCTGGCGGTGCTGGGGGCCCTGGCCTCCTGGGGATGATCATGGAAAGCAAGACGATGGCGCTGGGGCTGGCGGTGCTCTGCGTGCTCCTGTCGGCGGGGGCGCAACTGAGCATGAAGGTGGGCATGACCCCTGCGGGCAGCGCCGGCGGCGGGGTGGGTGGGGCCTATGCCCACGCACTCACGAGCCTGTGGGTCTGGGCCGGCCTGGCCCTGTACGGCCTGAGTGCCGTGGCCTGGCTGTGGGTCCTGTCGCGGCTCGACGTGAGCGTGGCTTACCCATTGGTCAGCCTGGGCTTTGTGGTGACGTTCGCGGCCGGTGTGCTGTGGCTGGGCGAGCCCTGGTCCTGGCAGCGGGTGCTGGGAGCGGGTTTCATTGTCGTCGGCGTGCTGCTGTTGGCGCGCGACGCTTGACGGATGCGAGGTAACGGTTTTGTGGTCCACCTCTGAATCGCTGGATGCCGGCGCGGCGCGCCGGGTGTTTGCCTGGACGTTCGCGCTCACCCTGCTGCTGAAGGCCGTGCTGGCGGCAGGCATTCCCATGACCGGGGACGAGGCCTTTTTCTACCAGTGGGGGGTCTACCCCGCCTGGGGTTATTCCGACCACCCGCCGATGATCGGCTGGTGGCTGGCCGGATTGCGCCTGTTCGGCGAACACCCCTTCGTGCTGCGTTTCGCCACGTTGCTGGTGACCAGCGTGATCGCCCTGGGGCTGGTGGACGTGCTGCGGCGCTACTTGCCCGACGGGCGTGAGGCCGTGGCCTGGTGGGCCGGGGCGGTGTACCTGGCCATGCCGTGGTCCTGGCTGTTCGTGCTCGTGACCACCGACACCCCGCTGGTCTTCTTCATGGCGCTGTCTGCGTGGGCCTTCCTGCGCGCCGAGGCCGCCCGCCGCAGCGCATGGTGGTATGCCCTGGCCGGAGTTTTCGTCGGCCTGGCGTTCCTGTCGAAGTACTTTGCCGCGCTCCTCGGTCTGGCTTATGCCGCGCACGTGTTGATGTGGCGGCGCGAGCGCTGGTGGGCTCTGCCCTGGATGTTCCTGTTTGCCCTGCCCAGCATCGCGCTCAACCTGGGGTTCAACGCCACGCACGGGTGGCCCAACATCCTGTTCAACTTCATCAACCGCCACGGCAACTACAGCGGCTGGCAGTGGAAGACCTTGGCGGTCTATCTGGTGATGATGGCCTATCTGTTCACGCCCTGGTTGCTGTGGCATGCCGGGCGCCGTGTCGTGCCGGGAGGGGATGTGCGGGTGCACCGTGCCCTGGGCGTGCTCTGGGGATTCCCGGTGCTGCTGTTCACCGTGCTGGCCATCCGTCGCGAGGTGGGGTTGCACTGGGTGCTTGGTTTCGTGCCGTTGTTCGTCGCGTGGATCGCGTTTCGCCTGCCGGTGGCACGCTGGCGCGCCGCGCTGGGCTGGACAGTGGCCCTCTCGGCGCTGCATGCGGCGGCGTTGGTGGCCGTGGTCTGGGTGCCGCTGAACTGGTGGCAGTCCAGCCGGCTGTACGACAAGGTGGTGTTCCTGCGCGAAGTACCCACCATTCTGGAGCAACTCAACCGCGATCGGGCGCCCGACGTGCGGCTGATGGCAGAGGCCTACAGCCCGGCGGCGATCCTTTCCTACTACCAAGGGACTTATGTGCCGGTGTACGGGGTGGGGCGCTACCACGCCCGGCAGGACGATCTGCTGGTGGACTTCCGCGAGTGGGACGGCGCCCGGGTTCGGGTGTTCATGCGCAAGCCGGTGGATGTGGCTGCTCATGCGCCATATTTCGAACGGGTGTCCGCCCAGGCTTTCGAGGTCAAAGGCGTGACGTATTACTGGCTCGACGGAGAAGGCCTGCGCTACGAGGCCTACCGCGACGGTGTGCTGGCCGAGGCGGCGCGCCAGTTCCAGCGCATACCGGCGTGGTTGCCGGTATGGAGTCACCCATTCTGTGAACGCTATGGCTTCAGGGACTGCATGCCGGGGCCGGCCGAGTGATCACGACGATGCCGGCATGAGGGTGGCCACGGGTTCGGGCGCCAGCAAGCTGCCGTTGCGCAGTCCGCGCCAGGTGGCCAGGCACAGGCCGACCACCACCAGCGAGGTCACGGCAAGCAACACCGTGCCCAGCGTCTGAAATCCGCCCTGTCCGGTGGCGGTGCCGAACTGCAGCGTGAGCGTGGTGAAGGCAGCCAGCGGGAAGGACAGCGCCCAGAAGGCGATGCCGAACGGTTGCCCCACCATGCGCCGGCCCTGGGCGCCCACCCACAGCAGGGCGAACAGCGCCAGGCCCCAAAGCGCGGCCACCCACGGCACCGGGGCTTCCCAGCGCAGCAGGGCAATGCCCACCACCGCCGGCGGAGCCAGGGTGATGGCCCAGGTGGGCAGCAGCCGATCCGGCAGCGGGCCGTGGGCGATGCGCCGCGCCAGCACCAGGGTGAGCACCACCGGCCATAACATCAGCCCGACACCGAACTGGGCCGCGGCCCAGATCCCATGCCCGAGCCCCACACCGGCCAGTGGGGCGACCACGTTGCCCACGACGGGGATGAACAGCACCGGCGTGATGTGCGGCCACAGACTGTGGTTGCCGGCCGGCAGGCCTTCGGCGGACACCGGGGTCAGCCATCGGCCGAGCACCCACAGCGTGGCCCACCATTGGAGCAGGCTGCCCGCCCACCACAGGGCCTGCACCCCCCCGCCTGCCAGGCCGAGGGTGTGGCCCAGCGTGGCGAGCAGCAGCAGCGACACCGGGACGGTGGCCACGAAGGCGTGGCGCACCGGGTGTTTCAGGTCCTCGGCCAGGGCGGGGGCATGCCGTTGCCAGCGCAACAGAGACGCCACCGCCAACACCCCGAACACCGCCGCCGCCAGGGCGCCCACCACCAGGGCCACGCCACTGGCCATGTCGCCCAACAAGGGGGTGGCGGCGTGCCACGCCAGTGCCAGCCCGCTCAGGCCCATGACCAGCGAGAACCAGCCGGGCATCAGGAATTTCAGCGGGGTGGGCGATGTGGGCATAAGAGTGGGTCAGTTGCTGCAGGCGAGCTTGCTTTCGGGCACGCCCAGTTTTTTCAGGATGATGGCCAGCGGGCAGAAGTTGGTGAAGCCGAACTGGAACAGGTTCAGGCCCACAAAGGCCGTGAACGCCAGGAACCAGGGGCTCACGAACAGCGGGCTCACCTCCACGCCCAGCGCGAGGGAAATCATGATGAACAGGCCAGCAAACACACGGATGTAACGCTCAACGGTCATTTTCACACTCCTTGAAGGAACACACACAAAAAAAGATCAAAGCCGGGGCCGTTCAGACGGGCACGTCGGCCATCGAATACCGCTTGCGGTACACGGCGTAATAGAGCACCGGAATCACCACCAGCGTCAGCAGGGTGGAGACGGCAATGCCAAAGATCAGCGAGATCGCCAACCCGTTGAAGATCGGGTCGTCGAGGATGAAGAAGGCGCCCATCATGGCGGCAATGCCGGTCAGGGCGATCGGCTGCGCCCGCACGGCAGCGGACTGCACCACCGCGTCGGCAAAGGGCAGCCCCTTGGCGGTTTCCAGTTCGATGAAGTCCACCAGCAGGATGGAGTTGCGCACGATGATGCCGGCCAGCGCGATCATGCCGATCATGCTGGTGGCGGTGAACTGCGCACCAAGGAGGGCATGGCCAGGCATCACGCCGATGATGGTCAGCGGAATCGGCGCCATGATGACCAGCGGCGTGAGGTAGCTGCGGAACTGCGCCACCACCAGCAGGTAGATCAGGATCAGGCCCACGCCATAGGCGGCGCCCATGTCGCGGAAGGTCTCGTAGGTGATCTGCCACTCGCCGTCCCATTTGAGGGCGTACTGGCGGTAGGGGTCGCTGGGCTGGCTGATCCAGTATTCACCCAGGGCGCCGGTGTTCTCCAGCGCGGCGGTGTCGAGTCGGCTGCGGATGCCGAACAGGCCGTACAGCGGTGAGTCCAGTTGGCCGGCCATGTCGCCCAACACGTAAGTCACCGGCAGCAGGTTCTTGGTGAATTGCGGCTGGTCGATCACGCCCCGTTCCACCCGCACCAGTTCCGACAGCGGCACCATGCGCCCGTTCGCCGCCTGCAAGGGCAGCGCCAGCACCTGATCCAGCCCCACTTGCGCTTCGCGGGGCAGTTGCAGGCGCACCGGTACCGGGAACTTGGCGTGGCCGTCGTGCAGCCAGGCCGCATCGGTGCCGGACAGGGCGGTGTAAACGGTCTGCGCCACCACTTGGGCCGGGATGCCCAGCGACTCGGCACGGGCACGCTGGATGCGCAGGAACACGCGGGGGGCTTCCTCTTTCAGCGAGGTGTCGATGCCCACGATGTCGGGCGTGTCGGCGAAGGCCTGGGCCACGCGGCGCGCCAGTTCGGCGCGGCCGGCTTCGTCGGGGCCGTAAATCTCGGCCACGATGGGGGCCAGAACCGGTGGGCCGGGCGGCACTTCCACCACCTTGATGCGGCCCCCGTGGGCGGCGACGATGTCTTCCAGCCCTGGGCGCAGGCGCTGCGCGATGGCGTGGCTCTTTTCCTTGCGGTCGCCAGCGCCCACCAGGTTCACCTGCAGGTCGCCCTGCTCGGCATCGGCGCGCAGGTAGTACTGCCGCACCAGGCCGTTGAAGGTGATGGGGCTGGCCGTTCCGGCATAGCCCTGGATGTTCGTCACCTCGGGCTGCTGGGCCAGGTAGGCCGTCATGTCCTGCAGGGCAGCGGCCGTGCTTTCGAGGGAGCTCCCGGCGGGCATTTCCAGCACCACCTGGAATTCGCTCTTGTTGTCGAACGGCAGCATCTTCAGCACCACGGCCTGGACCACCGTCAGGCCCACCGACAGGAACAGCGCCGCCAGAATGCCGCCCAGCATCAGCCAGCGCTTGCGGGCGCTTTCCAGAAACGGCGTGAGCACGCGGGTGAAGGTGTGCTGCAGCGCGTTCGTCAGCTTGCTGGGGCCGTGGTGGGCGTGCTCGCCCGTTTTCGTCAGTTTGAGCGCCAGCCAGGGGGTCACGGTGAAGGCAATGGCCAGCGAAATGGCCATGCCCATGCTGGCGTTGATCGGGATCGGGCTCATGTACGGACCCATCAGGCCGCTCACAAAAGCCATGGGCAGCAGCGCCGCGATCACGGTGAAGGTGGCCAGAATGGTGGGGCCGCCCACCTCGTCCACCGCGCGCGGGATGATCACGGCCAGCGGTTCGTCCGGGGTGAGCTGGCGATGCCGATGGATGTTCTCCACCACCACGATGGCGTCGTCCACCAGAATGCCGATGGAGAAGATGAGCGCGAACAGCGACACCCGGTTGAGCGTAAAGCCCCAGGCCCACGAGGCAAACAGGGTGGCGGTCAGTGTGAGGATCACCGCCGCCCCCACGATCACGGCCTCCCGCCGGCCCAGGGCCAGGCCCACCAGCAGGATCACCGAGCCCGTGGCAAACGCCAGCTTCTTGATCAGGGTGTTGGCCTTGTCGGCGGCGGTCTGGCCGTAGTCGCGGGTGATGGTGACCTGCACGTCGTCGGGGATGACGGTGTTGCGCAGTTCGTCCAGCCGGGCGCGGGCGGCGGCGGCAACGTCCACGGCGTTTTCGCCGGGCTTCTTGGTCACGGTCACGGTCACGGCGGGGTAGGCTTGGCCGGGCTGTGCGCCGTCCACGGCATGGGCTGCCGGGCCTGGGGTGAACCACACGTAGCGCTGGGGCAGTTGCGCGCCGGCTTCTACCCGCGCCACTTCGCGCAGGTACACCGGGCGGCCCTGGTTCACGCCCACCACGATGTCGCCCACGTCGTCGGCCGAGCGCAGGAACTCGCCCGTTTCCACGGTGAGCATGTCGGCGCTCGGGTCCAGCGTGTTGATCACCGTGCCCGACGGCATGGCCTGGTTGGCGCTCGCAATCGCCTGTGCCAGCGCCTGCACCGGCACACCGCGTTCACGCAGGCGCGCCGGGTCCAGCCAGACGTGCACCGCCCGTCCGGGGCCGCCGATGGTTTCCACCTCACGCGTGCCTTTCACGCGCTTCAGTTCGGTCTCCACCGCATAGGCCACGCGTTCCAGGTCGTAGGCGCTGGCCGCGTCGGTGGACCACAGCGTGGCGGCGAGCACCGGCACATCGTCAATGCCCTTGGGCTTCACGATCGGGGGCAGCACGCCCAGGCCCGGCGGCAGCCAGTCCTGGTTGGCGTTGAGCACGTCGTACAGGCGCACCAGCGCTTCGGTGCGCGGGACGCCCACCTCGAACTGCACCGTCAGCACCGCCACGCCGGGGCGCGACACGGAATAGGTGTGCTCGATGCCATGAATCTGCGAGAGCACCTGCTCGGCCGGTTGCGCCACCATCTTGGCCACGTCGGCGCTGGAGGCACCAGGGAAGGGGATGATGACGTTGGCCATCGTCACGTTGATCTGGGGCTCTTCCTCGCGCGGCGTGACCAGCACGGCGAACAGGCCCAGCAGCAGGGCCACCAGCGCCAGCAGGGGCGTGATGGCGTTGGCCTGGAAGGCGCGCGCCACCGAGCCGGAAAAGCCCAGTGTCTCGGGGGTGTTCGGAACAGGCGTCGTCATGCCGCGGTCCTCACTGTGCCGCCCGCGCGCCGGCCAGGCCTGCACGCACCGGGTCCAGCGCCACGCGGTCGCCTGCTTTCACGCCAGCCAGCACCTCGACGCCTGCTTCGCCATGGTCCGGGCCCAGCCGCACCGCCCGCAGCACGAAGCCGGCGGGGCTGGCCACATAGAGCGCGGTCAGCTCGCCGCGGCGCAACACCGCGCCCGATGGCACCACCAGCCGCATGGTGTCGCCCGCCACGAAGCGGACGCGAGCCTGCTGGCCGGGCACGGCGAGCGTCGCATGCTCGGGAGCGAGGTCCAGCCGCCACTCGACCGTCTGCGACACCGGGTCGGCTGCGGGGAGGCGGGTCTGCCGCACCGGGGCCACCCACAGGGTGCCTTGTGGCCCGTTGAGCTCGATTTCCACGCGCTGCGCGCCCTGGGCGATCGCGGCCCGCGAAGCCGGTACGTGGGCCACCGCGCGCAGGGGCTGCGGTGCATACACCGTCAGCACCGGCACGCCGGGTGCGGCCAGGTCGCCCGTTTCGGCATGGGTGGCCAGCACGAAGCCGTCGTACGGCGCCGTCAGGCGGGTGAACCCCTGGGCCAGCGTCGACTGGGATTCACCGGCCCGTGCCTGGGTGGCACCGGCACGCGCCTGAGCCACGCCCGCCTCGGCCGCGCGGAAGCGGGCTTCGGCCATGTCCAGCGCCGCCTGGGCCACGAAGTTCTGCGCCCGCAGGTCGCGGGTGCGCTGCAGGTGGGCCTGGGCGTCGCGCAGCTCCACCTCGGCCTGGGCGATGCCGGCTTCCGCCTGGGCCACCCCCGCACGTGCCTGGGCCACGCCGGCCTGGGCCAGCCGGTCGTCGATCACGGCCAGCACCTGGCCGGCGCGCACCCGGTCGCCGGCTTTGGCGTTCATCTCGACGATGCGCCCGCTGGCCTGGGCCGACAGGGTGCTCTGCTTTACCGCCTGCAGGGTGCCGTCGAGCGTCAGCCCTTCGCCCACCGGACGCAGGGCCACCTCGGCCACGGGGACCTGCGGTGCCTGGGCCCAGGCACTGGGCAGGACCAGACCCGAGAGGCCGGCAACCAGGGCGGCCATGAGCTGACGGCCAACCGTGCGGCGGCTGGTCGGCAGCGTCCAGACCAGCGGAGTGGGCGAAGGAATGCGGTGTGCGGGCATAGGGAAACTCTCCATGCCCGCAAGTATAGCCATATACCCCCTGGAGTACAAGAGGGGTGGATTTTCCGTCAGTCCGGTCCGATCTGGAATGGCACCCGCTGTGCCACAGCGCACAGCAGTTCATAGCTGATCGTCCCCGCTGCGTGGGCCACCTCATCGACAGGCAACACAGTGCCGTGGGCGCTGCGGCCCCACAGCACCACCTCGTCGCCCGGCCGACAAGGGCCGTCGGCGGCTTCCACCGGCCCCAGATCGACGGCGAGCATGTCCATGCTGACACGACCCACCAGCCGCGTGCGCACCCCCCTGACCAG
>JAUVXK010000061.1 GCA_030603635.1 Burkholderiales bacterium | reverse complement strand
GGCGCCCCTTCAAGATGACCGCCGCCAAGCTACGCCTGGCGATGGCCAGCATGGGGCAACCGGAAACCAAGGTGGGCGATCTCTGCGAAGAACTCGGGATTACCCGGCAGACGCTCTACCGGCACGTGTCGCCCAAGGGCGAACTGCGGCCAGACGGCGTAAAGCTGCTCTCCCTCGGTTCAGCCGCATAAATGGAGGCGACCTGGAACGGGGCGCTGTTCAGTGCGGCAACGATCCGATTACCGGTGTCGACCCGATGCTGACGCCCAGGTCCGATGTGCCACCGTCGGTTGTGCTAGCGGGTGCAGCCCTTCCCATTGACCGCCTGGGCTCACGGTCTCTGGCCCATTCCTGTCCTTCACAGGCCGAAGGGAACTTCGCGCAAATGACCGGTTTCAAGGCGCTGCAGACATTGCTCGCCGCCGGCGCATGGTGACCACGTGGTAGAGCCATCTTCACTGGCAATCATCCACGCCAGCGCTTTGCATCTGCTCACTCATCACGCCAATGCCGTCGCAGAAGGCCACCCCAACGTACTTCTGGCCACAGCAGTCACCGAATGTGGCCGCCCGCCGATAGAGCATCACTGCATGGCCCGATCGCACGGCGCGACGCGCGTGTGCGAAACGCTACTCCTTGTCCTCCAGGGCCATTACGCCCATTTCGAAGATGACTGGTTGTGTTAGCTTAGCTTATTCGTAGAGCTGCTCGCCGAGACGATCGCGCGCCTTCTGCAGCACCGGCAACAGCGTGTCCCGAAACTCGCTCATGGACATGCGTTCGGCTCGCACTGAAATGCTGAGTCCGCCGACGAATGTACCGTTGCGGTCATGGACAGGGACGGCCATCGAGCGCACGCCCAGTTCCAACTCCTCGTCGTTTCCGCTCCAACCCTCTTGCCGGCAGCGTTCCACGGCCGCCAGAACTGCATCGGTCTCGTAGATGCTTTTCGGCGTCAAGGGGACCCGTTGCATCGCCTTCACCCGCCGCGCCGCCTCGGCCGGCGGCAGGCTCGCCAGCGCAACGCGTCCGAGCGCCGAGCAATAGGCTGGCAGGCGCGAACCGATGCCCAGGCCGGTCGACAGGCTGCGCCGCGCCGTCGAGCGGGCGATGATGATCACGTCGTCGTCCAGCAGCTTGCCCAGCGAGGCCGACTCGCGCGTGCGCTCCGATAGCGCATTCAGCAGAGGCTGTGCCAGCTGCGGAATGGGCCGGGATGTGAGATAGGCATGGGCCACCAGCAGCGCCCGAGGCGCCACCCAGAAGCGCTTGCCGTCGCTTTCGAGGTAATCTAGTGCCAGCAGCGTGTGCAGCGATCGCCGCGCGGAGGCGGGCGAGCTGCCGGTCAGGCGCGCCACTTCTGACAGGGTCAGCTTGGCGGCACGCCGGCCGAAGCAGGTGAGCACGTCCAGCCCCTTCTGCAAGGCGGTGACGAAGTCCTTGTCCCGGCGCAAGGGCGGGTTCGAGTCTTTGCGCATTGCGCAATTTTGACTGGTTTGCGGGCCCTTGGCGAATCACACTTGCGGCATCCCCAGCAGGAGACATCCCATGCAACCCACCATCACACGGCGTGCCGTGCTCGCGCTGACGGCCGCTGCCGCCACAACCCGCGGCCTGCCCGCCTTTGCCCAGCCCGCGCGCACGCTGAGGCTGATCGTTCCCTTCCCGGCCGGCGGCACGGCCGACATCCTGCCCCGGCTACTGGCGGACAAGGTCCGCGCCGCCTACCCGGCCGGCGTGATCGTGGACAACCGCTCCGGCGCCGGCGGCAACATCGGCGCCGAGCTGGTCGCGCGCTCCGACCCGGACGGCTCGACCTTCCTGGTCTCGCCCCCAGGCCCGATCGCGATCAACCACCACCTGTACAAGTCGCTCAGCTTCGATCCGACGAAGTGGGTGCCGATCACCATCGTGGCCACGGTGCCCAACGTGCTGAACGTGCGCAAGGGCTTCCCGGCGAGCAACCTGCAGGAGCTCATCGCCTACCTGAAGGCCAACCCGGGCAAGGTGACCTATGCCTCGCAGGGCAACGGCTCCACCTCGCACCTCACCGCCGCCATGTTCATGCAGCTCACCGGCACCGAAATGATCCACGTGCCGTACAAGGGAACGTCCCCGGCGCTGGTGGACCTGGTCGGCGGCCAGGTCGACCTGTTCTTCGACAACATCGCGTCTTCGGCCACCTTCCACAACAGCGGCAAGACACGCATCCTGGCCGTGGCCGACCAGAAGCGCTCGCCGCTGCTGCCGCAGGTGCCGACCTTCGTGGAGTCCAAGGTCCCCGGCATGGTGGCGGTCACCTTCTTCAGCATGGTGGCGCCGGCCGGCACGTCCAAGGAGACGGTCGCCCACGCGCACAAGGCCTTCGCGGGAGCGCTGCAGGCGCCGGACGTGAAGCAGAAGTTCGCCGAGCAGGGCGCCACGCCCGGCGGCTGGAGTCCGGAGAAGAGCGCCCAGTTCATCCGCGAAGAGTCGGAGAAGTGGGGCAAGGTCATCAAGACCGCGAACGTAACGGTGGAATGAGATGAAAGAGCAAGCAATCCAATGGCGCGGCCCCGGCTTCACCCGGGTGCCTTACGAAGTCTATAGCGACGCACCCACGGCGCAGCAGGAGCAGGAGTGCATCTTCCGCGGCGCCACCTGGAACTACCTGTGCCTGGAGGCCGAGCTGCCGGAAGCGGGCAGCTACCGCACCACCTTCGTCGGCGAGACGCCGGTGGTGGTGGTGAAGGACGCCGACGGCGAGATCTACGCCTTCGAGAACCGCTGTGCGCACCGCGGCGCCCTGATCGCGTTGGAGAAGTCCGGCCGCGCGGACAGCTTCCAGTGCGTCTACCACGCCTGGAGCTACAACCTGCAGGGTGACCTGACCGGCGTGGCCTTCGAGAAGGGCGTGAAGGGTCAGGGCGGCATGCCGGCCTCCTTCTGCAAGGAGGAGCATGGCCCGCGCAAGCTGCGCATCGGCGTCTACTGCGGCCTGGTGTTCGGCAGCTTCAGCGACGACGTGCTCTCCATCGAGGAGTACCTCGGCGACGAGATCTGCCAGCGCATCGAGCGCGTGCTGCACAAGCCGGTGGAGGTCATCGGCCGCTTCACGCAGGCGCTGCCGAACAACTGGAAGCTGTACGTGGAGAACGTCAAGGACAGCTACCACGCGAGCCTGCTGCACCTGTTCTTCACCACCTTCGAGCTGAACCGCCTGTCGCAAAAGGGTGGCGTGATCGTCGACGAGAGCGGCGGCAACCACGTGAGCTACTCGATGATCGACAAGGCTGCGGCCGACGCCTCCTACCAGGAGCAGGGCCTGCGTTCCGACAACGACAAGTACCGCCTGAAGGACACCACGGTGCTGGAAGGCTTCCCGGAGTTCGACGACGGCATCACGCTGCAGATCCTCTCGGTGTTCCCCGGCTTCGTGCTGCAGCAGATCCAGAACTGCCTGGCCGTGCGTCAAGTGCTGCCCAAGGGCGAAGGCCGCTCGGAGCTGAATTGGACCTACCTGGGCTACGTGGGCGACACGCCCGTACAGCGCACCGTGCGCCTGAAGCAGCTGAACCTGGTCGGCCCGGCCGGCTTCATCAGCATGGAAGACGGCGCGGTGGGCGGCTTCGTGCAGCGCGGCATCGCCGGCGCGCAGGACCTGGAGGCGGTCATCGAGATGGGCGGCGAAGATACCGGCTCCGCCGATGGCCGCGCCGTCGAGAACTCGGTGCGCGGCTTCTGGAAGGCCTACCGCATGCACATGGGAGCCTGAACATGATCGACCTGCTGCAACTCTGTGCGTTCAACGCGGCCTACGGCCAGGCGATCGACAGCGACGCGCTGGAGTCCTGGCCGGCCTTCTTCACGGAGGACTGCCGCTACCGCATCACCAACGTCGCCAACGAGCGCGAGGGCCTGCCCGCGGGCGTCGTCTACGCCGACTCGCGCGCCATGCTGGAAGACCGCATCGCGGCCTTGCGCGAGGCGAACATCTACGAGCGCCACCGCTATCGCCACCTGCTCGGCATGCCGCTGGTTGAGTCGTCCGACGACAAGGCGGCCGTGGCCCGTACGCCGTTCATGGTGGCGCGCATCATGTACACCGGCGAGACCATGCTGTTCGCCAGCGGCGAATACCGCGACCGCTTCGTCAAGGTCGCCGGCAAGCTGCTGCTGGCCGAGCGCGTGGCCGTCTGCGACAGCACCGTGACCGACACGCTGCTGGTGCTGCCGTTGTAAGGGACACCATGCGCCGCATCGCGCTATCGCTGGGCGACCCCAACGGCATCGGGCCGGAGATTGTCCTGAAGGCGCTGGCCGAGCTGGCCAGCGAGCCACAGATCAAGGTCACGGTCTTTGGCGCGCCCGCCGCGCTGGAGCGTGCGGCGGCGAGCACCGGCCTGCAGGCGCTGGTGCCCACGCTGGACGTGCGCTCCTGCGGCGAGCTGTCCGGCTCGGCCTTGCGCTGGGGCGAGGTGAATGCCCAGGCAGGCGCCAGCACCGTGGCTGCAGCCACGGCGGCGATCCAGGCCGCACGCTCCAGCGAGTTCGACGCGGTCGTGGCCGGCCCGCACCACGAGACCGCCATCGCCCAGGCAGGGATCCCGTTCAGCGGTTACCCATCCCTGGTGGCACGCGTGTGCGGGCAGCCCGAGAGCAGCGTCTTCCTGCTGCTCGTGGGCGGCGGCCTCCGCATCGTGCACGCCACGCTGCACGAGAGTGTGGCCACGGCGCTTGCGCGTATCACCCCGGAGTTGGTGATCGCGGCTACTAAATCGGGCGCGCGAGCTTGTGGCCTGATCGGTATCGACAAGCCGAAGATCGCGCTGTTCGGTATCAATCCGCACGCCTCCGAAGGAACGCTGTTCGGGCCGGAAGATGCGGCTCGCACCCTGCCGGCCGCCGAATGCCTGCGCGCCGAGGGCTACGACATCACGGGCCCGGCAGGGGCGGACGTATTGCTCGCCGACCGCAAGCACGACCTCTACGTGGCCATGTTGCACGACCAGGGCCACATCCCCGTCAAGCTCCTGGCGCCCCAGATGGCCAGCGCCATCTCCATCGGTGCCGATGTGCTGCTGGCCAGCACCGGCCACGGCAGTGCCATGGATATCGCCGGCTCGGGCACCGCTCGGCCGAACGCGCTGCTGCGCAGCCTGCGATTGGTTGCGGGCCTTTCTTCCTGAGAATTTTCCATCATGGCTTTTGACATACGCATTGCCGGAACAGACGTGCATTTCGCCTGCGCCGCCGGCCAGAACATCCTCGACGCAGCACTGCAAGCCGGCATCGAGATGCCCTATTCTTGCCGCAAGGGCGTATGCGGTAATTGCGCCGGCCCCGTCACGTCGGGTGAAGTACAGAGCCCGTCCAGCGAGGCCAAACCCACGGGGCAACACCTGTATTGCCAGTGCCTGCCTCAGTCAGACGTCGAGATCGCCCCGGAGGCTTGGCATCGGATCGACCCGAAGGCGCGCAAGACCTACATCGCCAAGGTGTTCCGCAACACGTTGGCGGCCGATGACGTCAGCCTGCTGCAACTGCGCCTTCCTGCTGGCCAGCGCGCCAAGTTCAACGCGGGGCAGTATCTACAGGTGGCGCTGCCGGATGGCAGCCGCCGCAGCTATTCCATGGCCAACGCGCCGCACGAGAACGATACGCTGCACCTGCACATTCGCCACGTGCCGGGCGGCCAGTTCACCCAGATCGTGCCGCAGCTGAAGGCAGGCGACACCCTGCAGGTCGAGCTGCCTTACGGCAACTTTGAACTGAAGGAAGAGTCTATCGGTCCCATGCTCTGCGTCGTGGGCGGCACCGGCTTCGCGCCGGTGAAGTCCCTGCTCGATGACATGGTCAAGAAGGGAGTCAAGCGACCGGTAACGCTCGTGTGGGGTGGCCGCAGCCGCAAAGGCATCTACTTGCCAGCGGCGGTGGAGCGCTGGAAAAAGCTAATGCCTGACTTTCGGTTCATTCCTGCGCTGCAGGACGCAGATGATGCCCGCGACCTGATCGGATTCAACGGCCGCCCAGACGATGCGGTGCGCCAGAACTTCCCGGTCCTAAAGGGCCATGAGGTCTACTGCTGCGGCTCGCCGGCCATGGTGACTGCCGTACGAAAGGTCTGTGTTGAAGAGAGAGGACTGGATCCTCACCACTTCTTCAGCGACGTGTTCGTGCCGGGCCCGGCCGCAGCGTAGCTCTCTACGTTTGCCGGACCGCGGCAACACCTGGCCTGGGAATAGCCGCCCGCCGGCTCGGTACTGCACTTCAGCGACGGGCGCACGCCACCGCCCTGCAGTAGCAACGACCCGAACCGCTCTTGATTGCGACCAAGCCGTCGTTCAGCGGTTCCGTCGGCGGAGCACGACTGGCCGACCACCCCAGCG
Source organism: Burkholderiales bacterium (assembly GCA_030603635.1). Taxonomy (GTDB): domain Bacteria; phylum Pseudomonadota; class Gammaproteobacteria; order Burkholderiales; family Burkholderiaceae_C; genus Tepidicella. Next base: position 9,598 of record JAUVXK010000061.1, on the reverse strand, counting down.
TCGTTTGCACATCCACGCCGCTAGCGCCGAGTCGAGGTAATCGGCATGGCCCGGAAACCACGCGAGCAGGTGCTGTGCGAAGTCAGCGGCCAGTGCAGCGCCTCCTTGCCCCTCAGCGATGGCACGACGCACGTCAATCGTCGAAGCCAGGACAGAGGCATGCTCATGGATATGGCAGTCGCGCGCGGGAAAATCCGTTTCCACCATCCATTGGTCTTCTTGGTCGAAGTGCCTTCGCGCATGGTCTTCGAAGCAAGCGATCGCCTCCAGTGCTGATTCCTGGCTGCAACTTAGCAGAGCCGCTGTCACATGAAAGAACTCGCGATGCACTTCGTCCATCGGAGTGAAGCCCAGCAAGCGCTCGTCTGTCCACCCGTTTAGTGAATCGTGATCTAACCGCGGCGCTTCACGGTGAGGTGAGTCGGGTGCATTCTTTTCAAGGGAGGGACTGAACTGTCCCTCGGCCGAAACTTTGATCACTTTTTGGCAAGCCTTCGCGCGGTATCTGAGCGCCTACATTGACAGCGGTGACACGGGTCCACCACGGGGCCGCTCCGCAGGCAGGCGCGTTGCCGACAATGGGGCTGAAACGTCCATGACGTTTCAGCCTGGCTCTTCTCTCTAGAACGGGATGACCAGTAAAGTGTCAGTCACTGAACTGTCGCACGCAACGACCCGCTCAGCCAGCAACAGCTTTGAGTCCTCCACCACGAACCGGTCTCGATACGTTCCGGTCGCAAAGACGGTGGTCTCGCCAGTATGCATCGTCCGGACCACTAGAAACGGTGTCTCCGCGACAGCGTTAGCCCGATCGGCGGATTTGACGATCGGCAGTCCGACGAGGTGGCGATAGCGCTGCTGCTCGTACACGTTCGCCTCTCGCATCGCGGTGATACGGTCGTACAGCATGTCACGTGAATCGACCCAGATCAGTCCGGCCGGAAGTCCAGCCGCTTCGTTTTCGATGTTGGTCACTCGATATCGACAGTCAGCCGTGAAGAATGTCGGCCACTGTTCCAGCGCATCGCTATCGATGGTCTGCGCGTATGTGGCGTTGAAGGCGGCTATTTGCAGCAGATCAATCATCATTTAACCCCCTCCTGACCCATGTGTTGCCGGTAGACCTTCCAAAAACCTCGAATAGCGGCTTCCGTGGCCCGTCCCTCGCTAGACGTTGTCGCGTCTCCTCCCATTTCAACGACAGCATCCAAGTCCGCCGCACCTGCAATACCGCGCTGCACGAAGCCGCCCACACACCCGTCTTCCATTGAGATAAAACCCGCAGGCCCTACAAGATTCAATTGCTTCAGTCGCACGGTGCGCAGTTCGGGCGTGTCATCGATATAGCCCAGATAGGTCCAGTTCAGCTCCGAGTGGTCGGTGCCTTTCGGCAGCACTTGGCGTACGGCAAGGCAGTTCAGATGCTGTTGCAGCACAAAGCCCGGGAACACCGAGAGTATTTGCACAGTGATCCCATCCTTGATCTCCGGGAACAGCTCCAGTACGGTCGTATCCCTCAGGCGGAACTTGCTGTTGTCCGAACGAAGACCCTGCTCCTTGTAGGAGGCGTCCGCGGAGGATTCCTCGACCATCGAGAAGCTCACGTGGTTTCCTCCACCACCATCGACGATCACACCGCCTTTTTGAGACAGCCGATTGAGCTCGAAGGTGGTAAAGAAGGTGTGCAGAAGGCTGGCGTGATAGCTGTCCCTGACATTCTCCACGTAGAGCTTCCAGTTGTTCGGCAGCGCTTGTGTGAAGCGGCCGATCACCTCCACCGGCTTGTTCAGCACGCGCTCGATGCGCTGGCAGATCTCATCGCCGAGATATTCCTCGATGGAAGGAACGTCCTCGCTGAAACTTCCAAACACGAGACCGCAGAAGACCGCCACTCGCAGCTTGCGCGGGCTGTGCTCGTCCTTGCAGAAAGACGCGGGCATGCCACCTTTGCCCTTCACTCCCTTTTCGAACGCAATGCCAGTGAGGTCGCCCTGCCGGTTATAGCTCCACGCGTGGTACACGCACTGAAAGCTGTCCGCCGTGCCGGACTTCTCCAGCGCGATCAGCGCACCGCGGTGCGAGCAGCGGTTCTCGAACGCATAGATTTCCCCGTCCGCGTCTCGCGTCACAACAACCGGTGTCTCGCCCGCAAAGGTTGTTCGGTAGCTGCCCGATCGAGGCAGCTCAACGTCCAGGCAAAGATAATTCCATACGGCGCCTCGGAAGATTCGCTCCTGCTCGCGCGCTGCGGTGTTTTCATCGGAGTACACCGCGAAGGGCACCCTCACATTCGAGTCATGCTTCCATCGAACCTTGTGCTCGTCCACTCATTGCTCCTCTGTCGGCCCAAAGCCGACCGTCTTGTTGCTGGGTTGGCCGATTTGGTCCGGCCGGTGAGGTTCCTTGGGCCTCGCGAGCTCTTGGCCCGCAACACACTTGGTCTGCGCCGCAGAGGCGGGGTCACCAGCCTTCGCTCGACGAACCGAAGTGTGGTTTGACGCCTATGTCTGCACAAGCCATGTTTGCGCATTGCGCAATTGCGAGCTGTGAAGGTGAGCGACCTTCTTTGATCGATCCCATGTTCTCGCTCATGCCGCACGTGAAGAGCGGACAGATGAAGCCCATCGCCGTCACCACCTCTGAGCGCTATGCGGGCCGAGTAACGGCGGCCTTGGAGAACGCGAGCCGGACGATACTAGGGTCTGAGGCTGGGCCTGCGATGAACGCTCCGCCCACGCCTCACCCCTGGAGCCGACGATGACGCCCGCCCCGACCCTCGAACACGCCGCCCGCCTCGACGCTCAGGACCCGCTCGCGCACTGCCGCGAGCGCTTCACCCTGCCGCCCGGCGTGATCTATCTGGACGGCAACTCGCTGGGCGCGTTGCCCAGGTCGGTGCTCGCGCGCGTGGCCCGCGCGGTGGAGCACGAGTGGGGCGTGGGCCTGATCCGCTCGTGGAACGAAGCCGACTGGTATCCGGCCCCGCAACGGGTGGGCGGCCGCATCGCGCCGCTGATCGGCGCGCACGCCGACGAGGTCATCGTGGCCGACTCGACCTCGATCAACCTGTTCAAGGTGCTGGCCGCCGCGCTGCGCATGCGCGCGGGCCGGCGGCGCATCCTGGGCGAGCGCGGCAACTTCCCGACCGATGCCTATGTGGCCAGCGGCGCGGCCGAACTGATGAATGTCGAGTTCGTCGCCCTCGAACCGGAGGCGGTGGCCGCTGCCATCGACGAGCGTGTCGCCATCGTGTCGCTGACCCACGTCAACTACAAGACCGGCCGCATGTATGACATGGCCGGGATCACCCGCCGCGCCCATGCCGCCGGCGCGCTGGTGGTCTGGGACCTGTGCCACACGGCGGGCGCGATGTCCTGTGCCCTCAACGCCTGCCAGGCCGATTTCGCCGTGGGCTGCGGCTACAAGTACCTCAATGGCGACCCCGGCGCGCCGGGCTTCGTCTTCATCGCGCGGCGCCACCAGGAACTCGTGCACCAGCCGCTGACCGGCTGGTTCGGTCATGCGCGCCCGTTCGACTTCAGCGACGACTACGTTCCGGGCCGGGGCATGGCCGCCTGCTGGTCGGCACGCCTGCCCAGCTCAGCCTGATCGCGCTCGATGCCGCGCTGGATGCCTTCGACGGCGTCGACATGGAGGTGCTGCGGCGCAAGAGCGTGGCGATGACCGACCTGTTCATCCGCCTCGTGGAGCAGGAACTCGCCGGCTTCGGCTTCGGCCTGGCGAGCCCGCGCGACGCGGCCGAGCGCGGCAGCCAGGTTGCGCTGACGCACCCGCAGGGCTACGCGATCATGCAGGCGCTGATCGCCCGCGGCGTCATCGGCGACTTCCGCGCACCCGACATCCTTCGGTTCGGCTTCGCGGTGCTGTACCTGCGCTTCGCCGATGCGTGGGACGCGGTGGCGATCCTCAAGGACATCATGCAGTCGGGGGCCTGGCAGGCGCCGGAGTTCAGTCAGCGCAAGGCGGTGACCTGACAGCGGTGCAGCGTCAGCAAGCGATGAATGACGCGGAAGCCACAAGGCTGCAGAACCGCGCCAGGTCCACGTTGCCGCCGCTCACGAGTACGCCGACGCGCTTGCCGCGCAGCCTGGACTTCATCTGCCGCGCCGCGGCGAATCCCAGGCAACCGGTGGGCTCCACCACCAGCTTCATCCGGGAGGCCATGAATGCCATGCACTCCACCAGTTCCGCGTCGCTGGCGGTGAGGATGTCGGTGACGTCGCGCCGAATGAGGGGGAAGGTGATATGGCCGAGGTGCTGGGTTTGCGCGCCGTCGGCGATGGTCCTGGGCGTTTCGATGTGGACGATGTTCCCGCTGCGGAATGATTGCTGGCCGTCGTTGCCCGCTTCGGGTTCGACCCCATAGATGCTGCAGGTCGGGGCCAGGGCCCGCGCGGCAAGCGCGCACCCGGACAGCAAGCCGCCGCCGCCCAGCGGGGCGAAGAAGGCATCGAGCGGCCCGACTTCTTCGAACAACTCCTTGGCGGCGGTGCCTTGGCCAGCCAGGACGTCAGGATGATCGTAGGGCGGAATCAGGGTCAGGCCATGCTTCTCGGCGAGCTCGCGGCCGATCTGCTCGCGGTCTTCCTGGTAGCGGTCGTAGACCACCACGTCGCCGCCGTAGCCTTTGGTCGCCGCCACCTTGGCTGCGGGGGCATCGTGCGGCATGACGATGGTGGCCGGAATGCCCAGCAGCCTGGCCGCGAGGGCGATGGCCTGTGCATGGTTGCCCGAGGAAAAGGCGATGACGCCCGCCTTGCGCTGCTCGGGCGTGAACTTCGACAGCGCGTTGAAGGCGCCGCGGAACTTGAACGCGCCCATGCGCTGCAGGTTTTCGCACTTGAAGAACACTTCGGCGCCCAATTCCTCGTTGACGGTTCGGGAAGTGATGGCCGGCAGCAGCCCGTCGTTGCCTGATGGATCCAACCCCTCCGCTGCTATAGTGCAGTCGGCTTCTGACGTTCAGTGCAGCCGTCTTCTGAAAACGACACATTGCGCTTTTATAAATGAGCCTGCTGGACTACGATAGGCGCATTTAGGTATGCCCAAAGGAGCCAGCATGAGCAGGACGAAGCCAGCAGCCGCGCCGATGGTGGCGCGGGTCTATCTGCGCGTCAGCACCGACGCGCAAGACCTTGAACGCCAGGAAGGGATCATCACGGCCGCGAAGGCCGCCGGGTACTACGTCGCCGGCATCTACCGCGAGAAAGCCAGCGGCGCACGCGCTGACCGGCCCGAGCTGCTGCGCATGGTGGCCGACCTGCAACCGGGCGAGGTGGTCATTGCCGAGAAGATCGACCGCATCAGCCGCCTACCCTTGCCCGAGGCCGAGCGCCTGGTGGCCTCGATCCGGGCCAAGGGTGCGCGCCTGGCCGTCCCTGGCGTGGTCGATCTATCCGACCTGGCGGCCGAGGCCCAGGGCGTCGCCAAGATCGTCCTGGAATCCGTCCAGGACATGCTTTTGAAGCTGGCCCTACAGATGGCCCGCGACGACTACGAGGACAGGCGCGAGCGGCAGCGCCAGGGCATCGAGCTGGCGAAGCGGGACGGCCGCTACAAGGGAAGGCGGGCCGATCCGAAGCTACGCGCCCAGGTGATCGCGTTGCGCAGCATCGGCCAGAGCATCGCGGAGACTGCCAAGCTGGCCGGGTGCAGCGTGGCCCAGGTCAAACGGATTTGGGCCAGCCGTGACATGAGCCGGGCCGAGGCGGCCAGGCATGGCGCTTTCGTGGAGGACGCATTGACCGAGGCCGACGCCGGCGCGGCTGCCGACGTGGAGCAGGGCGCGGCCGAGCTGCCCGAGCCGGCTTTCCTGGACTACGAAGGCCCGAGCGCCGACCTTCCGGCTTTCATTGATACGGCCAACATCCGCAGCCTGTACGGTTGGGAGCCTGGCGAAACGGTGGAAGAAGCTATCGCCAGGCACCGGGCCAAAGAAGGGAAAACGTCCTAGCCGCCGTGCCCGCCTGACGGCGCAAGTTTTAGCAGCTAAAATATAGCTAGCTTCTAGATGACCAGAAAAGAAAAAACCCGCCAAGGCTGGCGGGTTTTTCGTACTATCGTATGTCCTCGGGGGGAGGCTTGCGCCCGCTAGTCCCGTGGCTAGTGACTCAAATATAAGGTTTCCGGGCGGGTATGTCAAACAACAACCAGAAAACAACCATTGATGCAGTACGGGCCGCGTTGTCAGCGGCTCGCATGGGAACCTTCGAGGTCGCAGCCGGGGTGCAATCGGATGATGACCCTGCGGCCCTGTTGCTCTACGCATGGAACGCTGAGGTGTCGGGCGCGTTCCTGGCCCCGCTGCATGTGTGTGAGGTCGTCGTCCGAAACGCGGTGTCCGATGCGCTGGAAGCCCTCTATGGGCCGCGCTGGCCGTGGTCGGCAACATTCGAGCGCAGCTTGCCCGATCCCATGCAAGGCTACAGCCCGCGCCGTGATCTGCAAAGCGCCAGACGGTCAGCGCAGACCACGGGCAAGGTGATCCCGGAACTGAAGTTCGTTTTCTGGCAGAAGATGTTCACGGGCCGTTACGACACCCGCATTTGGGATCAGAATCTGCGGCGCGTCATGCCGAACCTTGATCCGGCCAAGCCTGTTGCCACTCTGCGGCACGCGATCTATGGCGATTTGGAGCGCGTGCGTCTGCTGCGGAACCGCATCGCGCACCACGAACCGATCTTTGCCCGAGCGTTGGCAGATGACTACCAGACGATAGTGGCACTGGTGACGTACCGCTGCGCGGTTACAGCCGCGTGGCTGGATAGCAACCAGACTGCCACAGCCATCATTGCTGCCAAGCCCTAAAAAGCGCGAGCGGCGGCGAAAACTTTAGCGGCTAAAATCTATCTAGCTACTATCTTGTATCTAGCTTCTATCTTATAATCGCTGCTACCTAGCAGCTAGATAGGGGCTAAATTATGGCGGCGATTGTCGCATTCGTCTCACAGAAGGGCGGCGTAGGGAAATCCACCCTGGCGCGTGCCCTTGCGCGCGAAGCGGCCGCCGGCGGCTTGCGCGTGAAGGTAGCAGACCTGGATACACAGCAGGGAACGGCTGTCGATTGGCACCGCCTGCGGCTTTCCCAGGGCATTGAACCCGTGGTGTCCGTCGAGGCGTTCGCCACGGCTGCGCAGGCCCTGGAAGCGGCCAAGGGTTACGACCTTCTCATCATCGACGGGCCGGCCCGCACCAGCTCGGCGACGCTCGACATAGCCCGCGCTGCCGATTTGATCGTGCAGCCGTCCGGCGCATCGAGGGATGACCTCATTCCGGCCGTGCGCGAGTTCCACGCGCTGACGAAGGCCGGTGTCCCGAACGACCGCCTAGCGTTCGCCCTCAACCGCATCGGCACGCCGGCGGAAGAGGTCGCGGCGCGGGTCTATTTGCAGCAGGCCGGCTACACCGTCCTGGATGGGAGCTTGCGCGACCGGCCAGCCTACCGCCAGGCGCAAAACACCGGCCACAGCATCACGGAAACCCGCTTTGCGGGCCTGAACGAGCGGGCCGACACACTCATTCAATCGCTCATCGACCGGGTGACAAATGGCTGACGTATCCAAGCTCAAGAAACTGAAAGGCCGGCGCGACGAGCTGGGCGCACCGCCGACGCTGGACGAGGCCAGCACGAACCTGACCGCGCCGGAGGTTGCGCCGGTAGCCAGGCCGACCGCCGCCAACCCACCACCGCAAGCACCGGCGGCCAAGAAGATCGACGGCCGGAGCGCCCGCAAGACGAACCGTACGGTGCAGTTCGCCACGCGGGTGACGCCGGAATGGGATGCCCGCATTCGCGCCCTGGCGCAGCGTGAAGGTGTGCTGCTGGTCGAGATACTGGAAAAGGCCCTTGACCATTACGAACAATCTAGCAGCTAGTTTGCTGCTAGGTAGCAGCTACATAATCGAAAACCGACACCTGCATTTTTCGTTAATGCTGGACACTGCTGCGAAGGTGGGGCATGATTACGTTTGATTCAAAGGCTGTCATCAATCCGACCGCATTTAAGGAGGTCGTTTTGGTGGGCGGCGTACAGGGTGCGACTGTTACCGTTGCAGAGAAGGGCCTGGTTCTGGCGCTTCGGATCGGCGGAGAAAATCGCATCCTTGGGCAGTATCGGGGCGGCCCCCGCTACTTCCGCACGATTGACGCGGCGGCGTCGTTGCTGATCCAGCACGGCATCTACCGCTTCGAGGCGGACGTGGCCGGGTGGAAGCCCAAGACGCTGACCCGCAAAGGTGGCGAGCTGCTGGGTGGCACCGGCATCGAGCCGTAAAAATGCAAAAGCCCCGTTTGGCGACGGGGCTTTGGCGGGGGTTCCGGGCCTACCAGCTTTGGCGAGCTGATAGACACGACAGCCGATGAATGAGGTTATGGGTTCAACCGCACCCACGACTGTTTAGCTAAACCTCATTCTACGGCCTGACCCCTTCAATGGCAAGAGTCACGCGCGGATTCCGTGCGGGAAGGGGTTATGGCAGGACAGGCACAACTTGCCTTGTTCGAGCCGGCCGACGAGGCCGGCACCTACCATGACACGGCCAGGACGGGCTTTTTCTCGCTCCTGGTCGCGGTAGGGAAGGACAAGCGGCAGGATTCATACAGGCTCACAGACATGCCCACGATCTTGGGCATGGTCGATCAGACCCGCGACACCTGGCTGACGCAGGCCGAATTCATGCGCCCTAACCGGCGCGTGGTGAATCTGGCGCGTGTCGGGCTGCTGTTCGCCGACCTGGACACCTACCGGCAGCCGTGGGCCACCGGCAGAACGCCGGAGCAACTGGCGGCCACCGTGCTGTACCACTGCGCCCAGGAAGGCATCCCCACGCCCTCGCTGCTGGTCTATAGCGGCCGCGGCATACAAGCCAAGTGGCTGCTGGACGGCACCTTGCCGCGCCAGGCGCTGCCGCGCTGGAACGCCTGCCAGCGGTATCTTGTCGATCGTCTGGCCGGCCTCGGCGCCGACCCCCAGGCCAAGGACGCAAGCCGCGTGCTGCGCCTGGTCAGCACCGTGAATACCAAGAGCGGCGACGTGTGCCGCGTGGTGCATGTCGAGCACGGCCAGGACGGCCAGCCCGTCCGCTACGGTTTCGAGTACCTGGCTGAAATGCTGCTGCCGGTGGCCCGCTGGGACATCGAGCAGCAACGCCGCGACCGTGCCGAACGCCGGCAGCTCAAGCTATTGCCAGGCGGCAAGGCCGACAATCTGCGCGGCTTCTCCGGCCGGCAGCTCGCATGGGATCGCCTGGAGGACTTGCGCAAGCTGGGCGAGCTGCGCGGCGGCGTCAGGGAAGGCGAGCGGATGCAGCATCTTTTCTGGCGTCTCAATTTCCTGCTGCTGTCCGGTGCCACGCACAGCGGGCAGATGTACCACGAGGCGGCCGCGCTGGCCGGCGAGCTTGATCCGGCCTGGTCGTATCGCTCCAAGGAGCTGATGACGTTGTACGCCAAGGCGAAAGCCTACGAGGCCGGCGAGAAGGTGACGCTTGGCGGCCGCGAGTTCGCACCGCTCTACACGCCCAAGAACGACACCCTCATCAGCCTGTTCCAGATCACCGACGACGAGCAGCGCAAGCT
>JAUVXK010000167.1 GCA_030603635.1 Burkholderiales bacterium | reverse complement strand
ACGCACGATCAGGTCGAGGCCATGACCCTGGCACAACGCATGATGGTGATGAATGGCGGCCGTATGGAGCAGTTCGCCACCCCGGAGGAGGTGTACCGCCGTCCGGCCAGCCTGTTCGTGGCCGGCTTCATGGGGGCGCCGCCCATGAACCTGTTGCGGCATGCGCCCAGGGTGCAGGCAGGCACGGTGCTGGGCATCCGGCCCGAACATCTGCTGTGGGACGAGCAGGGCTGGGAAGCCGTGGTCGACTCCATCGAACTGCTGGGCGCCGAGCGGCTGCTGCACCTGCGGCTGGGCAGCGAAGACCTCACCATGCGCATCTCCGCGCAGGACCATGCGCCTGCCATGGGCGACACGGTCCGCATCCGGCCCAACGAGGCCCTGATCCACACCTTCGACGCGGCCACGGGCCTGAGGCGGGCATGAGCAAAGCCGCTGCCGAAGATTGGCCCTACCCGTTGTGGATCGGGCATCGGGGAGCCGGCAAGGACGCCCCGGAAAACACCCTGGCCGCCTTCCGCCGTGGCTGGGCGGCCGGGTTTCGCATGTTCGAATGCGACGTGAAGCTCAGCGCCGACGGCGTGCCCTACCTGTTGCACGACGCCACCCTGGAGCGCACCACCAGCGGCCACGGCCCGGTTGAGCACCTGCCGTGGGCCGAGCTGGCGCTGCTGGATGCCGGGGGCTGGCACTCAGCGGATTACGCGGGCGAGCGCCTGTTGCGGTTTGACGAGCTGGCCACCTGGTGCCTGGAGCAGGGCGCTTTGCTGAACATCGAAATCAAGCCGGTGCCCGGGCATGAGGCCCCCACCGGGGCGGCCGTGGCCCAGGCGGTGCAAGCCCTGTGGGCGCAGGCCCCGGTGCCGCCCCTGCTGTCGTCCTTCCAGCCTCACGCCTTGCAGGCCGCGCAACAGGCGGTACCCGGGTTGCCACGTGCGCTGCTGCTGGACCGTTTCTGGTCAGGCTGGGAAGCCGTGGCCCAGCAGTTGCAGTGCGTGGCGCTGGTGTGCCACCATCCGCTCATCGATGAGGCCCTGATGCGCATCGCCCGCCCACACGGTTGGCGCGTGCTGTCCTACACCGTCAACGACGTGGCCGAAGCGCGGCGCCTCCGGCACCTGGGCGTGGAGGGCCTGATCACCGACCACATGCGTCTTCCCCACCTGGTCTGAACGGACCGACGATGCAACGCTCCAGCCTGTGGTCCCGGCTTGTGGAGACAGACGTGGTCGACCTGGCGGTGGTGGGCGGCGGCGCCACCGGGTTGGGAGTGGCGCTGGACGCCGTGCTGAGGGGCTTTTCCGTGGTGCTGCTGGAGTCGCACGACTTCGGCAGCGGCACGTCGTCCCGCTCCACCAAACTGCTGCATGGAGGCGTGCGCTACCTCGCGCAGGGCCAGCTGTCCTTGGTGCGTGAAGCCTTGGCCGAACGTGCCACCGTGCTCAACATTGCGCCCCATCTGGCGCAGCCGGTGCCGTTCGTCATACCGTCTTACCGCTGGTGGCAGACCCCGTTGTACGGCATCGGACTCCATCTCTACGACGCGCTGGCGGGGCGGGCGCGACTGGGCTCCACGCAGCGCTTGACGGCCGCGCAGACCCTGGCCGCACTGCCCGGGGTGCAGGCCGCCGGATTGCAAGGGGGTGTGTTGTACTGGGACGGGCAGTTCGACGATGCGCGGCTTGCGCTGGCACTGGCCCGAACCGCGCAGCGAGCCGGCGCCTTGTTGCTCAACCACGCCCCCGTGACGGGTGTGACCCGCTGCGTGCCACAGGCCACAGGGGATCCCCGCCTGGCCTTGCAGGTGAGCGACGCCTTGCAGGACCGGCACACCACGGTGCGCGCCCGGGCGGTGGTGAATGCCACCGGCGTCTGGGTGGACCGGCTGCGTGCACAGGCCTGTGGCGAAGGGCCGCAAGGCGCGCCTCCCCGTCTGGTGTCGCCCAGCCAGGGGGTGCATGTGGTGGTGGACCGAGCCTTCATGCCGGGCCGGCATGCCTTGCTGGTCCCCAAGACCTCAGATGGCCGCGTGCTGTTCGCGGTGCCCTGGATGGGCGCGCTGATCCTCGGCACCACCGACACCCCCCGGCAGGACGTGCCGCGCGAGCCCCAGCCCTTCGAGGAGGAGCTGGATTTCATTCTGACCGAGGCCAGCAAGGTGCTGAGCCGCCCCGTGCGTCGGCAGGACATCCGCAGCCTGTGGGTGGGGTTGCGCCCGCTGGTGGCAACGCAAGACACAGGCGGATCGGGCAGCACGCATGCGTTGTCGCGCGAGCACACCATCGTGGCGGACGAGAACGGCATGGTCACCGTCACCGGCGGCAAGTGGACCACCTACCGAGCCATGGCGCAGGAGGTGCTCGATACCTGTTTTGCCCAGGGCCTCCTGCCGGCCCGCGAGGGCGGTGCGACCGCGCGCCATGCCCTGGTGGGTGCACCGGCAGCGGGCACGCCCACGGTGGCCTTGCACCAGCCGCCGGGCCCCCACCTGTGGGGCACTGAATGGCCCGGTGTGCTGGCATGCCCCGGCGCGGATCGGGACCTGGGCCATGGCTTGACGGAGGCCATGGTGCGGTTTGCCGCCCGCCACGAATACGCCTGCACGGTGGAAGATGTGCTGGCCCGGCGGTGGCGTGTGCTGTTCGTCGATGCCGCCCGTGCCCGCGACATGGCACCGTCCGTGGCCCGGCTGCTCCAGGAAGAAACCGGTCTTGACCCCCGGCAGTCCGCCTTCGAAGCCCTGGCCGCCGCCTATTTGCCGCGTTGATTCAGGCTTGCACCATCTCCCGGCCGTAGACCGCCGTGGTCACGGGTTGGCTGGCTGCCTGCACGGTGCTGGCAATCAGTTCTGCCGTGCCCGCACTCAGCGTCCAGCCCAGGTGACCGTGGCCCGTGTTGTAGAACACGTTGGGCTTCTTGCCCCGGCCCACCCGCGGCATCATGTCGGGCATCATCGGGCGCAGCCCTGCCCAGGGTGTCGCCTGCCTCGTGCTCACGCCGGGGAAGCACTGGTTCACCCAGTCGATCAGTGGCCGGATGCGGTCGGAGCGGATGTCCTTGTTCATGCCGTTGAACTCGGCGGTGCCCGCCACGCGGAAACGGTCCACGCCCAGCCGGCTGGTCACGAGCTTGGTGTCGTCGTCCAGCAGGCTGACCCAGGGCGCGGCCTGCTGGCTGGCCTCGTCTTGCAGGTGAACGGTGATCGAATAGCCCTTGACCGGGTAGATGTTGACCCGATCGCCCAGTTGCGCGGCCAGGGGCCGGCTGGCCACCCCGGCACACACCACCAGGGCATCGAAGCCATGGGTCTGCTCGCCCGCCTCGTCGCGAACGGTGACACGGGCGACTCGCCCGTCGCTGTCGAGCCGCAGCACCTGCTGGCCATAGCGGATGCGGGCCCCGTGCCGCTCGGCCGCCGCCGCCAGGCCCACGGTGAACTTGTGGATGTCTCCGGTCGAATCGCTTTCGGTGTAGTAACCGCCGTAGTAGGTGCCGGCCAGCGTGGGTTCGATGGCGCGCATCTCCTCCGGTGTCACGGCGCGGCGCGACAGCCCTCCCAGAGCCAGCAACTGGCTCACGCGGGCGGCGTGGTCAAACCCCCTCTTGTCGCGGTAGATGTGCAGGATGCCGCGCTTTTCCATGTCGAAATCCAGCCCTTCCGCGTCCGCCCAGGCAAAGAAGTGCTCGCGCGCGGCGATGGCCAGCCGGGCCGTGGCGGTGGTGTTGCGTTCATAGTGCGGGATATGGGCCATGAACTCCAGAAACCACGAAAGCTTGTGCCAGCTCGGCTTGGGGTTGACCAGCAGCGGGGCGTCGTTGCGCAGCATCCACTTCAGGCCTTTGAGGAGGGTGGACCCGTGCGTCCAGACCTCGGCATTCGACGCCGACAACTGGCCGCCGTTGGCAAACGAGGTCTCCATGGCGGCATAGCGGTTCTGCTCGAACAGCGTGACCTGCAGGCCGCGCTTGGCCAGCGCGTAGGCGGTGGTGACACCCGTGATGCCACCGCCGATGACGGCAATCGATTTCATGTGTAGGCTCCAAACACGTCGGGAAGGGAAAGGCACAACCCGCCCCATGTGGGATGTGCGCCCCCTCTGTTTGGAACCTGAGAGATTCGTGGCCCTGTGAGGGGCACTTGCTCCTGCGGTGGGCTGGGTGACGAAGTCAGCCGCTCTTCAGAGTGCAGTGATGCACCCGCCGGTCCTGGGGGCCTGAGAGTTTCCGGGGCGGTTGCTCCTTCGGCGCC
>JAUVXK010000076.1 GCA_030603635.1 Burkholderiales bacterium | reverse complement strand
CTGAGCCTGAAAAAGAGCGTTCCGTTTGCCGCCATCGTCCTGATTGCCTTGGGCATCGCGATCATCAACATCCACCCGCCCACCGTGCTGTTCGGCCTGTTCGTGCTCTATGGCCTTTCGGGCTATGCGGTGTATGGCTGGCGCAAGGCCAAAGGCAAGCCCACCAGCGTCATCAGCACGAGCACCGATGAACCCGATGAGCGTGGCCTGCATAACTGAAGTGATCGGCGCTTGGCGAAGAATGTGTTACATTGAAGGCATGCATTTCGCGAACATCTCCCTGCTACTAGGCGTTGCCAAAACGGGCAGGTGAAATAGCGCGCATTCCTTTTGCACCAACGGCCCGTATGCACCCGCAACGGGCCGTTTGTTTTTTCAGATCACAGGAGCCTCTCATGACCGACAAGCTGATCATTTTCGACACCACCTTGCGCGACGGCGAACAGTCCCCCGGCGCCTCCATGACCAAGGACGAGAAGCTGCGCATCGCGCGCCAGCTCGAACGCCTGAAGGTGGACGTGATCGAAGCCGGCTTTGCGGCCAGCTCCAATGGGGACTTTGAGGCGGTCAAGGCCATTGCCGACCACATCAAGGACTCCACGGTCTGCTCGCTCTCGCGGGCCAATGACCGCGACATTTCCCGCTCCGCCGAAGCTCTCAAGGGCGCCAGCCGGGCTCGCATCCACACCTTCATCGCCACGTCGCCGCTGCACATGGAAAAGAAGCTGCGCATGACGCCCGAGCAGGTGCTTGAACAGGCCAAACAGTCGGTGCGCTTTGCCCGCAACCTGATCGAGGACATCGAGTTCAGCGCCGAAGACGGCTACCGCTCCGAGATCGATTTCCTGGCCCGCGTGGTGGAGGCCGTGATCAAGGAAGGTGCTACCACCATCAACATCCCGGACACGGTGGGCTACGCCATTCCTGAGCTGTACGGCCACTTCATCAAGACGCTGCGTGAGAAGGTGCCTAACTCCGATAAGGCCATCTGGTCGGTCCACTGCCACAACGACCTGGGCATGGCTGTGGCCAACTCGCTCGCCGGCGTGAAGATCGGCGGGGCGCGTCAGGTCGAATGCACCATCAACGGCCTGGGCGAGCGTGCCGGCAACTGCTCGCTGGAAGAAATCGTCATGGCTGTGAAGACGCGCCGTGACTATTTCGGCCTGGATGTGAACATCGACACCTCGCAGATCGTGCCGGCCAGCCGCATGGTCAGCCAGACGACCGGCTTCGTGGTGCAGCCCAACAAGGCGGTGGTGGGCGCGAACGCCTTTGCCCATGCCAGCGGCATCCACCAGGACGGCGTGCTCAAAGCGCGCGACACCTACGAAATCATGCGCGCCGAGGACGTGGGCTGGAGCGCCAACAAGATCGTGCTGGGCAAGCTCAGTGGCCGCAATGCCTTCAAGCAGCGGCTTGAAGAGCTGGGCATCGAAATGGAGTCGGAGACCGACATCAACACCGCCTTTGCCAAGTTCAAGGAACTGGCCGACCGCAAGGCCGAGATTTTTGATGAGGACATTCTGGCCCTGGTGAGCGACGAGAGCGTGACGCCCGAAAAGGAGCAATACGGCCTCGTTTCGCTGGCACAGCAGAGCGAAACCGGCGAGCGCCCACACGCCCGCGTGGTATTCACCATCGACGGCAAGGAGCTCGTCGGCGAAGCCGACGGCAACGGTCCGGTGGACGCATCCCTCAAAGCCATTGAAACCCACGTCAAGAGCGGTGCCGAACTGCTGCTGTACTCGGTGAACGCCATCACCACGGGCTCCACCGAGAGCCAGGGCGAGGTCACGGTCCGCCTGCAGCATGGGGGCCGAGTGGTCAATGGCGTGGGCGCCGATCCGGACATCGTGGTCGCGTCGGCCAAGGCGTATCTGAGTGCCCTGAACAAGCTGCACAGCAAGGCGGATCGGGTCGCCGCGCAGGGCTGAAGGCGGTTTCGAAGGGTCTTTTGAGGTCGTGGATGGGGTTGACTTGCGACGAAGTCTTAAAAAAGTCTCGCAAGTCAATGAATCACATTGTTTTTTCGATTATTCCCTTCTATACTCTGGCCGTCAGGCTTGTTGAATGAGGGAATATTCATGAACAGAACCCGTCGCCCGGTTGCTTCTCGGCTCTGGCTGGCTTGTTCCTTGCTGCTGGGCATCACCGCCTGGTCGGCTGCGGCGCAGGCCGGTGTTCCCTCCAAACGCCCTGTGGCGCAGCAGGCCGGGCCTTCGGTCTCTGCAGCGGCGCGCGTCGGCGGTGTCAAGGCCTCGGCCCCCCAGCGCACCTCGTCTTCCGGCTCGCCCAGCAAGCGACCTGTGGCTGCTGCCCCGCAGCGGACGGCGGCGCATGTCCCCCAACGCCAGACCCGCCAGGTGGCGGCCGCCGCCACTGCTGCAGCGGCCGGTGCGGTCGTGGTGTCTTACGGTGAGCGCATGGGCCTGCGCCGGGTACAGGACCCGTTGAACCTGAATTCCAGCGTGGCCCTGGTCATGGACGCCGAAACCCATGAGATCCTGCTGGGCAAGAACGATACCGCTGTGCTGCCCATTGCCTCGCTCACCAAGCTCATGACCGGTGTGCTGATCGCTGATTCGCAGCTCCCGATGGACGAGACCATCTCCATCACCAGCGCCGACGTGGACCGTCTCAAGAACAGCGGTTCCCGTCTGGCCGTGGGTGCCAGGCTGACCCGTCGCGAGGCCTTGCATCTGGCGATGATGTCCAGCGAAAACCGTGCCGCCCATGCCTTGGCCCGAACCTATCCCGGTGGGGTCGATCGCTTCGTCCATCGGATGAACCAGAAGGCGCAGGAACTGGGCATGACCGATACCCGATTCGTCGA
This sequence comes from Burkholderiales bacterium, assembly GCA_030603635.1. Taxonomy (GTDB): domain Bacteria; phylum Pseudomonadota; class Gammaproteobacteria; order Burkholderiales; family Burkholderiaceae_C; genus Tepidicella. Next base: position 9,871 of record JAUVXK010000076.1, on the reverse strand, counting down.
TCCGACCGGCCTCTCGAGCGAGAACCAGTCGAGCGCCAGGGATATCGCCATTCTGGCCGCTGCGTCGCATGAGCGCCCTTTGCTGCGTCGCTACTCGACTTCTCCGAGTTATGAACTCGCCGTAGGCAGGCATGTGTTGCCCTATCGCAACAGCAACCGCCTCGTCAACAGCGATGCCTGGGACATCGGGTTGCAGAAAACCGGTTTCATCCGGGAGGCTGGCCGTTGCGTGGTGATGCAGGTGAACATGGCGGGGCGTCAGCTCATCATGGTGCTGCTCGACGCCACCGACGCCAACGCCCGGCTTGGCGATGCCGAACGGTTGCGCCGTTGGGTGGAGACTTCCCTGTTCAGCGCACAGCAGTTGGCCGACGTGTCGGACCGCAGCTGAAGTTCAACGCTGGGGGCGATGGCCCAGGGCCGCACTGATCTGCGCGGCGGTGGCCTGCAACTTGGGCAGCCAGTTTTCGTCGATGCGGTCGGCTGGTGCGGAAATCGAAAGGCCGGCGACGAGTTTGTCCTGATCGTCGTAGATGCCTGCCGCCATGCAGCGCACGCCCATTTCCAGTTCTTCATTGTCGCGGGCGACGCCCAGGCGACGGCACTGGGCCAGCTCCCGTTCAAGCACGGGCAGTTGCGTGATGCTGTTTCGTGTATTGCCCATGAGTCCGGTGCGGGCCGCGTAGGCCCGCACACGCTGTGCATCGTCATCGGCAAGAAACAGCTTGCCGACGGAAGTCAGGTGCAGGGGTGCGCGGCCGCCAATGGCGCGGACCACCTGCATGCCGGAACGCTCGCTGTAGGCACGTTCCACGTATACGATTTCGTCGCCCTGGCGGACACTCAGGTTGACGGGCTGCTGGATCTGCTTGTGCAATTCTCGCATGGGGCCGAGGGCGGTGTCGCGCACGCTCAATCGGGCCTTGACGAGATTGCCGAGTTCCAGCAACCGCAGACCAAGCCGGTAGGCACCTGGCTCGGGCCGATCCACAAAACGGCCAATGGCCAGATCGTTGAGGATGCGGTGTGCGGTGGATGGATGCAGGCCCGTGCGTTCGCTGATTTCCTTGAGCGAGATGGCTTCTTCACGCGATGAAAGCACTTCCAGAAGCTGGAACATGCGCTCGATCACCTGGACGCTGGGCTGGGCAGGCAAGGGGGATTGGGTTCGGGTCATGGTGAACAGAAGGATGTCACCATTTTATGTGATGAAATTCAATCCTGACAAACGAATTTGGCAAACGGGGTGGGGTATTACAGGTGGTCGCCTGCTTGCCATGCTCCGCCCAGGAAAAGTTCATAGGGCCTGAAGCGGCTTTTGTAGTTCATTTTTGGGCTTTCGGCGATCCAGTACCCAAGGTACACGTAGCGCAGCCCCATGGCGCGTGCCTGTGCGATCTGCCACAGAATGCTGTAGGTTCCGAATGCGGCGTGTGAGTCGGGTTCGTAGAAGGTGTAGACCGCCGACAACCCGTCGTCCAGCACATCGACGATGGACACCATCTTCAGGGGTGACGCCGCCGCAGTGGCAGTCGGGTCCGTGAACTCCACCAGTCGGGAGTTGACCCTGCTTTGCAGGAGAAACTGGCTGTACTGGTCGATGTTGTCGTGGTCCATGCCGCCGCCCGGATGCCGGTGGCGCTGATAGCGCAGGTAGAGCTGGTAGTGCGCTTCGGCGTAGCCCAGTGTCATCACGCGGGCCTCAAGGTTGTCATGCAGGGCCTGGGCCCGGCGCTGACTGCGGCTGGGGCGAAAGGCCTGTGCGTCCACCCGCAGTGGCACGCAGGCCCGACAACCGTCGCAGTGGGGGCGGTAGGTGAACATGCCGCTGCGCCGAAAGCCGTGTGTGACGAGTTCGGAGTAGGTGTCGTTGTGGATGAGGTGGCTGGGCGTCGCCACCTGGGAGCGCGCGATGCGGCCCTCCAGGTAGCTGCAGGCGTAGGGTGCCGTGGCATAGAACTGCACGGCGTGCAGTGGGAGTTCCTTCGGGTAGGTCACGGCAGTGATGAACCGTTCGAGAGCAGGCGCTCCCAGTATACGGGGTGAAAGAGCCAGTCGGGCGTGGGCTGGCTCGTGGTCTCGCGAACCATGCCCAGAAAGCGATCACGGGGCACTTCGGCGGCCCCCATGAACGCGAGGTGAGGGGTGTTTTGCTGGCAGTCGATGGCGGGAACGTTCCAGACCCTGGCGCAGGCCACCAGGGCTGCCAGGGCCATCTTGGAGGCATCGTTGCGGTGGCTGAACATGGATTCGCCAAACACCATGCGGCCCAGGTTGACGCAGTACAGCCCGCCCACGAGTTGGCCGTCCCACCAGGTTTCGACGCTGTGCGCGTGCCCGGCGTGGTGCAGGGCGGTGTAGGCCTGGGTCATGGCCGGCACGATCCAGGTTCCGCGCTGGCCTGCTCTCGGGGTCTGGGCGCAGGCGTGGATCACCCGCTCGAAGGCCGTGTCCATGCGGATGTCGAGGCGGCCCGAGCGCAGCCCGGCACGCAGGGTTTTGCGCAGCGACGGATGGAGCCGAAAATCGGCCGGCCGCAGCACCATGCGGGGGTCCGGGCTCCACCACAGGATGGGCTGGTCGTCGCTGAACCAGGGAAAGATGCCGCTGGCGTAGGCACGCAGAAGGGTGGGGGTGTCGAGAGCGCCTCCTGCAGCGAGCAGGCCGGGAATGGGGTCGCCCTGCTGCCAGGCACGTTCAACGTCCGGAAATGGCTCGCCGGGCGCCAGCCAGGGCAGGACATGTGACGACTGCTCGCGTGTCATGGTTGCCGGGAGGTCAGGGCATGGTCGCAGTAGGACGCCACGGCGCAGCGCTCGCACTGGGGGCGTCGGGCCTGGCAGACGTATCGGCCGTGCAGGATGAGCCAGTGGTGGGCGTCTTCCAGGTATTTGGCCGGTACCCGCTTGAGCAGTTTCTGCTCGACCGCCAGCGGGGTCTTGCCCTGGGCCAGGCCGGTGCGGTTGCTGACCCGGAAAATATGGGTGTCCACGGCCATGGTCGGCTCACCAAAGGCCACGTTGAGCACCACATTGGCCGTTTTCCGGCCCACGCCAGGGAGTGCCTCCAGGGCCTCGCGGCTGCGCGGCACTTGTCCACCGTGCCGTTCAACGAGGAGTCGGCAGGTTTCCATCAGGTGTCTGGCTTTGCTGCGGTACAGGCCGATGGTCTTGATGTGAGACTCCAGCCCCTCAAGGCCCAGGTCGAGCATTTTCTGCGGAGTGTTCGCCACCGGAAACAGCCGCCGGGTGGCCTTGTTGACGCCCACGTCGGTGGCCTGGGCGCTGAGCAGCACGGCCGCCAGCAGCTCGAACACACTCGTATACTCCAGTTCCGTGTTGGGCTGGGGGTTGGCTGCCTGCAAGGTGGCGAAAAACCGCTCGATCTGTTCCTTGTTCATGCCCTGAATTTTCTCCCATGAGTGCAACTTCCGCCGTCCGTTTCGCCGATCGCCTGAACAACGTCGAGACTTCCGCCATTCGCGAACTGTTCAAGCTGTTGGGCAAGCCCGGCATCATCAGCTTCGCCGGCGGCTTTCCCGATTCGGCCATGTTCGACGTGGACGGCATCCGCGAAGCCAGCCAGCGTGCGCTTGACGAGGAGCCCGGTGCCGCCCTGCAGTATGGGGCCACCGAAGGCTATCAGCCCCTGCGCGACCAGCTGGCCCAGTTCATGGGCAGCAAGGGTGCCCAGGTGGCTCCGGAGCAACTGGTCGTGACCACCGGCAGCCAGCAGGCGCTGGATCTGCTGGGCAAGACGCTCATCTCTCCCGGCGACAAGGTCATCGTCGAGGGGCCAACCTTCCTGGCCACGATCCAGTGTTTCCGCCTCTATGGCGCGGAACTCATCACCGCGCCTGTGGACGGCGACGGTGTGGATGTCGACCGGCTGGAGCAACTGATCGTCGAGCACCGGCCCAAGTTCGTGTACCTGATCCCCACCTTCGGCAACCCCAGCGGGGCCATGCTCAGCCATGAGCGCCGCCGTCGGGTGCTGGAGCTGGCGGTGCGTCACGACACCCTGATCGTCGAGGACGACCCCTATGGCGATCTGTACTTCGGTGACGCGCCGCCACCCAGTCTGTTGGCTCTGAGCGCCGAAGTGGCGGGTAGCCGCGAGCGGCTGGTGCATTGCGGTTCGCTGAGCAAGGTGCTCAGCCCCGGCCTGCGCGTGGGCTGGATGATCGCCCCCGCCGACCTGCTGGGCAAGGCCGTCATGTGCAAGCAGTTCAGCGATGCGCATACCAGCACCTTTGCCCAGGCCACGGCCGCGCAGTACCTGAAGGCCGGCCGCATGCCCGGTAGGCTGCAGCGGGTGCGGCAGGTGTACGCGGAGCGTGCCCAGGCCATGGGTGATGCGCTGCGCAGCGACCTGGGCGACGCCGTTGCTTTTGTGCAGCCCCAGGGAGGATTGTTCGTCTGGGCCCGCCTGACCGGGGCCGGTGGGCGCCTGACCGATGGCAACGAGCTGGCGCGTCGAGCCATCGATCAGGGCGTGGCGTTCGTGCCCGGTGCCCCTTTCTTTGCACGGGATCCGGACGTGTCCACCTTCCGCCTGAGCTTTGCCACCGTGGGTGTGGACCGCATCCGCGAAGGCGTGGCCCGGTTGGCGAAGGCCCTGGGCTGACGACCGTTCAGAGCAGATGCGCCAGCCAGAGACGCGCCCGCATGCCCCAACCCGAGGTGTAGCCCACGGTGGGGTATCGCAAGCGGTTGCCGCTGTCCAGCACCGCAAAGGCCGGTACCGATCGGAAGCCTTGTGCCTGTGCCAGCTGTGAGCGTGGGTCGATCACCGTGGTCCAGGGCAGGTCGTGCTGCATCTGGTAACGCCGTACCTGAGTGGCGTCACCCGACTGCATGGCGACGGTGAGCACTGGCCAGTCCTGCGTCAGGCTGTTGATCGTGCCTTGCTGGGCTTTGCAAATAGGGCACCATTCCGCCCAGACGTACAGGGCCATGGGCTGACCAACTGGCCTGATCGCCTGGATCGCGTCTTGCAGGGTGCCGCTGTGCGGTTGACCTTCCGGTGTCAGCCACTGCACAGGTATGCTCAGGTCAATCGCCGCGTTGAAGTGCCGGGTCTGCCAGGCCTGTACGCCAAAGAACACGGCCAGGACCACCGCCACCGTGCCCAGATGCCCCCTCCAGCCAGCCCGCAAGCGGCTCATGAGGGTCGGCTTGGCGGGCTGAGTGTTCATGCCTGAACCACGTCGAGCAGTCGGTCGAGTCCACCCTGGTTGATCGCCACCATGGCCTGCTCGCGCACCTTCGGCTTGGCGTGGTAGGCCACTGACAGGCCTGCCTCGCCCATCATGGGCAGATCGTTGGCGCCGTCGCCCACGGCAATGCATTCACGTGGCTCGATGCCCAGCAGGCTGGTCACTTCCAGCAGCGTGCGGCGCTTCTCGGCGCCGTCGCAAATGTCTCCCCAGGACTGGTCCACCAGGCGGCCGGTCAGTGCCCCGCAGTGGGGTCCGCTTTCGATTTCCAGCACGTTGGAACGGGCGTAGTCGATGCCCAGGCGTTCCTTGACGCGGTTGGCAAAGTAGGTGAACCCGCCCGAGACTAGCAGCACCTTCATACCCACGGCCTTGCAGGCCTGGATGAGTTCTGCGGCGCCGGGGTTGATGCGAAGGCGTTCGGTGTAGACGCGCTCCATGTCGGCCACGGTCACGCCCTTGAGCAAGGCCACGCGGCGGCGCAGGCTTTCCTTGAAATCGGTGATCTCGCCGCGCATGGCGGCTTCGGTGATGGCGGCCACTTCGGCCTTGCGACCCACGGCGTCGGCAATTTCGTCCACGCACTCGATGTTGATGAGCGTGGAGTCCATGTCGAAGGCAATGAGCTTGAAATCGCGCAAGCGCAAGGGGGGAGTGAAGCCCTGGACAGTCAGACCAGGGGCAAATTCGATCGGGGTAGACATTTCCGGATTATTGCGGATGCGGCGTGGCCGCCAGCAAGGCGTCCAGTGCCGCTTCGGCGGCGGGAAGGTCAATGTGCCCAGCCATGGTCAGTTGGGCCAACCCGTGTACCGCTCCCCACAACCCCGTGGCCAGGTGCTGCGCTGGAACCGGTGGCAATACCCCGGCTGTCTGCGCCTGGTTGACGCAATCGGCCAGCAGGCGCTCGTTCTCGGCGATCAGGGGGGCCATCTCTTCCGATGGTTCGCCGGGGCTGCAGTACTGTGGGTCGAACACCAGGGCAAAGCAGTGCGGCTCTTGCGCGGCAAAGCGCACATAGGCCAGGCCCAGGGCCAGCAGGCGTTGTCGCGTGCCATGGGCTTCGGCCACCGCCTGGTGCTGGGCCTGCAACAGGCGCCGCATGCTTTCCACACCGGCCGCACGGATCAACGCCTCGCGGTCGCTGAAGTAGTGGTAAGGCGCCGCGTGACTGACCTGCGCGGCGCGGGCCAATTCGCGCAGGCTCAGCTTGGCGGCCGGGACTTCGGCCAGCAGGCGCAGCGCCGCATCCAGCAAGGCCTGGCGCAGGTTGCCATGGTGGTAGGCGCGTTTGTCGTCGACTGAACTTGACACAAGAAAGATTCTATCGAATACTTCGCCGGTCAATATTGACAATGTAAAGATTCAAAAGGAAGGTGTGACTTGGCTGACGTACTCATCATTGACGGGCATCCCCATGCTGACTCCTTGTGTGCCTCATTGGCGATCAGCCACGCAGACGGGCTGCGCGAGGCAGGCGCACGGGTGGAACTGCTGGCGCTGCGCGAGCTGGCGTTCGACCTCATCCTCCATCAGGGCTTCAACGGGCAACAGGCCCTGGAACCCGATCTGCAGCGGGCACAGCAGCTTATCGCAGAGGCACGGCGTATCGTGGTGGTCGTTCCCGTCTGGTGGGGTTCCATGCCAGCGCTGCTCAAGGGCTTTTTCGACCGCGTGCTGGAGCGAGGCTGGGCGTTTCGTTATCTGCCCAATGGTTTGGTCGATGGTCTGCTGGCTGGGCGCAGCGCCAGGGTGATCATGACCACCGATTCCCCGGGCTGGTATTTGCGCTTCATTCAGGGCGACCCCACGGCACGGTCCCTGGTGCGCAGCACCCTGAGGTTCTGCGGGCTCAAACCGGTGGACATGACGCGTATCGGCCCCGTGCACAAGTCCACGCCCGAGCAGCGCCAGCGCTGGCTTGAACAGGTGAGGGCACAGGGGCAGGCCGATGCCGGCCGCCTGCCCCCGCTGGCTGGCATCAAGCCGGCAACGCCGAGTCGGCCATCTTCGACGGTTGCCCCAACGACCTGAGCACGTCCCGCACCATCTGCGCCCGGTCCTTGGCTTCGGGCAGGGCGCGCTCGATGCGCAGCTTGTCGTTGCCAGCCAGCTTGATGTGCTTGTTCTTCTGCACCAGCTCGATGATGCGCATAGGGTCCACCGGTGGGTTGGGCCGGAAGGTGATGAGGATGACGCCGGGTGTAGCGTCCACCTTCTGCACGCCGTAGGGCGCGCACAGCACGCGCAGGCGGTGCACGTCGATCAGCGTCTGTGCCTGGGCGGGTAGCTTGCCGAAGCGGTCTACGATTTCTTCGAGCAAGGTGTCGATCTGATCGGAGGTCTTGGCGGTGGCCAGCTTCTTGTAGAAGCTCAGGCGCAGGTGCACGTCACCGCAGTAGTCGTTGGGCAGCAGGGCAGGCGCGTGCAGGTTGATGTCGGTGGCGGCGCTCAGGGGTTTGAGCAGGTCGGGTTCTCGGCCGGCCTTGAGGCTGGCGACGGCTTCGCTCAGCATCTCGTTGTAGAGCTGGAAGCCCACCTCCAGCATGTTGCCGCTCTGGTTTTCGCCCAGCACCTCGCCCGCACCCCGGATTTCCAGGTCGTGCATGGCCAGGTAGAAGCCGCTGCCCAACTCTTCCATCTGCTGGATGGCGTCGAGCCGCTGGGCGGCCTGCTTCGTCAGTCCGTCCAGGTCAGGCACCAGCAGATAGGCGTAGGCCTGGTGGTGGCTGCGGCCCACGCGGCCGCGCAGTTGGTGCAACTGGGCAAGCCCAAACTTGTCTGCCCGCGCAATGACGATGGTGTTGGCCGTGGGCACGTCGATGCCGGTTTCGATGATGGTCGAGCACAGCAGCAGGTTGAAGCGCTGTGCCACGAAGTCGCGCATCACGCGTTCCAGTTCGCGCTCGGGCATCTGGCCGTGGGCGATGGCGATGCGCGCTTCGGGCAGGATTTCCTCCAGCTTCTGCTTGCGGTTCTCGATGGTCTCGACCTCGTTGTGCAGGAAGTACACCTGTCCGCCACGCTTGAGTTCGCGCAGCACCGCCTCGCGGATCACGCCGCTGCCTTCGTTGCGCACGAAGGTCTTGATGGCCAGGCGCCGTTGCGGAGCGGTGGCGATCACGCTGAGGTCGCGCAGGCCTTCCAGCGCCATGCCCAGCGTGCGGGGTATGGGCGTGGCGGTGAGCGTGAGCACATCGACTTCGGCGCGCAGTTCCTTCATGGCTTCCTTGTGCCGCACGCCGAAGCGGTGTTCCTCGTCGATGATGAGCAGGCCCAGGTTCTTGAACTGGGTTTTCTCGCTCAGCAGCTTGTGGGTGCCCACGACGATGTCCACCGTGCCATCGGCAATGCCTTTCATGGCCGTCGTGATTTCCTTGGCCGTCCGGAAACGGCTCATCTCGGCGATCTTCACCGGCCACTTGGCAAAGCGGTCCACCAAGGTCTGGTAGTGCTGTTCGGCCAGCAAGGTGGTGGGCGCCAGGAAGGCCACCTGTTTGCCCCCGGTCACGGCCACGAAGGCGGCGCGCAGGGCCACTTCCGTTTTGCCAAAGCCCACGTCGCCACACACCAGGCGGTCCATGGGCTGTGGGGAAATCATGTCCTGTATCACCGCGTGGATGGCGGCCTTCTGGTCGGCGGTTTCCTCGAAGCCGAAGTCGTTGGCGAACTGTTCGTAGTCGTGCGGGCTGTAGCGGAAGGCGTGGCCTTCACGTGCGGCGCGGCGGGCGTAGATGTTGAGCAGTTCGGCGGCCGCGTCACGCACCTGCTCGGCGGCGCGGCGCTTGGCTTTTTCCCACTGGCCCGAGCCGAGGCGGTGCAGCGGCGCTTCGTCGGCGCTCACGCCGGTGTAGCGGCTGATGAGCTGCAGCTGGCTGACCGGCACGTACAGCACCGCGTCCTGGGCGTATTCCAGATGCAGGAATTCCTGCAGCGCGGGCGAGCCGTCCGGATTCTTCTCGCCCAGGTCCATGTGGATGAGGCCCCGGTAGCGGCCGATGCCGTGGGCGCTGTGAACCACCGGGTCGCCCACGTTCAGTTCGCTCAGGTCCTTGATCAGCGCGTCCACATCGCTGACCTGTTCCTGCTTCTTGCGACGACGTGTGGTGGGTCCGGCGGCGAACAGCTCGGTTTCGGTGACGAAGTGAACGCCGCCTTCCACCCAGGCAAAGCCACTGGCCAGGGCGGCGGTGGCGATGCCGGTCTTTTCGTCGCTGGCTTGGAATTCGGCCAGGGAATCGAAGGCGGGCGGGTTCAGGCCGCTGGCGCGCAGGAAGTCCAGCAGGCTTTCGCGGCGGCCATCGCTTTCGGCCAGCAGCAGCACGCGGTCGGCGCTGGCGCGGATGTGGGCCTGCAGCTTGGCCAGCGGGTCGTCGGCGCCGCGCTGGGCAGCCAGGTCGGGCAGGCCTTGCACCCAGGCGCTGTGCTCCACGTCCTGCTGTTCGGCGCGCAGTGCCAGTTGCCTGTGTGGCTTGGCGGCGGCGTAAAAGGCTTCGGCGTCCAGGAACAGCGTGTCGGGTGGCAGCGCCGGGCGGTCCGGATCGCCCTGTACCAGACGATAGCGTTCGCGCGTGTCCTGCCAGAAGCACTGGAAGGCGGGTTCCAGGTCGCCGTGCAGCACCAGGGTGGCGTCGTCACCCAGGTAGTCGAACA
>JAUVXK010000027.1 GCA_030603635.1 Burkholderiales bacterium | reverse complement strand
ATCTTTCGCGAGCTGGCCCGGCGCATGGGTTTTGATGACCCCTGCTTTGCCGACGACGACGAAACCCTGTGTCGCCAGGCATTCCCGGCCGAAGTGGACTTCGATGCCCTGCTGCGTGACGGCTTTGTCAGCCTGCCTTTGTCCGAGGCGCCGTTTGCCGAGGGCGGGTTCCCGACACCATCGGGCAAGTGCGAACTGTTCAGCGAGCGCCTGCAGGCCATGGGGCGTGACGGCTTGCCGGAAGTGCTGCGCAACCATGAAGCCATCGGCAGCGATGTGCGCTATCCACTGGCCATGATCTCCCCGCCGGCGCGTCACTTCCTGAACTCCACCTTCGTCAACGTGCAGTCGCTGCGCGACGTGGAGGGGGAGCCGGTGCTGGAAATCCACCCCCACGATGCCGCTGCGCGGGGCGTTGCCGACGGAGACCGGGTGACGGTGTTCAATGACCGGGGCCGCTACGAATGCGTGGCCCGGGTCGGGCAGCGGGCGCGGCCGGGTGTGGTCAACGGTCTCGGCATCTGGTGGCGCAAACTGGGGTTGAACGGCACCAACGTCAACGAACTCACGCACCAGCGCCTGACCGATCTGGGGCGGGCGCCCACGTTTTACGACTGCCTGGTCGAGGTGCGCCGCGCATGAGGTCGGGCCTGGCCGGGTGGGCTCTGTCGGTCCTCATCGTCTGGCTGGGTGGCTGCGCCAGTGCCCCGCCTGGCGACGGGGTGGCCCGGTTCGAGGCGCCGTCGCGCCAGTGGGTGACGGATCCGGCCTACTACCTGCAATCGGTGAGCGGTCACCTGGCGCTGCTGCGGGCCTCGCGCCCGGTGGCAGAGTGGCTGGACGATCCCGCAACGCCCGAGGGTCTGCGGCCCCGTCTGGCGCTGGCGCAATCGATCCGCACCTTCGCCACGGACGTGCTGCATCTGCCGCGCAACGCCAGCTACACCCGCTATGCCGATCTGCAGCGTCGCGCCGTGGTCTGGAACGTGGTGGCCGCGCCGCCGCACGCCCTGGCGCTGCACACCTGGTGTTTTCCGGTCGCGGGCTGTCTGGGGTACAAGGGTTTTTACGACGAGGCGGCTGCTCGGGCCTTTGCCGCCGGCCTGCCGGCTCCATGGGATGTGGGTGTGTACCCGGTGCCCGCCTATTCCACCCTGGGATGGACCGACTGGTTGGGCGGTGACCCCCTGCTCAACACCTTCATCCATTGGCCCGATGGCGAGCTCGCGCGGCTGATCTTCCACGAGCTGGCACACCAGACGGTATACGTGGCAGGAGACACGGCCTTCAACGAATCGTTTGCCACGGCGGTGGAGCGCTTGGGCGGGGCCCTGTGGCTGGAACAGATGGCGTCCGACGAGGCGCGGGAGGCTTATCGGGTGTTCGATGACCAGCGCCAGGCCTTTCGCCGCCTGACACGGGAAACGCGAGCCCGGCTCCAGGAACTTTACGCCCAGTCGGTAGCCGAGACATGGCCGGCCGATCGGATCGAGACGGAAAAGGCACAGGTGCTGGAGGCATTTAGACAGCGCTACGCCGAACTGCGGTCTTCCTGGGGCGGTTTTGCGGGATACGACCTGTGGGTCGAGCAGGCCAACAATGCCCTGTTTGCCGTGCAGGCGGCCTACGATGAATGGGTACCGGCGTTTGAAGCCTTGTTCATCGCCGAAGGCCGGGATTTCCAGGCCTTTTACCGCGCTGTCCGGGCCTTGGCCCGTCTGTCGCGCCCAGAGCGCGAAGACCATCTTCGGGCACTGGCATCAAAGGCGCAGGCCGTTCACTCCAGTGTCTCGACCAGCTCGATGTAGCGCTGCATGGCATCGTCGGCACGAGTGCCCTTCAGGGCGGTCCAGGCATCCCACTTGGCGCGGCCGACCAGATCGCTGAAGCCGGGTTTGGTGCCGGGGTTGTCCCCTTCGGTCGCCTGCTTGTAGAGCGCGTACAGTTTCAGCAGGGTGGCGTTGTCGGGCCGCTGGGTCAGGTCCTTGGTGGAGGCGACGGCAGCTTCGAATGCGGTTTTGAGGTCGGTGTCAATCACGATGAATGCGATTCCTGAACGGTGTTTCGGTTCCCTGAAGGCAGCGATTGTGCACGCAACCCGCTGTGACCGCCGTGGGGCGGCCGCCCAAGCTGTCATCTGGCCGATAATTCAACGCATGTGTCTTCCATCCCCCGTACCGGGCAGCAATCCATGATCCTTGTCACCGGCGGCGCCGGCTTCATCGGCAGCAACTTCGTGCTTGACTGGCTCCAGGCATCCGACGAGCCGGTCGTCAACCTCGACAAGCTCACCTACGCCGGAAACCTGGAAAACCTCGTCACCCTCCAAGATGATGTACGACACCATTTTGTCCAGGGGGATCTGGGGGACCGTGCCCTGGTGGAGCGGCTGCTGACCGAGCACCGCCCGCGTGCCGTGATCAACTTCGCGGCCGAAAGCCATGTGGACCGCTCCATTCATGGCCCGGAGGACTTCATCCAGACCAACATCGTCGGCACCTTCCGGCTGCTTGAGGCGGTGCGCGCCTATTGGTCCTCATTGCCCGCAGGAGATAAGGCCAACTTCCGCTTCCTGCACGTCAGCACCGACGAGGTGTATGGCACCCTGTCGAAGGATGCCCCTCCTTTCACCGAAACGAACCCTTACGAACCGAACAGTCCATATGCAGCCAGCAAGGCAGCCAGCGACCATCTGGTGCGCGCCTGGCACCACACCTACGGCCTCCCGGTGCTCACCACGAATTGCTCCAATAACTACGGTCCCTACCATTTCCCGGAAAAACTCATCCCGCTGATGATCGTGAACGCCCTGGCCGGCATGCCGCTGCCGGTCTATGGCGATGGACTGCAGGTGCGCGACTGGCTATACGTGAAAGACCATTGCAGCGCCATCCGCCGTGTGCTCGAGGCCGGGCAGCCGGGCGAAACCTACAACATCGGCGGCTGGAACGAAAAACCCAACATCGAGATCGTCCATCGCGTCTGCGACCTGCTGGATGAACTGCACCCCAAAGCCGACGGCGGGAGCTACAGGGCCCTGATCACCCATGTGCAGGACCGTCCCGGTCACGATCGTCGCTACGCCATTGATGCGCGCAAGATCGAACGGGATCTGGGCTGGAAACCCGCTGAAACCTTCGAAACCGGCATCCGCAAGACCGTCCAGTGGTATCTGGACCACCCCCAATGGGTCCAGCACGTGCAAAGTGGCAGCTATCGCGACTGGGTAAGCAAACAGTATGGAGCCGTCGTTGCATGAGTCCCGCTCCTCGCATCCTGCTGTTCGGAAAAAACGGCCAGGTGGGGTGGGAGCTGCAGCGCAGCCTGGCGCCACTGGGGCGGTTGCTGGCGCTGGACCGGGAGGGGCTCCATCCCCGGCACGCGGAAAGGGCATGCCCCGATTGGGCAGGGTTGGGATCGCTTGAGCATCCCCTGTGCGGCGATCTTGCCGATCTGCCGGGACTGGCGCGGACGGTGCACGCCCTGCGGCCAGACGTCATCGTCAATGCGGCTGCATATACGGCCGTGGACAAGGCTGAAACCGATCTTTCCCTGGCCCGATGCATCAATGCCGAGGCGCCCGGTGTGTTGGCACAGGTCGCGCATGAGGTGGGGGCTTGGTTGGTGCACTACAGCACCGATTACGTGTTCAATGGCAGTGGCCATGCGCCCTGGCGGGAAGAGGATGCCACCGGCCCCCTCAATGCCTACGGGCTGACCAAGCTCGATGGGGAGCAGCGCATCCTGCAGGCGGGTCGGCAGCACCTGATCTTCCGAGCCAGCTGGATCTATGCCGCGCGCGGAGGCAATTTCGCCAGGAGCATGCTTCGTCTGGCCCGCGAACGTGAACACCTTTCGGTGATCGATGACCAGTTCGGCGCCCCGACCGGGGCCGATCTGGTGGCCGATGTCACCGCCCATGCAATACGCCACGTCTTGCGCACCGGCGAGGGTCAGGGAACGTATCACCTCGCCGCTGCCGGTGTCACCACTTGGCACGGTTATGCGCAGTACGTCATCGAGCAAGCGCGCCGGCTACAGCCTCATGGCGACTGGAAGGTCCATGCGATCGAGGCGGTGCCCACCAGCGCATTTCCCACGCCCGCGCGCCGGCCGCACAATTCGCGGCTCGACACAGGCTTCCTCCAGACGACGTTTGGCCTGCGCCTTCCCGCTTGGGAAGAGGGCGTCGGGCGCATGCTGCAGGAGGTGCTGGACTGAGCGTGCCCAGCCCAAGGCCCGGTCATTTCAAGCCAGCCAGGTCGCGCAGCACCTGCACCTTGTCGGTTCGTTCCCAGGTGAATTCGGGTTCGTCGCGGCCAAAGTGGCCGTAGGCGGCAGTCTTGCTGTAAATGGGGCGCAGCAGATCCAGCATCTGGATGATGCCTTTCGGGCGCAGGTCGAACACCTCGTTGACGATGTGCGCGATCTTCTCGTCCGGGATCACGCCCGTGCCTTCGGTGTACACCGTCACGTTCATGGGGCGCGCCACGCCGATGGCGTACGCCACCTGGATCTGACACTGGCGCGCCAGACCGGCAGCGACGATGTTCTTGGCCACGTAGCGGGCCGCGTAGGCCGCGGAGCGGTCCACCTTGGTCGGGTCCTTGCCGCTGAAGGCGCCGCCGCCGTGTGGGCAGGCGCCACCGTAGGTGTCCACGATGATCTTGCGGCCGGTCAGGCCACAGTCGCCCTGCGGGCCACCGATCACGAAGCGACCGGTCGGGTTGATCAGGTATTGGGTGTTCTGCAGCCACTCTTTCGGTAGCACCGGCTTGATGATCTCCTCGACGCAGGCCTCGATGAATTCGGGCTTCATGTGCTTGCCGTCGCTCATCTCGGGACTGTGCTGGCTCGACAGCACAATGGTGTCGATGCTGTGTGGCTTGCCGTCCACATAGCGCATGGTCACCTGGCTCTTGGCGTCGGGACGCAGGAAGGGCAGGCGCCCGTCCTTGCGCAACTGGGCCTGCCGCTCCACGATGCGGTGCGCGTAGTAGATGGGCGCAGGCATCAGCTCGGGCGTCTCGTCGCAGGCGTAGCCGAACATGAGGCCCTGGTCGCCAGCGCCGGTGTTCAGGTAGTCGTCGCTGGCGTGGTCCACGCCCTGCGCGATGTCGTTGCTCTGCTTGTCGTAGGCCACCAGCACCGCACAGCCCTTGTAGTCGATGCCGTATTCGGTGTTGTCGTAGCCGATGCGCTTGATGGTGTCACGTGCGACCTGGATGTAATCCACATGGGCATTGGTCGTGATTTCACCCGCCAGCACCACCAGTCCGGTGTTGCACAGCGTCTCAGCCGCCACACGGCTGCGGGGATCCTGGTCGAAGATCGCGTCGAGGATGGCGTCGGAGACCTGGTCGGCCACCTTGTCGGGATGACCTTCGGATACCGATTCCGAGGTGAAAAGAAAGTCGCTCGCCATTTGAATACACTCCTTGGATGGTTGCCTGGCGGTCGCCCGGCATGAAGTGCTATGGCGAACGCTTTAGCTGAATTTGTGAATCGCCCGCAAGTTGTCCAGTAACTCGGCGATGCATCTATTGTAATCACTCCACGCATGCTGTTGCTGTTCAGGGTTTTGGGGCGCATTCCGCTGCCGGTGTTGCATGGGCTGGGATGGGGCCTGGGCTGGCTGGTCTGGCTGTTCGTACCGGCTTACCGGAGGCGGTGGCGTGAGCACACGGCGCTCGCCGGGCTGGCGTCCGGCGAGCGTTGGCGCTCCGTGGGTGAGGCCGGCAAGCAGGTGCTGGAGCTGCCTCGCCTGTGGTTCGGGCTTCCGGTGCGGGTCGGCTGGGAAGGGGCTGCGCACATCGAGGCGGCCTTGCATCATGGCCGGGGCATGCTGTTCCTCACGCCGCACATGGGCTGTTTCGAGATCACAGCGCAGGCATACGCCGAGCGCTTTGGGCATGACAAACCCATGACGGTCCTGTTCCGGCCACCCCGCAAGGCCGGGTTGACCGAGGTGCTGGCCGCTGCTCGTTCTCGTCCGGGAATGGCCTCGGCGCCGGCCACGCTGCGCGGCGTGCGGCAACTGATCGAGGCGCTGCGTCGTGGCGAGGCGGTCGGGCTGTTGCCCGACCAGGTGCCACCCGAGGGCATGGGTGTGTGGGCCCCGTTCTTCGGACGCCCCGCCTACACCATGACCCTTTCCGGTCGATTTGCGCAGGTGGGGGGTACCCAGGTGCTGTTCGCCTGGGGCGAGCGCCTATCCTGGGGCCGTGGGTTCGTGGTTCACGTACAGCCGTGGTCGGCGGTCGTGGACGAACCGCTGGCCGAGCGTGCCGACGAGATCGCTGCCCAGATGAACCGTGCCATGGAGGCCTTGATCCGACAGTGTCCGCAACAGTATCTGTGGGGATACGCGCGCTACAAAGGGCCTCGCGGAGGGAGGGCTGCGGGTTCAGCTCCCAGCCACTGACAGATAGGACTCGATGCGGTCGCGAACCGCGTCCGGCGTTTCGTGCAGCACCCAGTGCGAAGCACCGGCCAGTGGCTCGACCCGCAGGTCGACCACGTAGTCGTCGAGGCCGTCGAGCAGGCCGGGAAGCAGGGCCGGGTCGTCCATGCCCCAGAGCACCATCGTGGGCACGCGCACATCGAGCAGGGCGCGGGGCAGTTCCGTGACAGGGGACGCATCGGAGGCGGTCGGAGGCCGCAAGGGGGAGGCGCGGTAGTAGTTCAGGGGCCCGTCCAAGCCACGACCCCAGACCTCGCGATAGCGCTGTCGCACGTCTTCGGTGAGCCAGTCCGGTGCACCGGAGCTGCCAGGTGCCGTGAAAAACGCCCACAACCGACGGTAGTCGTTTTCGGTCAGCAGGTTAGCGGCGTCCGGGCGGACCAGAAAGTTCATGTAGGCGCTGGCTGCCTGCTGGGCCGGGGAGTGGTGGAGGTCACGCCAGAAAGTGCCTGGATGCGGTGCATTCACGATCACCAGCCGCTCCATCAGATCCGGGTGCAGGGCGGCCAGGTTCCAAGCCAGTGCACCGCCCCAATCATGGGCAACGAGGCCTGCGAGCCGGCCAGGCCGAGGCGCGTCCTGTGTTTCGATGGCGATCAGCGCCCGCAGGTCCTCGACCAGGTGTTTCGCGCGGTAGGCCGTCGTGTCGGTCGGTGCGCTGGAGCCGCCGTACCCGCGCAGGTTGGGCGCGATGCAGCGATAGCCCCCATGCTCTGGCTGGGAAAAATGTTCCAGCAATCCATCCCAGACGAATGCCCCTTCGGGGAACCCGTGCAGGAACATCAGCACCGGGCGCCCTGGCTCGCCGCACACGCGGCAGTTCAGTTCGATCCGGTGCGGGAGGGCGATGGTGCGGGTCTGGATCATCAGCGTCAGGTGGGCGGGGGGGCGGTGGGCGGCTCGGTCGGGTGTGCCCAGTCCCACAGGGTCAGGGCCACTTCGTCCAGGCCCTGTTTCTTCAGGGCGGAAAACAGTTTCGCCTGCCCGCCGCCGGTCTGCAGTCGCGCAATCGACAGCGCCTTGGCCGCTTCGCTGCGGCTGAGCTTGTCGGCCTTGGTGAGCAGCACCAGAAAGTCCAAGCCCTGTTCTACCCGTGGCCGGATGATTTCCAGGAGTGCTTCGTCGAGTTCGGTCAGTCCGAGTCGGGGGTCGCAGAGCAGGACCACCGCG
Source organism: Burkholderiales bacterium (assembly GCA_030603635.1). Lineage (GTDB taxonomy): Bacteria > Pseudomonadota > Gammaproteobacteria > Burkholderiales > Burkholderiaceae_C > Tepidicella. Next base: position 22,034 of record JAUVXK010000027.1, on the reverse strand, counting down.
CGCAGGTTGGGCCGGCTGACCAGGTAGTTGGCCATGACCTGCTGCCAGCGCCGTTTGGCTTCCTGGGGCACGGCGGCGTAGCCATAGCCGGGAAGATCGGCGAGCACCGCATCGGTCTGGCCCTGGCGACCGAGCGCAAACAGATTGATGCTCTGGGTGCGTCCGGGCGTTTTCGAGGCGAAGGCCAGGCGCTTTTGCTGGGTAAGGGTGTTGATGCAGGTGGACTTGCCGGCATTGGATCGGCCAACGAAGGCGATCTCAGGAACGTCCAGGGCAGGCAGGTGGTGCAGCTGTGGGGCTTCGGTCAGAAAGCGGGCGGTGTGCAGCCACGCGTGGGCCGCTTTGGTAGGGTCGCTGGCCGTTGTGGCTGGGGTATTCGGGGTCATGTGTCGATTGAGGGTTATCCGACATTGTAAAATCCCGCACGTCGTACCTGGATCATCCGGATCCCGGTGTCTATCCGCAGTCCCTTGTCGACCACCGTACACGAAATGAAATCCATCGCCACGCTCATCGGTGCTGCCGCACTCGCCACACTGTCCTTGTCTGTGCATGCGCAGTCTGCCCAACCCGACTTGAGGCGTGGTGCCCAGCTCTACGGGCAGGTGTGCGTGGCCTGTCATGCTGCCGACGGCAACTCCAGCACCGCGGCGAATCCCAAGTTGGCGCAGCAGCATCCTGAGTACCTCATCAAGCAGCTCAAGGAATACAAGTCGGGCAAGCGCCAGAACGCGGTGATGGCCGGTTTTGCGGCCGGGCTGTCGGAAGACGACAAGCGTGACATTTCCTACTGGCTGGCCTCCCAGCGCGCCACCACCGGATTTGCCCGCGACAAGGACAAGGTCATGCTGGGTGAGCGCATCTACCGAGGTGGCATTGCCGATCGCAACATCGCGGCCTGCGCGGGCTGTCACTCGCCGAACGGCGCGGGTATTCCCGCCCAGTACCCCCGCTTGGCGGGCCAGCATGCGGAGTACACGGTGGATCAGATGAAGCAGTTCCGTTCCGGTGCGCGCCAGAACAGCACCCAGATGACCCAGATCGCCCAGTACATGACCGACCGGGAGATTGAGGCCGTGGCCGACTTCATTGCCGGTCTGCGCTGACCGGCGTTATGGTGAGGCCCCTCGGCGACGAGGGGCTTTGTTTTATATATCAGCGTCTGTTGATATTTATGTAAAAATCTGTGGCTCCCAGGAACCTTGGGATCGGAGTCACTTCCAAAGTCGGCAGGCCGTGTGGCCTGCCTTTTTCAAAAGCGCGTTCCCCCCCCATGAGTGTTTCCACCGCCGGTCTTGAAATCAGTCGCGGATCCCAGGCGATGCGTGCAGCGGTGGAGCTGCTCTCCTCCATGCGGTTTGCCATCGCCCTGCTGACGGTGATCTGCATTGCCTCGGTGGTGGGCACCGTTCTTTTGCAGAACGAGCCGGTCAACAATTACATCAACCAGTTCGGACCCTTCTGGTACGAGATATTTGCCGCCTTGAACCTGTATTCGGTCTACAGTGCTTGGTGGTTCCTTCTGATTCTGGCTTTTCTGGTCCTGAGCACATCCCTGTGCATCGTGCGCAGCACGCCCAAGATCCTGGCCGATCTGAAGCTCTTCAAGGAAAACATCCGCGAGCAAAGCCTGAAGGCCTTTCCCCACAAGGCCCAGGCGGAATTGGACGAGGTGCCGGAGTCGGCCGCGCAGCGTATCGGACGCACGCTCGTCGCGTCGGGCTGGAAGGTGCGCCTGCAGCGTCGGGATACCCCGGGCGGCCCGGGCTGGATGGTGGCGGCCAAGGCCGGTGCAGCCAACAAGCTGGGTTACATCGCAGCTCACGGTGCCATTGTCATGATCTGTATTGGCGGCCTGCTCGATGGCGACATGATGGTCAGGGGTCAGATGTGGCTCAAGGACAAGACGCCCTTCACCGGCGGCGGGCTGATCGCAGACGTGCCCGAGCAGCATCGCCTGAGCGACCGCAACCCCACGTTCCGGGGCAACCTGCTGGTCACTGAAGGTACCCGTGCGGGTACGGCCATCCTGCCGCAGCCGCAGGGGGTGATCCTGCAGGAGCTGCCGTTCGATGTGGAGCTCAAGAAGTTCATCGTCGAGTACTACGACACCGGCATGCCGCGGCTGTTCGCCAGTGAGATCGTGATTCACGACCGCTACACCGGCGAGGCGAAGGAGGCGCGTGTCGAGGTCAACCACCCCGCCAGCCACCGCGGCATCCAGATCTACCAGTCCAGTTTTGATGACGGGGGGTCCCTGGTCCGGCTGAAAGCCGTGCCCATGGGGTCTGCCGTCAACCCTTTCACCGTTGAAGGTCGCATAGGCGAGACGACCTCGCTGTCCAATGGCGATCAGCGGTTGCAGCTGGAGTTCACCGGACTGCGCGTGATCAACGTCGAGAATTTTGTCAATCGCGACGAAAGTGGCGCCGACGTGCGTCGCGTCGATCTGCGCCAGGCCATTGAGAGCCGTCTGGGCTCTGCACACAAGACCGTGACCGAGCGCGAGCTGCGCAACGTCGGTCCCAGTGTCACCTACAAGCTGCGTGATGACGCCGGTCAGGCCCGCGAGTACCACAATTACATGCTGCCGATCGACCTGGACGGTTCGCGTGTCTATGTGCTCGGTGTGCGTGACACCCCGGCCGAAGAATTCCGCTACCTGCGTGTGCCGGTGGATGAGAACGATGCGATCGACGGTTTTGTCCGCTTGCGTTCTGCTCTGGCCGACCCAGCCATGCGCCGAGAGGCGGTTCGACGCTACGTGTCCCAGGCCGCCGGGGGGCAGCGCGAGGATCTGCAACAGGCACTGACCGTGTCCACGCAGCGCGCCATCGATCTGTTCGCAGGACAGGACCCAGACATCGCTACCCTGCCGCGTGGAAACATGCCAGTGCTGGGGGGGTTGCAGGCGGTGTCGGCCTTCATGGAGGTCAATGTCCCCGAAGCGGAACGCGAGCGTGCTGGTGAGGTGCTGCTCCGCATTCTCAATGGCGCACTGTTCGAGCTCTACCAGCTCAGTCGCGAGCGGGCGGGGTTGGCACCTGTGGAGCGTGGAGAAGAGGTTGCCACCTTCATGACGCAGGTGGTGCTGAGCCTGAGCGATGCGTTCTTCTATCCGGCACCGCTCACATTTCAGCTGACCGATTTCGAGCATGTCCAGGCCAGCGTGTTCCAGGTGGCCCGCGCCCCAGGCAAGACCATCGTCTATCTGGGCTGTCTGCTGCTCATCATCGGCGTGTTTGCCATGCTTTATGTGCGGGAGCGCCGCCTCTGGGTGTGGCTGTCACCGCGCGACGAAGGGTCGGGCTTGCGCGCCACCATGGCTTTGTCGTCCAATCGAAAACTGCTCGACAACGATCGGGAATTCGACCGTCTGAAAGAGCGCTTGTTGCTCACATCTGCTGAGGTGAATCGATGAATGCTGGCACACACACCGTCGATCTGAAGAAGAGCGATGCCACCGAGGCGATGCGCCCCGGCTACTTCGCACGCCGCAACGCCTGGGACTGGGTGTTTGCCTTGCTCGTGGTGGCAGGGGGTGCTTACGCCTACCACCTGTTTGCCGACTTCATGGACGTCTACGAGAAAGGCATCCTGATCGGCACCATTCCCAGCCTGATTGCATTGGCCTGGTTCTGGCGCCCCCTGAGACAGCTGACCGTGGTGGTCGCGTTGCTGGCGCTCACCGCAGTGTGGCTCTACCAGGTGGACGGTGTGGGTGTGCCCGAACGCGCAGACGAGACGTTCCTGCTGAAATACTTCATCTCCAGCCAGTCGGCCATACTCTGGATGAGTGTGCTGTTCTTCATGAGCACCGCCTTCTACTGGTTCGGCATCTTCTCCCGCCGAAACGCCGACGCCTTCGAGTCCATCGGCTCCAAGCTGGCCTGGGTGGCGATCACGCTGGCGCTGGTCGGTTCGTTCGTGCGATGGTACGAGAGCTATCTGCTGGGGCCCGACATGGGTTACATCCCGGTGAGCAACCTGTACGAGGTGTTCGTGCTGTTCGCCTGGCTCACAGCGGCCTACTACCTCTACTACGAAGACCGCTACCAGACGCGTCGCATGGGGGCTTTCTCCATGTTGATCGTCAGTGCGGCGGTCGGCTTCCTGCTCTGGTACACGGTGGTGCGCGAAGCCCACCAGATCCAGCCTCTGGTGCCCGCCTTGCAGAGCTGGTGGATGAAGGTCCACGTGCCCGCCAACTTCGTGGGTTACGGCACCTTCGCCATCGCCGCCATGCTCGCCTTCGCCTACCTGATCAAGCAGAGCGCCAGTGAGACCCGTTGGTGGAAGCTCGCTCCCCTGTGGCTGCTGGGGGTGATCCTGTGCTTTGAGCCGCTGGTCTTCCGGCGCGGTGTGGCCGATGCGGGGGCGTCCTACTGGTTCATGTATTTCGGCATCTCGGCGTTGATTGTCGGCGGCATCATGACGGCGCGGCGCCGCATTGCAGAGCGTCTGCCGCCCCTGGAGGTCATGGACGACGTGATGTACAAGGCCATCGCCGTTGGATTCGCCTTCTTTACCATCGCCACGGTGCTAGGAGCGCTCTGGGCAGCCGAGGCCTGGGGAGGTTACTGGAGCTGGGATCCGAAGGAAACCTGGGCCCTGATCGTGTGGCTCAACTACGCCGCCTGGCTGCACATGCGTCTCATGAAGGGCCTGCGCGGGACTGTGGCGGCGTGGTGGGCACTGGTGGGCCTGGTGATCACCACGTTCGCCTTCCTGGGGGTGAACATTTTCCTGAGCGGGTTGCACAGCTACGGCGAGCTCTGATCGTATCGGTTTGATTCACTCCACCCGGAGGTTCCTGTGCGAGCTTCCGGGTTTTCCTTTTTCTGGGACACTGCCCGTACGTCCAGTCATGCAGGAAGGCAGGCGGTCATGTGGAACCGGTCCAGAAACCAGGGCTTTGAACACCCCAATCCCGGCGAGATCACTCCCCGGTCGGTCTATCTAGAACGCAGGCAGTGGCTGTTGCGCATGGCCCAGGGCGGCGCAGGGGCAGCGCTGGCCTTGTGGGCTTCCCGTGAAGCGATGCCTGCGGTCCCGGAAGGGGCAGGGCGTCCGGGTGTGCTGCCACCACTTCAAGCTGTCCGTTCGTCCGAGCCGGGTGCGTGGACGGCAGAGACCGTCACCCCTTACCGGCACGCCAGCACGTACAACAATTTCTACGAATTCGGCCTGGACAAGAGCGATCCGCACCGTCTGGCCGGGCGCATGAAAACCCGACCCTGGACCGTCGTGGTCGACGGCCTGGTGAACAAGCCCCGTACCTTCGATATCGATGATCTGCTGAAACTGGCCCCCATGGAAGAGCGCATCTATCGCTTGCGTTGCGTGGAGGGGTGGTCCATGGTCATTCCTTGGGTCGGATATTCGATGAGCCACCTGATCGACCGGGTGGAACCCCAGGGCAGTGCGCGCTACGTGGAGTTCCACACCCTGGAAGACCGTGAGTCCATGCCGGGCTTGCGCTCCAGTGTGCTGCTGTGGCCCTATGTGGAAGGGCTGCGGCTGGACGAAGCGCGTCACCCTCTGGCCTTGCTCGCCTTTGGCATGTACGGCGAGGTATTGCCCAACCAGAACGGGGCGCCGATGCGCATGGTCGTGCCCTGGAAGTACGGTTTCAAGAGCGGCAAGTCGGTGGTTCGCATCCGTTTCGTGGAGCGAGAACCTGCAACGGCGTGGAAGGTGGCGGCTCCACAAGAGTATGGGTTCTATGCCAACGTGAACCCCGAGGTGGCCCATCCGCGCTGGAGCCAGGCCACGGAGCGGCGCATCGGCGAAGGCGGGCTGGGGGCTCGCCGCCAGCGGACCCAGCTTTTCAACGGCTATGAGCCCCAGGTGGGGCAGCTCTACGCAGGCATGGACCTGCGTCGCCAGTACTGATGCATTTCCCATTCCAACGGGGGGTACCGGTGACCTGGTGGGTGTGGGCCGTCGCCGCCACGCCTGGGATCTGGCTTTGGTACGCGGGCTTCACCGACCAGCTGGGCGCCAACCCGGCCGAGGCGTTGATTCGCGGGCTGGGCGAGTGGGCGCTGCGTTTTCTGTGCCTGACGCTGGCCGTGACTCCGCTCAGACAATGGTTGGGCTGGTCCTGGCTGGCGCGTTTCCGCCGGGGCCTGGGACTCTGGACCTGGGGCTATGCCGCCCAGCATTTCATTGCCTATCTGTGGCTGGACATGGAGAGTTCCTGGCTCCAGGTCTGGGCCGACACCCTGCAGCGCCCCTTCATCCTCATGGGCATGGCGGGGTTGCTGCTGCTCTCGGTGCTTGGGGCCACCTCGTTTGCACGGGTCGTGCGTTGGCTGGGGGCGGTGCGTTGGCGGCGTCTGCACCTGTCCGTTCATCTGGTGGCTGCACTAGCCTTGCTGCACTTTTACTGGATCCGGTCGGGCAAGAACGATTTCGCGGACGTGTGGCTCTATGCCACGGTGATCGCCCTGCTGTGGGCGTGGCGTGTCGGCCACACCTGGCGGCGCTGATCCTCGTTGCAGCCTGACCGCAAGCTGTCGCTCAGGGTTTCAGGTCCAGTGGCCGCTCCAGGCGCAACTGGTCATCCACGGTTTCCCGATCGCGGATCAACTGCACGCGTTCGCCGGCCACCAGGACTTCAGCCGCGCGCCCGCGGGTGTTGTAGTTGCTGGACATGCTCATGCAATAGGCCCCTGCGGAGCACACGGCCAGCCAGTCGCCTGTTGCCACGGCCAGTGTCCGGTCCCGGCCCAGCCAGTCGCCGCTTTCGCAGACCGGGCCCACCACGTCGAACACCCCCGTAGGCCGCTCCTGCAGCATCACCGGGACGATCGCATGGAAGGCCTCGTACATGGCCGGGCGAGGGAGGTCGTTCATGGCCGCATCCACGATCAGAAAATGCTTCTGGTCGCCGTGTTTGAGGTACAGCGCCTCGGTGACGCAGATCCCTGCATTTCCCACGAGCGAGCGTCCGGGCTCGATCATCAGCGCCTTGTGGCCAAAGCCGCGTTCGTCCAGCCGGCGGAGCAGTTGGGCCCACAGCCCGTCAGCGGAGGGAGGGACTTCGCCCTGATAGTCAATGCCCAAGCCGCCCCCGAAATCGATGTGCTTCAGCGGGATGCCATGGGCCTCGACCGCCGTGGCCAGATCCAGGACACGGTCCATCGCATCCAGATAAGGGCTGGCTTCGGTGATCTGGGAGCCGATGTGGCAGTCTATTCCCACCACTTCAAGGCCGGACAGCCCCGCCGCATGCCGGTAGGCGTCCAGAGCCTGGTCGTGCGCAATGCCGAACTTGTTGTCCTTGAGCCCGGTGGAAATGTAGGGGTGTGTGCGGGCGTCCACATCCGGGTTGACGCGCAGGCTGACGGGTGCCCGCTTGCCCATGGACGAAGCCACCTCGTGCAGCACGTCCAGTTCCTGCAGACTTTCCACATTGAAGCAGCCGATGCCGATCTCCAGAGCGAATCGCATTTCCTGCCGGGTCTTGCCCACACCAGAGAAAATGATGCGGCGTGGGTCGGCACCGGCACGCAGGGCCCTTGCCAGTTCACCGCCGGAGACGATGTCCAGCCCGCATCCGGCCTGCACGAAGGTCTGCAGCACCGCGAGAGATGAGTTGGCCTTGACGGCATAACAGACCAGCGCGTTGCGGCCGGCCAGTCCTCGCCGGTAGGCATCCAGTGCGGCCAACATGGCGCCTTGTGAGTAAATGAACAGCGGTGTGCCGTGTGCGCGGGCCAGGGTTGGGACGGGCACGCCCTCTACCCACAGTTCGTTGTGGCGGTAGTGGAAGAAGGGCTGACCGGGGAGCCGGGGCAGGCCAGTGTCGGCGACGACAGTGTGAGGAGTCATGGAGGCGGGCGCGTCAGCGCCGTGGGGAGTCGGGGGGCTGGGCGGGCTGATCCGGGGCCGGGAGATACAACGGCCCCTTCTGTCCGCAGGCGGTCAGGCCCAGGCCGGTGAACAGCAGGGCCATGCCCACGAAACCGGCACGGGCAAGCCGGCGCCATGCGTCAACGCGCCAGCGGGTGCCTACAATCTTGAGCCAATGGAACATGGTGGAATTGTAATGACCGATCTGGAATACATGGACCGCGCCGAAGCGCTGCTGAAAGCGGTGGAGCAGGCCTGTGACCGCATCAACGAATCGACCGATGCCGACATCGACAACCAGCGTGTGGGCGGGATGGTCACGCTGGTCTTTCCCAATGGCAGCCAGATCGTCATCAATCTTCAGAAACCCCTGCACGAGGTCTGGATGGCGTCTCGCTCCGGGGGCTACCACTACCGTTTCGACGGACAGCAATGGCTGGACACCAAGGGCGCGGGCGAGTTCTTTGCCCACCTCTCGCGTGAGGCCTCGGCCCAAGCTGGGCAGGCCCTCGCCTTCAGTTCATGAACAGGTTGAGGATGTTGCGCCGCTCGCGGGGCTCCATCGGTGAACCCACTTCGGCGTCGTAGCGGCTGGCCCCCTCGTCCGCCATACCGAGCGATGCAACGCCTTCGCCGGGGCCATACTCTTCGTAGTACCACTCACCGCTGACTTGCATCACGCCCACGGGTGGCACCAGATGCTGCTCGGGGACCTGAGCCAGTGCCTGACCCATGAAGTTGATCCAGATCGGGAGTGCGAGCGCACCGCCCGTGGCCTGGCGCCCCAGATTGCGCGGAGTGTCGTAGCCCATCCACACCGCAGCCGACAGCGTGGGGTGATAACCCACGAACCAGGCGTCAACCGAATCGTTGGTGGTTCCGGTCTTGCCGTAGAGATCGGTGCGCCGCAGGGTGGCCTGGGCGCGTGCTGCCGTGCCGCTGCGGGTGATCTCGCCCAGGAGCTGGCTCATCACGAAAGCGTTGCGTGGAGAGATCACCCGCTGGCTTTCGTCTGGCAGATGTGGGCGCTGCTCCATGAGCACTTTGCCACGGTGATCGGTGATCTTCGTGATCAGGACTGGCGGGACGTAGTAGCCCCCGTTGGCAAACACGCCATAGCCGCTGGCCATCTGCAGCGGAGTGACGGCTCCTGCACCCAAGGCCATCGTCAGATAGGGTGGGTGCTTATCGGCTTCAAAGCCGAAACGGGTGACCCACTCCTGCGCGCTGCTTGGCCCCACCGCCTTGAGGATGTTGATCGACACCATGTTCTTCGACTTGGCCAGGGCTGTGCGCACCGTCATCGGGCCTTCGAACTTGCCGTCGTAGTTTCTGGGTTCCCACGGCTTGCCACCGGTCACCGTGGCGCTGAAGAAAAGCGGGGCGTCGTTGACCAGCGTGGAGGGCGTGATTCCCTTTTCCAGTGCTGCGGAATAGATGAAGGGCTTGAAGCTGGACCCGGGTTGCCGCTGCGATTGGGTGACGCGATTGAACTTGTTGCGGCTGAAGTCGAAGCCTCCGACCAGGGCCTTGATTTCGCCCGTGCGGGGATCGAGCGCCACGAACGCGGCCTCGACCACCGGCATTTGAGTCAGGTACCAGCGATTGGGGGCATCGCTGGCGATGCGCACCACCGCACCGGGGCGCAGGCGCAGGTGCGGGGGCGCGTTGTCGGCCAGGCCCGAGCGCACCGGGTCGAGGCCGGTGCCCGTGACCTCGATGGAGCTCCCGTCTCCCCGGGTAACGACCACTCGGCGACCGGAGGCTTCCAGCACCACCGCACTGAGCAGACCATTGTTGTCGGGCGCGGCAGCCAGTGCTTCATCAATGGCCTGCTCCCTGGCGGCGGGATCGGCTGGCAGGTCGATGAAACGCTCTGGCCCCCGGTAGAACTGGCGGCGTTCGAAATCCATCACGCCCTGACGAACGGCGCGGAAGGCCAGCCGTTGCGCCTGGGCATCTACTGTGGTGTGAACCTGCAGGCCGCGTGTGTAGGCCTCCTCGCCATACTGCTCGAAGACGGCCTGACGCACCATTTCGGTCAGGTAATCGGCATGGATGAACTGGTCGGGGTTGAGTCGTCGCAGCCGCAATGGCTCATCCTTGGCGGCCTGGGCTTCCTCCTCGGTGATGAAACCGTTGTCGAGCATCCGGTCGATGATGTGGAGTTGCCGTGCCCGTGCCCGGCGCGGATTGCTGATCGGGTTGTAGGCCGATGGGGCCTTGGGCAGGCCGGCCAGCATCGCCGCTTCGGCGATGGTGAGGTCTTTGAGCGGCTTGCCAAAGTAGGTCTGGGCAGCGGCAGCGAAACCGTAGGCCCGATGACCCAGGAAGATCTGGTTCATGTAGATTTCCAGGATCTGTTCCTTGGTCAGCATGTGTTCCAGCTTGAAGGTCAGCAGCACCTCGTAGATCTTGCGCAGATAGCTTTTTTCGCTCGACAGATAGACGTTGCGCGCCACCTGCATGGTGATGGTGGACGCTCCCTGACTTTTCGCTTCACCCAGGTTCGCCAGGGCGGCACGGGCCATGCCCCGGTAGTCGACGCCACTGTGTTCGAAAAAGCGGGAATCCTCGATGGCGAGGACCGCATTGACCATGACGGGGGGGATGTCCTCGAACGGCGTCAGGTTGCGGCGCTCCTCACCGAATTCACCCAGCAGCTCACCACCGGCGGCGTACACCCTCAGGGGAAGTTTGGGCCGGTAGTCGGCCAGGTCGGTGACGTCGGGCAGGTTGGGGTAGGCCATGGCCAACCCGATGGCCAGCAGCATGGCACCTGCGGCGCCTGCGGCGCCCATGGTGGCGGCTCCCCACAGCAGCAGCTTCTGCCAAAGGTCTCGAGGCAGGCGGGGCGTGCCCTTCGAGTCGTGGTTGCGGGAGCCGTTCGTCATGGCGGGGCGGGGCGGAGAGGGCGACATGTAAGCCTTTGCTGTGACCCGAAATTATAAAAAATGGGCCTGTTGGCGTTGTGTCGGCCGCAAAGGATTCGTGAAATTTTGTAAGTTCCCCCGGAAATCGCGGATACTGCAGTTACCGCCAAAACGTCTGTTTTTGACAACGGATCGGTGGAGGGATGAGTCAAGCGCACTGTCTATGGCGGGGGCTTGCTGATAGGATTGATAGCAGCACCGCTCTGACAACGGTGCGCGAAACATATTGGGGGTGGATTTGATCTCACTCGGATCTCTGTTCAGTCGGGAGCCTGCGCCGCTACTCGGCATCGACATCAGTTCCACGACGCTCAAGCTGGTGGAGCTCGGGCGCAACCGGGCCGGCGAACTGGTGCTGGAGCACTGTGCCATGGAGCCGCTGGAACGTGGGTGGGTCACCGAAGGCAACGTCGAGAAGTTCGACGAAGTCGCCGACGCCATGCGTCGCCTGGTCAAGAAGTCCGGAAGCCGCACCAAGAATGTGGCCATGGCGCTCCCGGGCTCGGCGGTGATCACCAAGAAGATCAACCTGCCCGCCGGGATGACGGACGACGAACTGGAAGTCCAGGTCGAGTCCGAGGCGGCCCAGTACATCCCCTTTCCGCTGGCCGAAGTCAGCCTGGATTTCTGCGTGATCGGCCCGTCCCCCAACCTGCCGGATTACGTCGAGGTGCTGCTGGCGGCTTCCCGCAAGGAGAAGGTGTCTGACCGACAGGGTCTGGCAGAAGCTGCCGGGCTGAACCCCGTCGTGCTGGATGTCGAGTCCTTTGCTTCCCGTCTGGCCGCCTCCCGTGTCATCGACACCCTGCCCAACCGCGGGCACAACATGCTGATCGCGCTTTTCGAGGTCGGCTCCCAGAGTTCCAGCCTGCAGGTCATCCGCAACGAAGAAATGATCTACGAGCGCGACCAGAACTTTGGTGGAGCGCAGCTGACCAACCAGATCGCCCGTCATTACGGCATGCCTTTCGACGAAGCCGAAGCCAAAAAGCGCCATGGGGCCTTGCCGTCGGACTACCGCGAGGCGGTGTTGTCTCCCTTCATGGAAGACATGGGGCAGGACATCGGGCGGGCCTTGCAATTCTTCTTCACGAGCACGCCTCACAACAAGGTCGATCACGTCCTGATTTCGGGCGGTTCCGCGGCGTTGCCAGGGCTTGATGTGGCCGTCATGAACCAGACGTCTTTCCCCTGCAAGATCGTCAACCCGTTTGACGGCATGGCACTGTCGGCGGCCGCCCAGGCGAACAAGGCCATGGCGGAAGGAACAGCCTACCTGGTCGCGACCGGGTTGGCCATGCGGAGGTTCACGTCATGATCACCATCAACCTCCTGCCCCACCGTGAAGCGGCCCGCAAGAAGCGCCGAGAGCAGTTTTTCCTGCATCTGGGCCTGGCGGTGGCGGCCGGCCTCGCTGTCTCCGCGGCCATCTATGGCTTCTACGAGGTGCAGATGGACGCCCAGCAGCGACGCAACCAGTTTGTGCAGGCCGAGATTGCGAAGCTTGATGCCCAGATCAAGGACATCAACACCCTTCAACAGGAGCTCAACGCGCTGAAGTCCCGCCAGGAAGCGGTCGAAAGTCTCCAGGCCGACCGGAACCTGCCGGTGCATCTCCTGGACGAGATGGTGGCGCAGTTGCCTGAGGGGGTCTATCTGCGAAGCCTGCGCCAGGAAAACACGGCCATCACGATCACAGGGGTGGCGCAATCACAGGAACGCGTTTCGGAGTTGCTGCGCAACCTCGGGGGGCGCAGTGAATGGCTCACGCAGCCCCAGCTCGTCGAGATCACGGCCGGTTCTGTGGCATTGAACCAGCGCGACCAGCGCCGTATCTTCAACTTCTCGGTTCGGTTGACCCTGACCAAGGGGCCGGCCGCGGCGGCATCCGACGGTAAGGTTTGAGGAGGCGAACGCCTAGACAGCTATGCCCAAGAAAGCCCAGAAACCTTCCTTCGACTTTGCCCAGTGGCAGTCACAGGTCCAGTCCCAGTTCCGTGGGCTGGATCCCAATGACCCTTCCCGCTGGCCAAGCATTCCTCGCAACCTGTTGCTCATCGTGATTGGTGCGGTGGTTGTGATTGCCCTGTGGTATGTGTGGCTCGGTGACCTCGGTACACGTCTGGAGTCCGAGCGCAATCGCGAAACGCAACTGCGCACCGAATACACGCGCAAGCTCGGCCAGGCCGTCAATCTGGAAACCCTGCGCTCCCAGCTTGAGCAGGTCAGGCAGTACGTGGCACAGCTTGAGAAACAACTTCCCAGCAAGGCTGAAATGGACGCGCTGCTGTCCGACATCAACCAGGCCGGTCTGGGCCGCAGCCTGCAATTCGAACTGTTCCGGCCCGGGCAGGTGGTGGTGCGAGACTTTTACGCGGAACTGCCCATCACCGTCCGCGTCACCGGCACTTATCACGATATCGGTCTGTTCGTGTCCGATGTGTCGCACCTCTCCCGCATCGTCACGATCAACAACATTGCTCTTGCGCCTGTCCAGGGGCGGCCGGAAGTGCTGACCATGGATGCCACTGCGAAGACCTTCCGTTACCTTGATCCGGACGAGGTGCTCCAGCAACAGCAGGCGCAGCGCGCGGGAGGGGCTCGACCATGAACACGCGTTCGATCGGTGTGATGGCCCTGGCTGCATGCGCCCTGGTGCTCGGGGGGTGTGTCGGTGGGTCACAGGACGACCTGGCGGAGTGGATGGCGCAACAGCGCGCGACGGTCAGGCCCCGGGTCGAACCGGTGGCCGAGCCGAAGGCCTATGTGCCCCAGGACTACCGGGGTGTTGGTGCCATCTCGCCCTTCAGCGACGAGAAACTCACGGTGCTGCTCCGCGCGGAGTCGACGTCTCCACGGGCCTCAAGCCTGATCGCCGCGGAGATGCAGCGGCGCAAGGAGCCGCTCGAAGCGGTGCCGCTGGACGCGATCACCATGGTTGGCCTACTCAATCGCGACAGGGAGGTCGTGGCCTTGGTGCGGTCTGAAAACCTGCTTTACCAGGTCCGGACCGGCAATTACCTCGGCCAAAACTACGGGCGCATCACTGGTATCACCGAGACCCAGATCACCTTGAGAGAAATCGTGCAGGACGCCGCCGGGGAATGGATCGAGCGGACATCGGTCCTGCAATTGCAAGAGGCCACCGGCAAATGAACATCAAAGACACCACCGGACATCATCAGGGGCGTACCATGTCTCGTATCGGAAAGCTCTCCCTTCTGGCCTCGGCACTGTTCCTGGCCGGCGTCGCTCAGGCCCAGCTGGCCATTCAGTCGGTGACCGCCGCCACCCAGGGGGGGGCTGAGGTCATACGGATCCAGACGAGCGAGCCACTGCAGCAAGTGCCTGCCGGTTTCGCGATCCAGTCGCCTGCACGGATTGCATTGGACTTTGCGGGCGCCAAGAACGGCACCGGTCAGAACCTGGTGGAACTCAACCAGGGCAATCTTCGTTCCGCGAACGTCGTCGAGGCGGGGGACCGTACCCGGGTGGTGCTGAACCTCAACCAGTCGGTGACCTATGAGACCCGTATCGAGGGCAATGCCCTGTTGGTCCTGCTCAAGCCTCCCGCCGTGGCGACGCCCGCGACCGCAGGAGTGGTTGGAACTGCCTTTGCAGAAACCGTGGCCACGCGTGTCCAGCCCCTGGCCGATATCGACTTCCGGCGTGGATCTGAGAACGCCGGTCGCGTGATCGTCGATCTCGCCAGCAACCAGACCGGGGTCGACATTCGACAGCAAGGCCGGAATCTGGTGGTCGAGTTCACGCAGACCTCCCTGCCGGAGGGGCTCCGACGCCGCATGGATGTCACCGATTTCGGGACACCGGTCCGGACCATCACCGCGACCCAGGTCGGTGACCGTGTTCGCCTCGTGGTCGAACCCACCGGCAATTGGGAGCACAGTGCGTACCAAAGCGACAACCAGTTCGTGCTGGAGGTACGCGAGATCAAGGCCGATCCGAACAGGCTGACTCAGGGGCCCCGCTACACCGGGGAAAAGCTGTCGCTGAATTTCCAGAATATCGAAATCCGCTCCCTGCTGCAGGTGATTGCAGATTTCACCAACTTCAACATCATCACCTCCGACAGCGTCACGGGCAATGTCACCCTGCGCCTCAAGGACGTCCCTTGGGACCAGGCGCTCGACATCATTCTTCAGTCCAAGGGTCTGGGTATGCGGACCACCGGAAATGTGATCTGGGTGGCACCGCAGGCCGAAATCCTTGCCAAAGAGCGAGAGGAGCTGGAGGCCAAGCAGGTGATCAGGGGGCTGGAGCCGGTGCGCACACAAAGCTTCCGGCTGAATTTTGCCAAGGCAGACGAAGTGGCCAAGCAGCTGACAACGGCTGTGGGTACCGGCGACAACGCGGTTCGCCTTCTCAGTCGCCAGGGCTCCGTGTTTGCCGAGCCCCGAACCAACCAGCTTTTCGTTACCGATACCGGTGCGAAGCTGGAGGAAATTCAGGAACTCATCAAAAAGCTTGACATTCCGGTCCGCCAGGTGCTGATTGAAGCCCGGATCGTGGAGGCCGAGGACAGCTTCGGCAAAAGCCTGGGTGTCCGTTTCGGTGGCAGACTGGTCGGCTCGAATGCCTCCGTCGTTTCAGGAACCAACAATGCGACAACACGCGATGCCGATGGTGAGGTAACGGGGAACTCGGTTAACTTGGGGACCAATGGCAATTTTGTGAACATACCGGTTTCCAGCACGGGTATCGGCGAGTTTGCGGTGTCGTTGTTCAACTCCAGTGCCACAAGGTTGCTCAACCTGGAGATCGCGGCGAACGAGTCGGATCGCAAACTGAAAACCGTTTCCAGCCCCCGTGTGGTTACGGCCGACCAGAAGCAGGCAGTGATCGAAGATGGACGCAAGTTTCCCTTCCTGCGCAGAGATGCTGATGGCAACACCACCATCGAGTTCATCGATGCCTCACTCAAGTTGACCGTTCTGCCCCAGATCACCCCGGACGGCGATGTGATCATGGAACTGGATGTGAAAAACGATTCGCCTATCGTCTTCAACGGTGAAACGGCGATCCAGACCAAGAGCGTCCAGACCCAGGTTCTGGTGACCAATGGTGGTACCGTGGTCATTGGCGGGATCTACGTTCAGGAGGATCTTTCCAATGTCGAGAAGGTCCCTGTGCTGGGTGATGTGCCTGTGATCGGGAATTTGTTCCGATCGCGTCAGAACTCCTCGCGCAAGTCCGAATTGCTGGTGTTCATCACGCCAAGGGTGCTATCGGATTCAACGTCCATGTCCCCCCTCAGGTGATCGTTTGATAGTGCTGGTTGGCCTGCCCGGTTCGGGCAAGACCACGGTGGGTAGGCAGTTGGCGCGCAGGCTGCAGCTGCCGTTCGTGGACTCGGATCATGAGATCGAGCAGCGCCTGGGTTGTTCGATCCGGGCGTTTTTCGAGCGTGAAGGCGAGGACCGCTTTCGCGATGTCGAGGCGGCTGTGATTGATGAACTCACTTCTGCGGGGCCCATGGTTCTGTCCACGGGTGGCGGGGCTGTGCTGCGACCGGAGAACCGTCGTTGCATGAAGACGCGTGGCAAGGTGTTTTACCTTCGGTCGATGCCGGAAGACGTGTTCCGGCGTGTTCGCCACGACCGCAACCGTCCGCTCCTGCAGGTGGCCGATCCCTTGCAGAAGCTGCGGGAACTCTATGCGGCCCGGGATCCGTTGTACCGGGAGGTGGCGCATTTCGTGATCGAAACCGGGCGCCCGTCCGTGGCGACACTGGTCAACATGATCGTGATGCAGCTTGAGCTCAATGGTGAGACCGGCATGGCCACGGGTGGTTGAGCCGAAGCGCCGTCAGGCTGCGGCTACACTCAGATCATGGTAGATACTTCCATTTCAAAGGCCGCTCCTGCCCAGGTCAGGATCGATCTGGGTGAACGCAGCTATTCCATCGTCATCGGAACTGGCTTGCTGAACGATGCTGCCACGTGGCAGGGCCTGCCACGTGCGGCACAGGCAGTGATCGTGACCAACGATAGGGTTGCCCCCTTGTACGGGGAGCGGGTTGTCCGGGCCCTCTCTGGGTACTATCCCACTGTTCACACCGTGGTGCTCCCGGATGGCGAACAGCACAAGACGTGGCAGTCGCTGAACCGGATATTCGATGCCCTGCTGCAGCAGGGCTGCGACCGCAAGACCATGTTGTTCGCCTTGGGCGGCGGGGTGGTAGGCGACATGACGGGGTTTGCCGCCGCCTGTTACATGCGCGGCGTGCCTTTTGTTCAAGTGCCAACGACGCTGTTGGCCCAGGTGGACTCGTCGGTCGGGGGGAAGACCGCGATCAACCACCCCTTGGGCAAGAACATGATCGGGGCTTTCTACCAGCCACTTAAGGTGGTGTGTGATCTGGATGTGCTCAAGTCGCTCCCGGGGCGCGAGCTCAGCGCCGGACTTGCCGAAGTCATCAAGTATGGGCCCATTCACGACCTGGCTTTTCTGGACTGGCTTGAAAAGCACATGGAGGAATTGCGCCGCTGCGAGCCCACAGCCTTGGCCTATGCCGTGCAGCGAAGTTGTGAGATCAAGGCTGAGGTGGTGGGGCAGGACGAACGGGAGTCGGGCTTGCGGGCCATCCTCAATTTCGGACATACGTTTGGGCATGCCATCGAGGCTGGGCTGGGCTATGGAGAGTGGCTCCATGGGGAGGCGGTCGGCTGCGGCATGGTCATGGCAGCCACGCTGTCGCACCGTATGGGCATCTTGTCCGACTCAGGCGTGGAACGTCTGCGGGCGCTGATTCAGCGCGCGGGTTTGCCCGTGGTGGGCCCGAGGCTGGCGGAGGACAACCCCTCCCGTTACCTGGAACTGATGCGCGTGGACAAAAAGGCCGAGGCTGGAGAAATCCGCTTCGTGCTGGTAGACGACGCCGGACAGGCCCATGTCCGATCGGCGCCCGATGCACTTGTCGCCGAAGTGATCAACGCTTGCTGCGACTGAGGCTCAGGACGTGATGGGTTGCGCAACGTATGCGTGCGATCCCCGACTGAGCCGGGGGCGTCGCCATGCAGAGCCTCCAGCGCCGACGCGAAACGATTTCCAGCGCGACCGCGATCGCGTCATCCACTCCACCGCTTTCCGCCGGCTGGTGTACAAGACGCAGGTGTTTCTCAACCACGAAGGAGACCTGTTCCGTACCCGCCTCACGCATTCGCTGGAGGTCGCGCAACTGGGGCGCAGCATCGCGCGTAGCCTGAGGTTGAATGAAGAGCTGGTGGAGGCGATATCGCTCGCGCACGATTTAGGGCATACCCCTTTCGGTCATGCGGGTCAGGATGCCCTCAATGCCTGCATGCACGACGAGGGCGAGACGGCGCATGTCCCCTCGCTGCACGATCCCATGGGGGGCTTTGAGCACAACATGCAGAGCTTGCGGGTGGTGGACGAGCTTGAAGAACGCTACCCTGCGTTCAACGGTCTGAATCTGTGTTTTGAAACCCGAGAAGGCATACTCAAGCACTGTTCACGGGCCAATGCGCAGTGGCTGGAGCGTCGCGAACCCGGGGGGGTGGGCCAACGCTTCCTGTTGGGCCAATCTCCTTCGCTGGAGGCTCAGCTTGCGAATCTGGCGGATGAAATCGCCTACAACGCGCACGACATCGACGATGGCGTGCGCTCCGGTCTTCTGACGCTGGAGCAACTCGAGGCTGTGGAACTGTTCGATCGGCATCGACGCAAGGTGCTGCGCGAGTATCCAGCGCTCAAGGGGCGGCGTGTGTTGTTCGAGGCGATTCGTCGCATGCTCAGCGAACAGGTCTATGACGTGATCGAGGCCACTGGCGCGGCCATCCGTCAAGCAAGTGTCGAACATGTGGACGATGTCCGCCGCATGACGCCGCTGGTCTGCTTTTCTGAACCCATGCGGGAGGCGTCTTCCGCCTTGAAACGGTTCCTGATGCTCAACCTCTACCGACATCCGCAGGTGGTGGAAACGACCCAGCGTGCCCGCACAGTCGTGGCGGATCTCTACCGTGCCTATCATCTGGCACCGCAAGAGATGCCGGCACCGGGATCTGGGGATCCCGGATACAGTTTGCGTCGCCGCGTGGCGGACTACATCGCCGGGATGACCGACCGCTTCGCCATCCGGGAGCATGCCCGCCTGACCGGGATTCGTCTGTTTGACTGACCGTAGAAGCGACCCCATGGCACCTGCTCTCCTTTCCGTCGTCCCAACGACCCCACAGGCCGGCTCGGGGGTGGCCGTGTTGATCATTGGGGTGGGCGTGGCCAGTGCCATGCACATCGGCAAGCTGCCACCCGCCATCCCCGTGCTCAGTGACAGTCTCGGGCTGACCCTGGTTCAGGCCGGGTTCATGCTCGCGATCATTCAGCTGGCCGGGATGTCATTGGGGGCGGTTTCCGGGATGCTGGCGGACAGGCTGGGCCCGCGTCGTGTGATGCTGGCGGGGCTGTGCCTGCTTGCCCTTGGCAGTCTGCTGGGGGCGCTTGCGCCCACGCCCTCCCTGCTGCTGGCCAGTCGTGCAGTGGAGGGGATGGGCTTTCTGTTGGCCGTGTTGCCAGCCCCCGTGCTGTTGCGAAGACAGGTTCATGCGCCTGAGAAACTCCATCAGGCGCTGGGTTTCTGGGGCGCTTACATGCCGACAGGGACCGCGCTCGCGTTGCTGATCGGTCCGTGGGTGTATGTGTGGATGGGGTGGCGTGGTGCGTGGGTCGTGCTCGCGTTTCTGGTGCTCGCCTTCGCTTATGGCGTCTGGCGCCTCGTGCCACCCGATACCGCGATGGAAGGTGCAGCGCAGGGCTTTGTGGACGCCATGGCCGATCGGTTGAAGCAGACCTTGTCTTCAAGCGGGCCGTGGTGGGTTGCACTGGCTTTTCTCATGTATTCCGGTCAATGGCTGGCTGTGGTGGGTTTTCTGCCGACGGTTTACACGCAGGCCGGTTGGCCAGTCACGTGGATCGGTCCGCTTACCGCGCTCGCTGCCGGGGTGAATCTGTTGGGCAACATCGGTGCCGGCCGTCTGCTGTCGCGGGGTGTGCGCCCGGTGGTCTTGCTGGCCGTCGGTTTTGTGGCCATGGGCCTTGGGGCGTTTCTCATGTTCAGCGGCTGGGCAGGTCCGTTGATTCAGTATCTGGCGGTGCTGGCCTTTTCCGCGTTCGGGGGCCTGATTCCCGGGACCCTATTCACACTTGCGGTGCAGTTCGCCCCCAGCACCCAGACGGTGTCAACCACCGTGGGCTGGGTGCAACAGCTGTCGTCGCTTGGGCAATTTGCCTCGCCACCGGTGGTGGCGTGGCTGGCGGCAAGGGTGGGAGGCTGGCACTGGACCTGGTTGTTCAACCTGGTGTGCTGCATGTTCGGCTTGGTGCTGGCTGTGCTGCTCCAGCGGCAATGGCGTCTCGTCCATCGCGGATAGTCGTATCGCATGGCCCGCTTGCCTCGCCTGACGGTTCCCGGGTTGCCCCACCATGTGATCTGGAGAGGCAACAACGGCGAGATCGTGTTTCGTGACACGCAGGACAAGTCCGACTTTCTCGCGCTTCTTGCCGAACAGTCGCAGGCCAATGGGGTTCGGGTGCATGCCTACGTGTTGCTGGATGCGCAGATTCATTTGCTGCTGACGCCGACCACCGAAATGGCCCTGTCCCGGATGATGCAGGGTGTAGGGCGGGCCTATGTCCGACGCTTCAATCTTCGCCACGGGCGTAGTGGCACGCTCTGGGAAGGGCGGTTTCGCTGCACAGTTGTCGAGCCGGGGGTGGCGTTGCTCGCCTGTATGGTGTATGTCGACACCGAGCCCGTGCACCAAGGGATGGTGGCGATGCCCGAGGCGTTTGCCTGGTCCAGCCTCGGGCATTACATAGGACAGCGATCGGAGGGCTGGTTGGTGGCTCCAGCGCCTTACTGGGCACTGGGCAATACGCCCTTTGCCCGAGAGGTGGCATACGCCGAACTGGTGGCGAGGGGCCTGAGCACGACAGAACGCCAGCAACTGGCCGATGCTGCCATGAAGGGTTGGGCCGTGGGTAGCGACGGTTTCTTGCGCGCCCTTCAGCAACAGACGCCGCGTCGGGTTGTCAAAGGGCGGGTCGGGCGGCCACCTAAGCGCCCGGCCTGATTAATGTGTCCCCAATAAATTCAGCAAGAAGATTGCCCTGAATTTAATATATTCTGACCCCATTTATTTTGCTTGGCATTTATGTTGCGTTGCACTATCCTCGGGGCACTTCTTTTCAGTCTCAGGAGTTTGGCGTGACCCAGTCCAACGAAATCGCGCAGCTGCAACAGCATGGCCTGTATGACGCTGCCCAGGAGCACGACGCGTGCGGCGTCGGCTTCGTGGCCCACATCAAGGGGCACAAGAGCCATGCCATCGTGACCCAGGCACTCAAGATCCTGGAAAACCTTGATCACCGGGGCGCGGTGGGGGCGGATGCGCTGATGGGGGACGGTGCGGGCATCCTGCTCCAGATCCCTGATCAGCTGTACCGCGAAGAGATGGCCAGGCAGGGTGTGATCCTGCCGCCGCCAGGCGAGTACGGCGTTGGCATGATCTTCCTCCCGAAGGAGCACGCGTCGCGTCTGGCCTGCGAACAGGAGATGGAGCGGGCGATCAAGGCCGAAGGCCAGGTGCTGCTCGGCTGGCGTGACGTGCCGGTCAACCAGGACATGCCCATGTCCCCCACCGTGCGCAAGACCGAGCCCATCATGCGTCAGGTGTTCATCGGTCGCGGTACCGACGTGATCGTGCAGGACGCCTTGGAGCGCAAGCTGTACGTGATTCGCAAGACGGCCAGCGCGGCCATCCAGCGCCTGAAGCTCACGCACAGCAAAGAGTACTACGTGCCCAGCATGAGCAGCCGCACGGTGGTCTACAAGGGCCTGTTGCTGGCCAATCAGGTGGGCGAATACTTCCTGGATCTGCAGGACTCGCGTTGCGCTTCGGCGCTCGGTCTGGTGCACCAGCGCTTCTCCACCAACACGTTCCCGGAATGGCCGCTGGCACACCCCTACCGCTACGTGGCGCACAACGGTGAAATCAACACCGTCAAGGGCAACTACAACTGGATGAAGGCACGTGAAGGCGTGATGTCCTCGCCTGTGCTGGGTGGCGATCTGCACAAGCTCTACCCGATCAGCTTCCCTGGTCAGTCAGACACCGCCACGTTCGACAACTGCCTGGAACTGCTGACGATGGCGGGCTACCCCATCAGCCAGGCCGTGATGATGATGATCCCCGAGCCGTGGGA
>JAUVXK010000070.1 GCA_030603635.1 Burkholderiales bacterium | reverse complement strand
ATTCTGGAACACGACCTGGTGGGCATGAACCGCTCCACCTCACTCATGCGGCAGATACAGTCCATGGCGGCGCCCTTGGGCAAAAGCGTGAAGGTGAGGGTGCAGGTGCGCAGTTTTGACGCCATGTGCAGGATGGTCAGCGCCGGGGTGGGCCTGGCCATACTGCCCCGCACGGCCGCTTTGCCGCACGCCCCCGCCCTGGGGCTGGCCATGGCCGAAATTGATGGCATGTGGACGACGCGCCGACTGCTCCTGGCCATGCGCGATGCCGCCCAACTGTCGATGCCTGCCCAACTGTTTGTGGACCTTGTAAAAACCGAGTTTGCGCCTGCCCTGACAGCCTGAATGGTTGGTGGATGGCTGTACGCCTGCCCGCTTAAGATAGCGGGTTGAGAGGAATTCGATGTCTGCTGTTTTTCCCATGGACGACCTAGGCGCCGACGGCGTGCCCTTCCTGCCCGACCGCGAGATGGCACAGCTGCGCGTGCCGCCGCACTCCATCGAGGCCGAGTCCAGCGTGCTCGGTGGCCTGTTGCTGGACAACGGCGCCTGGGACCGGGTGGCCGATCTGGTGTCTGACTCCGACTACTACCGGCACGAACACCAGCTCATCCACGCCGCCATTGCCACGCTGATCAACGCCAACAAGCCGGCTGACGTGATCACCGTGTTCGATCAGCTGACCAGCCAGGGCAAGGCCGACGAAGTGGGCGGTCTGTCCTATCTCAACTCCCTGGCCCAGTACGTGCCCAGCGCGGCCAACATCCGCCGCTATGCTGAAATCGTGCGCGAGCGGGCCATTCTGCGCAAGCTCATCACCGTCAGCGACGGCATTGCCACCCAGGCCTTCAACCCCAAGGGCAAGCCGGTCGCCAACATCCTCGACGAGGCCGAGCAGAAGATCTTCAACATCGGCGAGGAAGGCTCGCGGATGAAGCAGGGTTTCCAGTCCATGGATACCCTGGTGGTGGACCTGCTCGACCGCGTGCAGGAAATGGCCGACAACCCCAACGACATCACGGGCGTGCCCACCGGCTTCATCGACCTCGACCGCATGACAGCCGGTTTGCAGGCCGGCGATCTGGTGGTGCTGGCGGCGCGCCCCTCCATGGGCAAGGCCCAGCCCCTTGATGCCCAGGTGCGCACGCCCTTTGGGTGGAAGCGCATGGGTGAGCTGGCCGTGGGCGACGCGCTGGCTTCTGTGGACGGCCGACCCTCCATCGTGACCGGCGTGTTCCCCCAAGGCAGCAAGCCGGTCTGGCGCCTGTCGTTTTCCGACGGGCGCAGCACCGAAGCCTGTGCCGAACACCTGTGGCAGGTCCATTGCCGGCACTGGGCGGCCCCCAAGGTCATGTCCACGGCAGCGCTGGAGGCGCTCCTGGGCAAGGCGCGTTACCGCAACCGGGTGTGGATCGAGCCGCACAGCGGCGACTTTGGCCACCACGACCCCTTGCCTATGGACCCCTGGGTACTGGGCGCCCTGTTGGGCGACGGGGGCCTCAGCGGCACGGGCACCGTGCGCTTCAGCTCCGTTTCCGATGAGCTGCTGCAGCGTCTGCAAAACCGGCTCGGCGAAGAGCTGGAGCTGGTGCATGCCGATCGGTGCAACTACCGCCTGGTGCAGCGCCACCGTGGCAAGGTGGCCGGTGTGCAAGGCGTGACAGAAAACCCCCTCCGCTCAGCGCTGGAGGCGCTGGGCCTCTCGGGCCTCACGAGCGAGCAGAAATTCATTCCCGATGTATTCCTGCAAGCACACAAGGAAGCCCGGCTCGACCTGCTGCGTGGCCTGCTCGACACCGACGGTTGGGTGGAGCGTTGGGGCAGCATTCGCTACTCCACGGCCAGTCGCCGTCTGGCGGAAGACGTGTGCGCGCTCGTTCGTTCGCTGGGCGGCTGGTGCTCCATTTCTCAGAAGCAGCCCCACTTCACCAATGGGGCTGGCCAGCGTGTGGCGGGCTTGCCCGCCTACGTGTGCCACATAGCCCACCCGGAGCCACGCACCTTGTTCCTGCTGTCGGACAAGGTGGCACGCCTCCCGGAAACCAGGCAGCGCCAAAAACGCTTATGCGTCACCGCGATTGAGCCCACACGCACCGTGCCGTGCCAGTGCATTTCGGTGAGCCACCCCAGCCGGCTGTACATCACCGATGAAGACGTGGTTACCCACAACACCGCCTTCGCGATCAACATCGCCGAGCACGTGGCCCTGAACGAAGGCTTGCCGGTGGCGGTGTTCTCCATGGAAATGGGCGCCGCCCAGCTGGCGGTGCGTATCGTCGGCTCCATTGGGCGCATCAACCAGGGCCACCTGCGCACCGGCAAGCTGACGGACGACGAATGGCCGCGCCTGACCGAGGCGATCGAGAAGCTGCGCAACGTGTCGCTGCACATCGACGAAACCCCAGGCCTCACGCCCAGCGAACTGCGGGCCAACGCCCGCCGGTTGGCCCGCCAGTGCGGCAAGCTGGGCTTGATTGTGGTGGACTACCTGCAGCTCATGAGCGGCAGCAACAGCGACGGCGAAAACCGCGCCACCGAGCTGGGCGAAATCTCGCGGGGCCTGAAAATGCTGGCCAAAGAACTCCAGTGCCCGGTGATTGCGCTGTCGCAGCTCAATCGCTCGGTGGAGCAGCGCACCGACAAGCGCCCCATGATGTCCGACCTGCGCGAATCCGGTGCCATTGAACAGGATGCCGACATCATCATGTTCATCTATCGCGACGAGTACTACACCAAGGACGCCTGCAAGGAACCCGGTGTGGCCGAGATCATCATCGGCAAGCAGCGTAACGGCCCCACCGGTACGGTGAAGCTGGCCTTCCTGAACATGCTCACGCGCTTCGAAAGCCTGGCGGGATATTCCGACGATTTTTAGCGCGGCCTGTCCCCAGCCGGGTTACAGTGGCATGCATCGACTTGGAAAGGACGGCCTCGATGCAGCTGGCTTACACCATACTCTACGTTCCAGACGTGCGCCGCGCTGTGGCGTTCTACGAACAGGCTTTTGGCCTGCAGCGGGGCTTTGTGGACGAAGAGGGGGGCGACTTCGCCACGTTGAACACCGGCAGCACCGCCTTGTCGTTCTGTTCCCTGGCCCTGCTGGACAAACTGGGCAAAACCCCCGGCCGCCCAGACCGCAGCAAACCCTGCTTTGAAATCGCCTTCACCACCGACGACGTACCCGCCGCCGTAGAGCGTGCGGTGGCGGCAGGCGCCACCCTGTTACAAGCCCCAGAGGTCATGCCCTGGGGGCAGACGGTGGCCTATGTGAGCGACCCGGAAGGGTTCTGGGTGGAGTTGTGTACGGCGATGGGGTGAGTGGTTATGGGCGGGCAGACGTGTCATTTTTCGGCTTGAAGCCGTCTGTAGGTTGCTCGGGGAGAGGTCGGCTTGAGGCTGGTCAGAGCCGAAGATCGCCAAAAGACTACTGTCTTGAGCCACCGGCTGGCGGGGAAACTCACTTCCCATGTCACATGAATCGGATACGGTGTGCGAACCGAGTGCGAGAATTGCAACTGCATGAGCTACACAATCCACTGCACCAAGAAGTTGCTCGACCGCGTGAAACCGCCTGCGAGGTCGACACCGACCAAGCCAACGACCTACCTTGGCAATTGGTACGCAACGGCACTCTTCTGGAAGCCACAGGTTGCGTTGCTGGTGAATGAGAAAACCTTGTTGCCGGTCTTGATGCCACTGGCTCCCGCTACTGAACTTGCGCAACGGTTCCCGGAGCATCTTTCGTGGGTATTGCTTGCGCACGGAGCGCCTCACGGACTGATAGAGCATGAGCTCGCAGCCATGGACAACTTCCAATATGACAAGACCGCCAACCGCAGCCTGGTGGGAATGCTGACCCAGTTCAGCTATTTGGCAGAAGGCTACCGTGATCACCGGTCTGCTGACCTGCGCTGGCTGTCGTTTAAGTTGTCAGAGACGCCCTGCAGTCCGCTTTACAAAAGTTCGATCTCTCCGGATCGGGAGTTGCGCAGACTCATTGAAACCGAGTGGGCCGTAACCGCCGCAAACGATCAGCGGTCTGGATCCCCACTCAGTGAGGCCGATTGAGTGGGCTATTTGTCGGCTATGGGGGGCTGCGCTAGACTGGTGCTCCCGGCCGAGTGCCGTCGGTCGTGGTTACACTTCAGCTGATCAACATAGCACCTTTTAGATCCCTCGACATTGCTATGATCCACTGCTGTGTTTCGCCGTTGATGTAGGTCCGTGTATAAAACACGTTATGTGCAGTAGAAACCACGGTCATAGTTCGTACTTCCGTCCATCCCAGAGGATTTAGCGATGAAATTGAAGAGTATTCATTTAGCGCTTGCGTTTTTGCTTGTTGCTGCTACAGTAAATGTTCAAGCAGAAGACGCCGATGGGAGATACATTGCAGTACCAAATGGCAGTGGAGTTGGCATTTGGGTTGTGGATACAAAAACAGGCAAGGTAAAGCTTTGTTTTGCCAGCGGCACAAATCCTCAATACAAAGCTAACTGCACCCAGTGGTCTGATTGACGGGAAAAGGAAATGGGCTGGAATTACCAAACTGAGTGCGAGAAATGCGGCACTAAGTTACAGGTTGTGGAACGCTCAATGAACGTGCCAGGCGGCAAAGAAAAAGAGCAGGCGCTCTGCCCAAAATGTGGCAATGTTGTAGCGGAGCACATGACTTCGGGCTTTATTGATGCACGCCTCATTGAAGGGGAAAGCACATAACAAGAAGTTCTAGGCATTCATCGCTTTGCTCCTCACTGGGTCATCCGGGTTCGTCGGCTACCCCTAAGAAGGAAGGGCGTTGAATGACAGAATTCCTCAAAGCTCGACGGCAGGTATGGGTCGGTTGGGTGAATCGGCAACCCAGGCAAGCAGACATCTGGCAGTGCGAAACGTTTTCGTCGCCGCCAATGGCAGCAGCACCCTCTGAACCGGTCGCTCGGCGCAGTCACCGTTTGGCCGCGTCAATGACCGGTCTATAGCCTGTGCAATGAACCCCATCGTCAGGGCCGAAGGTCTCTTGACGCTGCATTGCCGTCGTTCAATGCTTGGAGTGATGACGCGGCGACGAGTCGTAACGAGTCAGCCGCCCCTCCAATCACAGCACATCACTCGCAAAATCCGCCAACCGTGACCGCTCCCCACGCGCCAGCGTGATGTGCCCGCCGTGCGGCCAGCCCTTGAAGCGGTCCACCGCGTAGGTGAGGCCGCTGGAGCCTTCGGTGAGGTAGGGCGTGTCGATCTGGGCCAGGTTGCCCATGCAGATGATCTTGGTGCCGGGGCCGGCGCGGGTGATGAGCGTCTTCATCTGCTTGGGCGTGAGGTTTTGCGCCTCGTCGATGATGACGTACTTGTTCATGAAGGTGCGCCCGCGCATGAAGTTCATGCTCTTGACCTTGATGCGGCTGCGAATCAGCTCATTGGTGGCGGCGCGGCCCCATTCGCCTGCGTTGCCGCCGTCGCCCTTGGCCAGGAATTCCAGGTTGTCGTCCAGCGCGCCCATCCAGGGGCCCATTTTTTCCTCTTCGGTGCCGGGCAAAAAGCCGATGTCTTCACCCACGCTCACGGTGGCGCGGGTCATGATGATTTCGGTGTAGCGGCGCTCGTCCAGCACTTGCGTGAGGCCGGCGGCCAGGGCCATGAGCGTTTTGCCGGTGCCGGCCGTGCCGGCGAGCGACACGAAGTCGATTTCCGGGTCCATGAGCAGGTTGAGCGCGAAGTTCTGTTCCCGGTTGCGGCTGGTCACGCCCCACACGGCGTTCTTCAGGTGGGTGTAGTCCTTCAGGGTCTTGAGCACGGCCTGTTTGCCACGCACTTCGGTGACGCGGGCATAGAGCGGGGGTTCGCCCGCCGCCTCGAAGAACACGAACTGGTTGATCGCGAGCTGCTCGACGATGGGGCCGCTGATGCGGTAGAAGGTGTGGCCGCCCTGTTGCCAGCTTTCCAGCGTCTTGCTCTGGCGGGTCCAGAAGTCCGGGGGCAGGGCGAGCGAGCCGGGGTAGAGCAGTTCGCCGTCGTCCAGGGTCTTGTCGTTTTCGTAGTCTTCGGCGGCGAGGCCCAGCGCGCGAGCCTTGACGCGCATGTTGATGTCTTTCGACACCAGCACCACTTCACGCCCGGGGTGTTTGATCTTCAGGGCCTGAACCACGCCCAGGATCTGGTTGTCGGCCTTGCCCTGGGGCAGGCTGCTGGGCAGTTCGTGCTGCAGCGGAACGGTCTGGAAGAAGAGGCAGCCGGTGGCGTCGGGGTTGCCCAGGGCCGAGAGCGAGAGGCCACTGCTGATGTCGCCGCCGCGCTGGGCGGCCAGGGTGTCGAGCGTTCGGCTGGCCTGGCGGGCGTTGCGCGCGACTTCGCTCATCCCTTTCTTGTTGGCGTCCAGCTCTTCCAGCACGATCATGGGCAGGAAGATGTCGTGTTCCTCGAAGCGGAACAGGCTGGTCGGGTCGTGCATGAGTACGTTGGTGTCGAGCACGAACAGGCGCTTGGGGCCCTGGGTGGCTCCTCCCTTTCGTCGGCGTTGGTGAGCATGGGCTGCCGGTTGTTCCACCTGAACGCGGGGCACCGCAGCCGGTGTGGCTGCCGGGACCGTGGCGGTGGCTTTGGCCTCGGTGGAGGAGCGGGCTGCTCTGGCATTGCGACGTGCCGACGAGGATGCCGGCTGCTTGACGGCCTGAGGGGCGGTCAGCGAGGTGGGTTGCTCAAACGGGGTGTCGGAGGTTTGGCGGACGGCACGGGAGGAATCGACCGCTTGCGTGGACAGGCGAGCGGCTTTTTTGGCAGGGGCAGGAGGAAGGGGCATGGGGTTCAGTGACCGGGATGGGCGGCAAGAAAAAAGCCGCCACGGACAGCCCGGGCGGCTTGGATGGGAGACGGGTTGACGGTGGGCGTCGAACTCAGGTGCATGAGTTCATTATGCACCACGCAAAACCGTGGTCAGGCGGCCTTTTTGACCATCTTCACGGCTTTCAGAACCTCTTCCACGTGGCCCGGCACCTTGAGGCCGCGCCACTCCTGCAGCAGCACGCCATCGGGGCCGATCAGGAAGGTGCTTCGCTCGATGCCCTTGACCTTCTTGCCATACATGATCTTGTTCTTGACCACGCCGAACATGTGGCACATTTTTTCTTCGGTGTCGGCGATGAGCTCGAAGGGCAGCTCCAGCTTGGCCTTGAAGTCGTCATGTGACTTCATGTTGTCGCGCGAAACGCCGAACACCTGAGCGCCGGCCTTGACGAAGTCCTTGTACTTGTCGCGGAACTGCATGGCCTCGGTGGTGCAGCCGGGGGTGTTGTCCTTGGGGTAGAAGTACAGGATCAAGGTTTGCCCGTGGTGGGACTGATGCGTGACCTTGACACCGCCCGTGGCATTGGCTTCAAATTCAGGAATGGGTTTATTGACAACTACGGCCATGAAGCGGATCCCCTGCTAGGTTGAATGCTGCGAAGGCGCTCGGTAGCGACCGCCCGGCTCGCTCGTACAGAGAAGCGGCGGGCGCCGAACGTAATACCGCATTTTACCCCGAAAGGGGCCGCCTTCGGGGTTGGCCGACTAAGGGGTTTCGATGAGTAGGGCAGCGGCCACCCGTCGCCCTTCGCCGGCCAGGATGTTGTAGGTGCGCGCGGCGGCCATGGTGTCCATGGTTTCCACGCCGATGCCGGCCTCGATCAGCGGGCGCAGCAGGGCGGGAGACACGAACTTCAGCTTCAGACCGCTGCCGAACACCACCAGTTCGGGGCGCCATTCCACCAAGCGTTCAAAGTGTCCTGCCGTGAGGGCCGCGTGACCAGCGCATTGCCAGGGCTTGAGGTAGCCCTCCGAGCAGAAGATGACGCTTTCCTCGTAACGCTGACCGCCGATCATCACCCAGCCCGGGCCGTGGGCATGGACGGCCAGGGTGTCGAATCGGTCCGGTTGGAGCTTCATGGAGGATCGTGGTTCGAAAAGTATGGTGAAATTATAGGTTTCACCTCCTGCGCATCATGCCCTCCACGCCCATATCCAAATCCGCCAAGCTGGCCAATGTCTGTTACGACATCCGGGGACCCGTGCTGGACAAGGCGCGAGCGATGGAGGAAGAAGGCCAGAAGATCATCAAGCTCAACATCGGCAACCTGGCGGTGTTCGGGCTGGAGCCGCCCGACGAGATCCTGCAGGACATGATCCGCAACCTGCCGAATGCGGCGGGCTATACCGACAGCAAGGGCCTTTTCGCACCGCGCAAGGCCATCGTGCACTACACCCAGGAAAAGCGCATTGCGGGCGTCACGGTGGACGACGTGTACCTGGGCAACGGCGCGAGCGAGCTCATCACCATGAGCATGAATGCGCTGCTGAACGCGGGCGACGAGATCCTGGTGCCGGCGCCGGACTACCCGCTGTGGACGGCGTCCGTATCGCTTTCGGGTGGCACGCCGGTGCATTACATGTGCGACGAGCAGGCCGGCTGGACGCCCGACCTGGCCGACATCGAGCGCAAGATCACGCCCCATACCAAGGGGATCGTGGTTATCAACCCCAACAACCCGACCGGCGCGCTCTACCCGAACGAGGTGCTCCAGGCCATCGTGGATCTGGCGCGCAAGCACAATCTGATCGTTTTTGCCGACGAGATTTACGACAAGGTGCTGTACGACGGCCATGTGCACACGTCCATCGCCTCGCTGGCCGACGACGTGCTGTGCGTGACCTTCAACGGCCTGAGCAAGAACTACCGCTCCTGCGGCTACCGCGCGGGCTGGATGATCGTTTCCGGCGACAAGCGCCGCGCCAAGGACTACATCGAGGGGCTGAACATGCTGGCTTCGATGCGCCTGTGCGCGAACACGCCGGGGCAGTTGGCCATTCAGACGGCGTTGGGTGGCTACCAGAGCATCAATGACCTGGTGGCGCCAAGCGGCCGCCTGTGCCGCCAGCGGGACCTGGCGCACAAGCTGTTGACCGAGATCCCGGGCGTGACCTGCGTCAAGCCCAAGGCCGCGCTGTACATGTTCCCGCGGCTGGACCCGAAGATGTACCCCATCGAGGATGACCAGCAGTTCGCCTACGAGCTGCTGGCCGAGGAAAAGGTGCTCATTGTGCAAGGCACGGGGTTCAACTACCCGACCCCGGACCACTTCCGCCTGGTGTTCCTCCCACACGAGGACGACCTGGCCGATGCCGTGGGCCGCATCGCCCGCTTCCTGGTGCACTACCGCAAGCGCCACGGCACCTGATTCCACGCGCTCGTCGCCATCCGCCTTTCTGACCAAGAACCGAACGATATGAAACCGATACAAGTGGGCCTGCTGGGCATAGGAACCGTGGGCAGTGGCGTTTTTCACGTGCTCAAACGCAACCAGGAGGAAATCCAGCGCCGTGCCGGCCGTGGCATCGAGATCACCATGGTGGCCGACCTGGACGTGGCGCGTGCCCAGTCCCTCGTGGGCGAAGGCGTGCGGGTTGTCAACGATGCACGGCAAGTGATCGCCAATCCCGACATCGACATCGTGGTCGAGCTGATCGGTGGCTACGGCATTGCCAAGGCCCTGGTGATGGAGGCGATTGCCGCCGGCAAGCACGTGGTGACCGCCAACAAGGCCCTCCTGGCGGTGCACGGCACCGAAATCTTCGCCGCTGCGCAGGCCAAGGGCGTGATGGTGGCCTTCGAGGCCGCCGTGGCCGGTGGAATCCCCATCATCAAGGCGCTGCGTGAGGGGCTGACCGCCAACCAGATCCAGTGGGTGGCCGGCATCATCAATGGCACCACGAACTTCATCCTGTCGGAAATGCGCGACAAGGGGCTGGATTTCGGCGTGGTGCTCAAGGAGGCCCAGCGCCTGGGTTACGCCGAAGCCGACCCGACCTTCGACATCGAGGGCGTGGACGCCGCGCACAAGGCCACCATCATGAGCGCCATTGCCTTCGGCATTCCGGTGCAGTTCGACAAGGCCCACGTGGAAGGCATCACGAAGCTGGAAGCGGCCGACATCCGTTACGCCGAGCAACTGGGATACCGCATCAAGCTGCTGGGTATCACCAAGCGCGCGGCCCAGGGCATAGAGCTGCGGGTGCATCCCTGTCTGGTCCCCGCCAAGCGCCTGATCGCCAATGTGGAAGGCGCCATGAACGCCGTGGTGGTGCAGGGCGACGCCGTGGGCACCACGCTGTACTACGGCAAGGGCGCGGGCAGTGAGCCCACGGCCAGCGCCGTGATCGCCGATCTGGTGGACGTGACCCGCCTGCACACCGCAGACCCCCTCAACCGCGTGCCGCACCTGGCGTTCCAGCCGGCGTCGATGAGCGACCTGCCGGTCCTGCCCATGAGCGAGGTGGTCACGAGCTACTACCTGCGTCTGCGCGTGGCCGACGAGGCGGGCGTGCTGGCCAAGGTCACGGGCCTGCTGGCCGAGGCCGGCATCAGCATCGACGCTGTGCTGCAGCGCGAAGCCGAGGAAGGTAGCCGCCAGACCGACCTGATCATCCTCACCCACAGCACCCGCGAAGGCACCATGAACGATGCCATCGCTCACATGCAGGGGCTGCCCACCGTGCTGGCGCCTATCGTGCGCATCCGCAAGGAGGAACTGGCCTGATGCGCTACCTGTCCACCCGCGGCCACGCGGACCGCAAGCGTTTCTGCGAGATCCTGCTGGAGGGCCTGGCGCCTGACGGCGGCCTGTACCTGCCCGAGCACTACCCGCAGGTGGACGACGCCACACTCACCCGCTGGCGCAAGGTCTATCGCGAACAGGGTTACGCGGAACTGGCGTTCGAGGTGCTGTCGCTCTACATCGACGACATTCCCGCGGCCGATCTGCGCGCCTTGTGTGCCAAGACCTACACCGCCGAGGTGTTCGGTACGCGCGAGATCGTGCCCCTGCGCCAGTTAGAGGATGGGCTCTGGCTGGAGGCGCTGTCCAACGGTCCCACGCTGGCTTTCAAGGACATGGCCATGCAGCTGCTGGGCAACCTGTTCGAATACGAACTGGGTCGCCGTGGCGAAGAACTCAACATCCTGGGAGCCACCAGTGGCGACACCGGCAGTGCGGCCGAGCATGCCATGCGCGGCAAGCAGGGTGTGCGTGTGTTCATGACCAGCCCTCACGGGCGCATGAGCCCCTTCCAACAGGCGCAGATGTTCAGCCTGCAGGACGCCAACATCCACAACATCGCCATCGAAGGCGTGTTCGACGACTGCCAGGACATCGTCAAGGCGGTGAGCAACGACCTGGCGTTCAAACGCCAGTACAAGATCGGTACGGTCAACTCCATCAACTGGGCACGGCTGCTGGCTCAGGTGGTGTACTACTTTGCCGGCTACATCCAGGCCACGGCGTCCAACAGCCAGAAGGTCAGCTTCACGGTGCCGAGCGGGAACTTTGGCAACGTGTGTGCCGGCCACGTGGCGCGCATGATGGGTCTGCCCATCCACCAGCTGGTGGTGGCGACCAACGAGAACGACGTGCTCGACGAGTTCTTCCGCACCGGCGTGTACCGGGTGCGCGGCAGCGCCGACACCTTTGAGACGTCGAGCCCGTCGATGGACATTTCCAAGGCCAGCAATTTCGAGCGCTTCGTGTTCGACCTGATCGGCCGCGATGCCGACCGCACCCAGGCCCTGTTTGGCGCAGCGCTGGCGCGCGAGGGCCGATTCGACCTGAGCGCCGACCCGCATTTTGCCCAGGCCGCCAGCCGTTATGGTTTCGCCAGTGGCAAGAGCACCCATGCCGACCGCCTGGCCACCATCCGCGATACCTGGTCGCGTTTCGGCCAGATGATCGACACCCACACCGCCGACGGCGTGAAGGTGGCGCGTGAGCACCGGACCGCTGGTGTGCCGATGGTGGTGCTGGAGACGGCACTGCCGATCAAGTTCGCCGACACCATCGTCGAGGCGCTGGGACGCGAACCCGATCGCCCGGCCCGCTTCGATGGCATCGAGGCACTGCCCAAACGGGTGCAGGTGATGCCGGCCGATGCCGAAAAGGTCAAGGCCTACATGGCCGCCCAGTGCCAGGCGTGAAGCGGGAGAATTCCCATGGCGGGTGAGATGCGCGTTGCAGGATTTGCCGGTTATTCCGGGGTGGGCAAGACCACCCTGATCGAGCGCCTCATTCCCGCCCTGCGGGCCCTTGGCCAGCGGGTGTCGGTGGTCAAGCATGCCCATCACGGGCCCGACGTGGACCACCCCGGGAAGGACAGTTTCCGGCACCGGGAGGCCGGAGCCTTCGAGGTGGTGGTGGCGTCCTCGCGGCGCCTGGTCCTGATGCGCGAGTTCGAGTGCGAGGTTGCGCTCACGGTCCACCAGATGCTGGCCGACCTGTCGCCAGTGGCCGACTGGGTGCTGGTGGAAGGGTTCCGCGATGCCGACATTCCCAAGCTGGAGCTGTGGCGCCAGGAGCCCGGCGGACCGGTACTCTATCCCCTGGACCCGTTCGTGGTGGCCGTGGCCACGGACGATCCCGCCACGCTGCCGGAGCCGACCGGGTTGCCGGTGCTGGACATCAATGATCCGCAAGCCGTGGTGAACTGGATGCAGGTCCATGCCCACCGCTTCGACTATCGTTTCCCGGAGCCCGGTGCCGTATGAACGATGCAGTCTCTTCCCTTGCGCCTTCGCCCCGTCCGGGCCTGATGCGGCTGGAAGATGCGCTGACCCGGCTGCTGGGCAGTGCGCAGGCCGTGACACAGACCGAGCCGGTGCCGACATTCGACGCCGATGGCCGTGTGCTGGCTCAGGATCTGGTGTCCGCGCTGGACGTACCAGGGCACGACAATTCGTCGATGGACGGCTATGCCGTGCGCTGTGCCGACCTGGTCGCTGCAGCGGGTGGGGCGTTGCCGGTGTCGCAGCGCATACCGGCTGGGCATTTCGGGCCGGCATTGAAGCCCGGCACGGTGGCGCGCATTTTCACCGGTGCGCCGCTGCCCGCAGGCGCCGATGCCGTGGTCATGCAGGAAGACGCCGAAGCCGTGGGCGAGGCAGAGGGCCTGCCGCTCGTTCGCTTCCATGCCACCCCTCAGCCCGGCCAGTGGATGCGGCGGCAGGGCGAGGACGTGCGCCGTGGCGCCGTGGTATTGCCCGCTGGCCAGCGCCTGGGGCCCGCCGAACTCGGGTTGGCCGCGAGCATGGGTTTTGCCCACTTGCCGGTTTGGCGGCGGGTGCGTGTGGCGCTGTTTTCCACGGGTGACGAACTGGTCATGCCCGGTGACGTGGCGCCCGAGCAGATGCGACCTGGGGCGATCTACAACTCCAACCGGTTTTTCCTGCGGGCCCTGTTACAGCGCATGGGCTGCGAGGTGAGCGACCTGGGAATCGTGCCCGATCAGCGCGAAGCGACGGTGGCGGCCCTGCGTTCGGCCGCCGAAGCCCACGACGTCATTCTCACCAGCGGGGGTGTGTCGGTGGGGGAGGAAGACCACATCAAGCCGGCCGTACAGCAGCTCGGTGGGTTGGACCTGTGGCAGGTCGGCATGAAACCGGGCAAGCCCTTTGCCCATGGCTGGGTGGCCAAGGCTGCGGACCAGGGGCGCTGTCACTTCGTGGGCTTGCCTGGCAACCCGGTGTCGAGCTTCGTCACCTTTCTGTTGCTGGTTCGGCCGTTCCTGCGTCGCTTGCAGGGGGTTCAAGGACCCGAGGCTGATGGGTTGCCGCAGCCGCTACCGATGACGGCCCATTTCGACCTGCCCAAGGGCGACAAGCGCCGGGAGTTTCTGCGCGTGCGCCGCAATGCCCAGGGCGGGCTGGAGCTGTTCTCCAACCAGAGTTCGGGTGTGCTGACTTCGGTCGTGTGGGGCGACGGCCTGGTGGACAACCCGCCGGGGCAGGCCATTGCACACGGCGACGAGGTGCGGTACCTTTCTTTCGATGCCCTGTTGTCCTGACGCCATGACCATCCACGTTCGTTTCTTTGCCGCCATTCGGGAAGCCGTGGGCACCCCGGAAACCACGCTCCAGACCTCCGCCACCACCGTGGGGGCGCTGCGCGACGAGCTTGTGGCGCGTGGCGGTGCCTGGGCAGAGGCCCTGGCCCGGG
>JAUVXK010000197.1 GCA_030603635.1 Burkholderiales bacterium | reverse complement strand
CGACTACTTCCTGCCCATCGTGGCCGACGCGGAAGCCGGTTTCGGCGGCGTGCTGAACGCCTTCGAACTGATGAAGAACATGATCGCCGCCGGTGCCGCCGGCGTGCACTTCGAAGACCAGCTGGCCGCCGTGAAGAAGTGCGGCCACATGGGTGGCAAGGTGCTGGTGCCCACGCAGGAAGCGATCGAGAAGCTGATCGCCGCCCGTTTTGCCGCCGACACCATGGGCGTGCCCACGCTGATCCTGGCCCGTACCGACGCCGAAGCCGCCAACCTGCTGACCAGCGACCACGACGCCAACGACAAGCCCTTCTGCACCGGCGAGCGCACCCAGGAAGGTTTCTACCGCGTCAAGAACGGTCTGGAGCAGGCCATCAGCCGCGGTGTGGCCTATGCCCCCTACGCCGACCTGGTGTGGTGTGAAACCGGCACGCCTGACCTGGGCTTCGCCCGCGAGTTCGCCCAGGCCGTGCATGCCGCCTGCCCAGGCAAGCTGCTGTCCTACAACTGCTCGCCCTCGTTCAACTGGAAGAAGAACCTGGACGACGCCACCATCGCCAAGTTCCAGGACGAGCTGTCGGCGCTGGGCTACAAGTACCAGTTCATCACGCTGGCCGGCATCCACATCAACTGGTTCAACACCTTCCAGTTTGCCCACGCTTACGCCCGTGGCGAAGGCATGAAGCATTACACCGAGATGGTGCAGGAACCCGAGTTCAAGGCGCGCGAGAAGGGCTACACCTTCGTGTCGCACCAGCAGGAAGTGGGTGCAGGCTATTTCGACGACGTGACCACCGTGATTCAGGGTGGCTCCTCCAGCGTGAAGGCCCTGACCGGCTCCACCGAAGAAGAACAGTTCCACTGATCACCATGCATGGGGGAAGCCCCATGCCTGTCACACACGGGTGCCCCTCAGGTTCGAATCTGAGGGGCATTTTCAGTCAGCGGCCTCGACCACCGCCATTGCCTCCTCCACCGCCCCCGCCGTTGCCGCCTCTGCCGCCCGGATTGCCGTTGCTGCGACCCTGCGAGGCGGCCAGACCGCTCCTGCCGGATTCCGTCTGGCCAGACTGGATGCGCTGCTGGTTGTCCATCAGTTGTTGGTGGGCTCGGTTGAGGCCGGGGTTGTCCGGATCGTTGGCCAGATTGCCACCGACGCTTTCAAGGGCTTGCGCCAGCGGGGCGGATTGGGCCAAGGCTGGGCCAACCGCCGCCAGGGCAGCGGCCGTGGCGATGAGCAGGGTAGAGCGGTTCATGGTGTCATCCTTCGGTTGGAGGGAAATCGATGGTAGAACTCGGGCGGTGGCTTCGCAAGGGCTGTTTGCAATCTATTACACGGAAGGATGCAGCGCGCGTCGCTTCTGCGTGCGGGGCATGGTTCGGACGCGAAATATGAGAAAATACGCGCACTGTTTGATCGACAAGAGCGAGAAAGGCATTCTGGTTATGACACCGCGAACTCCTACGGAGGTTGGTTCTGCCCTGTGAAGGGCGGCAGTTCGCGCCTGCTCGAATCTCTTGTCACCCTGTCAGCGCGGCCTTGAGCCGCGTTTCGTTTTTCTGGACCTGCCCATGCTCAACATCACGCTCCCCGACGGTTCCCAACGCCAGTTTCCTGGCCCGGTCACGG
The DNA here is from genome assembly GCA_030603635.1 of Burkholderiales bacterium. Lineage (GTDB taxonomy): Bacteria > Pseudomonadota > Gammaproteobacteria > Burkholderiales > Burkholderiaceae_C > Tepidicella. The sequence continues at coordinate 1,193 of JAUVXK010000197.1, read as the reverse complement.
TGGCCGACGTGGCCGCTTCCATTGGGGCTGGTCTGGCCAAGGCCGCCCTGGGCGGCAAGGTCGATGGCCGCCTGGTGGACACCTCCTATACCCTGGAGCAGGATGCCAGCCTCGCCATCGTCACCGCGAAGGACGCCGAAGGCCTGGAGATGATCCGCCACTCCACTGCCCATCTGCTGGCTTATGCGGTCAAGGAGCTGTTCCCCGATGCGCAGGTCACCATCGGTCCGGTGATCGACAACGGTTTCTATTACGACTTCTCTTACAAACGCCCCTTCACGCCCGAGGACCTGGCCGCGATCGAGAAAAAGATGGCCGAACTCGCCGCGAAGGACGAGCCCGTGGTGCGCCGTGTGCTCCCGCGCGACGAAGCGGTCACTTACTTCAAGGGTCTGGGCGAGCACTACAAGGCTGAAATCATCGCCAGCATCCCGGCGAACGAGGACGTGAGCCTGTATCGCGAAGGCGCCTTCGAGGATCTGTGCCGTGGCCCCCACGTGCCCAGCACCGGCAAGCTCAAGCATTTCAAGTTGATGAAAGTGGCCGGTGCCTACTGGCGAGGCGACCACCGCAACGAGATGCTGCAGCGCGTGTACGGCACGGCCTGGGCCAGCAAGGACGACCTGCAGAACTACCTCACCATGCTGGAAGAGGCCGAGAAGCGCGATCACCGCAAGCTCGGTCGAGAGCTGGACCTGTTCCACATCGACGACCATGCCCCTGGCCTGGTGTTCTGGCACCCCAAAGGCTGGACGTTGTGGCAGGAGGTCGAGCAGTACATGCGCCGCGTCTACCGGGAAAACGGCTACCAGGAAGTCAAGGGGCCGCAGATCCTGGACAAGACGCTGTGGGAAAAAACCGGCCACTGGGACAAGTACCGCGACAACATGTTCACCACCGAATCGGAAAAGCGCGACTACGCGCTCAAGCCGATGAACTGCCCGGGCCACATCCTCATCTTCAAGCAGGGCATCAAGAGCTACCGCGACCTGCCGCTGCGCTACGGCGAGTTCGGCCAATGCCACCGCAATGAACCGTCGGGTGGCCTGCACGGCATCATGCGTGTGCGCGGCTTCACGCAGGACGATGGCCACATCTTCTGCACCGAAGACCAGATCCTGGCCGAATGCGACACCTTCACCAAGGTGCTGAAAAAGGTGTACGCCGATTTCGGCTTCAGCGACATCCTCTAC
>JAUVXK010000199.1 GCA_030603635.1 Burkholderiales bacterium | reverse complement strand
GAGCTTGGCAATGGCCTCGTCAGCCGCCTTGCCGAGTGCCACCACATTCACAGCGGCGCGTTGCAGCAAGGCCTTGGGGCCGTCCTGTTGGCGCAGCATGGCGGCCAGCACGTGGGCCGGCTCGATGTAGGCGTGGTCCTGCCCCAGCGCCAGCGTCTGGGCTTCGCCCAGGGCCTCCTGGAACTTCGTGGTGAGTTTGTCGATGCGCATGCAGATGCTCCTGCTGATGTGTGAACTGAAGCCATGTTGGGGATGGTGGCGGGGGTTTTCAAGTGAAGGGCAGCAGAGAACCTGATCTCCGTGCCTGCTTTGTCGTACCCTTTGGCCTGCACGTTGAACGCTCCGAGCCCCGCCATGCGATACACCCTTCCCTCCTTCCTGCTGTCGGCCCTGCTGCTGACCGCCTGTGGCACCCCAGCTCCCACGTTCCCCGACAACGTGCCCCTGGCACCCGAAGGCGCGTCGGGCCTCAGCGACAAACCCGGTTGGCAGACGTCCCGCTTTGCCGTTGCTGCAGCCAACCCGCTGGCCACCCAGGCCGGCCACCAGGTGCTGAAAGCCGGCGGCAGTGCGGTGGACGCCGCGATCGCCGTGCAGATGGTGCTCACTTTGGTGGAACCCCAGTCCAGCGGCATCGGCGGCGGTGCCTTCCTGCTGCATTTCGACGGTCGAGCCGTCCAGGCCTACGACGGACGCGAAACCGCACCCGCCGCCGCCAACGAAAAACTCTTCCTGCAGGAAGACGGCAAGCCCATGGCCTTCATGGACGCTGTCGTGGGCGGCCGTGCAGTGGGCGTGCCCGGCGCGGTTCGCATGCTGGAACTGGCCCACCGGGAACACGGCACCCTACCTTGGGCCACGCTGTTCCAGCCCGCCATCGCCCTGGCCGAACGGGGCTTCCCGGTCAGCCCCCGGCTGCACACGCTGTTGTCAGCGGAGCGTCATCTGCAGCAAGACCCGGTGGCCGCCGCCTACTTCTACGACTCCAGCGGCCACCCCTGGCCGGTGGGACACGTACTGAAGAACCCCGAACTGGCCGAGGTGCTTCGGGTCATCGCGGCGCGCGGCTCCCAAGCCCTGCATGAGGGGCCGGTGGCCGAGGCCATTGTGGACAAGGTGCGGAGCCACCCCACCAACCCCGGCCAGATGACGCTGGCCGATCTGTCTGGCTACCAGCCGCGAAAGCGTGAACCGCTCTGTCACGACCACGCGGTGCCGCCGCAGAGGGTGTTCCGGCTCTGCGGTTTCCCACCCCCGAGCTCGGGTGCCATCGCCGTCGGTCAGATCCTGGGCATTCTGCAGCACACACCGGGTGCCGCACTGCCCCTGGGCGCGGACGGATTGCCCGCCGTCGACTGGCTGCACTTCTACACCGAGGCCGCCCGGCTCGCCTTCGCCGACCGCGCGCAGTACGTCGCCGACCCCGACTTCGTTGCCCCGCCTGCCGACACCTGGATGAGCCTGCTGTCCCCCGCCTACCTGGCCGAGCGCGCACGGCTGATCGGCGAACAGTCCATGAAAGTGGCTCAGCCCGGTCGCCCACCCGGTACACAGACCAGCTATGCCCCCATGCCCGAGCAGCCGCAATACGGCACCAGCCACATCAGCATCGTCGATGCCCAGGGTCAGGCCGTGGCCATGACCACCACCATCGAGGCCGCATTCGGTTCGCGCCAGATGGTCAAGGGGTTTTTGCTCAACAACCAGTTGACCGATTTCAGCTTCGCGCCCCGAAATGCCGAGGGACAAGCCATCGCCAACCGGGTGCAGCCGGGCAAACGCCCGCGCTCGTCCATGTCGCCCACGCTGGTGTTCGATCGGTCCGGCGGCCAACTCGTCATGAGCGCCGGCAGCCCCGGTGGGGCGCTGATCATCCACTACACGGCCAAGACCCTCTGGGGCACCCTGCACTGGGGCCTCAACCCGCAGCAGGCCATCGATCTGCCCAACTTCGGTTCCACCAACGGCCCCACGCTGCTGGAAGCGCAACGCTTTCCCGCCGCCACCGTTCGGGCGCTTGAAGCACGTGGGCACGAGGTGCGGGAAATGGCCATGACCAGCGGCCTGCAGGCGATTCAGCGTGTGCCCGGGGGGTACTTCGGTGGTGCCGACCCGCGCCGCGAAGGCGTGGTCATGGGGGATTGATCCGCCCGGGAGGAAGTGGCTTCAGCCGTTGTGGCTTTCGATGCCCCAGCGGGCCAGCGCGGCGTCATCGCTCACCCGGGCGTCCACCCAGCGGGCGCCATCGGGCGTCTGTTCCTTCTTCCAGAAAGGCGCCTGTGTCTTCAGGTAGTCCATGAGGAATTCGCAGGCCTGGAAGCTCTCACCCCGGTGGGCCGAGGTCACGGCCACCAGCACGATCTGGTCCATCGGCTGCAAGAGCCCCACGCGGTGGATGACACGGGCACCGAAGATGTCGAAGCGCCGATGCGCCTCGTCGATCATGGCCTCGATGGCCTTTTCCGTCATGCCGGGGTAGTGTTCCAGCTCCATGGTGGACACGCTGAGTCCGTCGTTGCGGTCCCGCACCGTGCCCACAAAGGCACAGACCGCGCCCACGCGCGCGTCTGCGGCGCGCAACGCGGCCACTTCGGCCCCGAGATCGAAATCCTCGGTCTGGATGCGGACACGGGCAGTGTTCATGGACGGCACCGGCTCAGCCACCGGTCACGGGCGGAAAGAACGCCACCTCGGCACCGGGGCGCAGCGGGGTGGCGTCATCGGCCATGGCCTGATCGACGGAGGCTCGCACCGCCCTGCCCCGGGCCAGGGCCTCGGC
>JAUVXK010000107.1 GCA_030603635.1 Burkholderiales bacterium | reverse complement strand
GGCGCTGCAGAAGCAGACCGGTCTCGTGGCCATGTGCGGCCACACCCGCCGTTTCAACCCCAGCCATCAGTACGTGCACAAGAAGATCCAGGCCGGTGAATTCAACATCCAGCAGATGGACGTGCAGACCTACTTCTTCCGCCGCACCAACCTGAACGCCCTGGGCCAGCCGCGCAGCTGGACCGACCACCTGCTGTTGCACCACGCCGCCCACACGGTGGACCTGTTCGCCTACCAGGCCTGCAGCCCCATCGTGAAGGCCAACGCCATCCAGGGGCCGATCCATCCCACGCTGGGCATCGCCATGGACATGTCGATCCAGCTCAAGGCGGCCAACGGTGCCATCTGCACGCTTTCCTTAAGCTTCAACAACGACGGCCCGCTGGGCACCTTCTTCCGCTATATCGGCGACTCCGCGACCTACATCGCCCGTTACGACGACCTGTTCAACGGCAAGGAAGAGAAGATAGACGTGTCGAAGGTGGACGTGTCCATGAACGGCATCGAACTGCAGGACCGCGAGTTTTTTGCTGCCATCCGCGAGGGGCGAGAGCCGAACGCCAGCGTGGCCAGCGTGCTGCCGTGCTACCAGGTGTTGCACCAGTTGGAGCAGCAGCTCAACGCCTGATGGCGCGGGCGACTGAGGCCTTATTCCTGAAACTGCAGGGCGGCCAGGCTGGCGTACAGCCCGCCGCGTGCCATCAATTCGGTGTGGCTGCCCTGTTCCATCACGCGGCCGTGGTCCAAGACCACGATGCGGTCGGCCTTCTGCACGGTGGACAGCCGGTGCGCGATGACCAGCGTGGTGCGCCCCGCCATGGCCGACTCCAGCGCGGCCTGCACCGCGCGTTCGCTGTGCGTGTCCAGGGCGCTGGTGGCTTCGTCCAGCAGCAGCAGGGGTGGGTTCTTGAGAATGGCGCGTGCAATGGCGATGCGCTGGCGTTGCCCGCCCGACAGGCGCACGCCCCGTTCTCCCAGAAAGGTGTCGTAGCCCTCGGGCATGCGCACGATGAATTCGTGCGCATGGGCGGCACGGGCCGCAGCCTCCACTTGAGCTGGCGTGGCGTCGGGCTGGCCGTAGCGGATGTTGTCCAGCGCGCTCGCAGAAAATATCACCGGGTCCTGGGCCACCAGGCCGATGTGGCCGCGCAGATCCTGCAGGGCCAGGGCATCGACGGGCACGCCATTGAGCCGGACCACGCCGCGCTGCGCGTCGTAGAACCGCAGCAGCAGCGCAAACACGGTGCTTTTGCCGGCACCGCTGGGCCCCACGAGCGCCACGGTTTCCCCGGCCCCCACCCGCAGCGACACGTCCTGCAGGGCGGGCTGGTCCGGGCGGGAGGGGTAGTGGAAGGTCACGCCTTCCAGGGTGACTTCGCTGCCTCCGGCATGGTCAGGCAGGGGCGTGGGCTGTGCCGGTGCCCGCACGGGCGATACGGTGCCCAGCAGCTCGGCCAGTCGTTCACTGGCACCGGCGGCGCGCAGCACATCGCCATACACCTCACCCAGCACGGCCACCGCACTGGCGAACATCATGGCGTATATGGCCGACTGTCCCAGTTCGCCAGCGGTCATGCGGCCACCCAGCACGGCCTGCGAGCCCAGGTACAGGCCCCAGATCACGAGCAGGGCGGTGGTGATCATCACGAACCCCAGCAGGCCGCTGCGCGCCCGGCTGCGCTGCAAGGCCACGGCGTAGGCAGCTTCTGTGGAGTCGGCAAAGCGGCGGCTTTCGCGAGGCTCGGCGGTGTAGCTCTGCACCAGTGGCATGGCGGCCAGCACCTCGGTGGCGATGCCGCTGGCGTCGGCCACGCGGTCCTGGCTGGCGCGCGACAGGCGCCGCACCCGTCGGCCCCACCACACGGTGGGCAGCACCACCACCAGCACCACGGCCAACACCTGCAGCATGGCCCACGGGTGCGACCACACCAGCATCACCAGGGCCCCGGTGCCCATCACCGCGTTGCGCAGTCCCATCGACAGCGACGAACCCACCACCGTCTGAATGAGCGTGGTGTCGGTGGTCAGACGGCTGGCCACCTCGCCACTCTTGGTGGTCTCGAAAAACTCCGGGCTTTGCCTGAGCACATGGTCGTACACGGCCTGCCGCACGTCGGCGGTGATGCGCTCGCCCAGCCAGGTGAACCAGTGGAAGCGCAAGGCCGACAAAGCCCCCAACGCCACTGCCAGGCCGGCCAGCAGGCCAAAATGGCCTTGCAGCGCCGCCACCTGGTCCGTGCCCTGACCCGCTGCAAAAGCGGTATCGATCACGCCCCGCAACGCCCAGGGAAACCACAGGGCGGTGGCTGCAGCCATCCCGAGCAGGCACAGGGCGAATGCCACATGCCAGCGGTAAGGCCGTACGAAGCGCCACAATCCCCTGAGGTGCATGGGGTTGCCTGGGCGGGCATCGGCCGTGGAGCGGGCGGGATCGGGCATCTGGGGCTGCTCAGGGTCTGGTCGGGCAGCCGATCATACGGTGGCTCCGGGTTCTCTTCTTTTTTCATCCATCACAGGAGTTTGCATGCAACAACGCGCACTCGGCCCCTTCACTGTCAGCGCCATCGGCCTGGGCTGCATGAACATCTGCCATGCCTATGGGCAACCCGTGTCGGAGCAGCAGGCCGAACGCGTGCTGCTGGCGGCGCTGGACCACGGCGTCACCCATTTCGACACCGCCGCGCTCTACGGTTTTGGGGCCAGCGAAACCCTGGTGGGCAAGTTCCTGAGCCAGCACCGTTCCCGCTTCACCCTGGCCAGCAAATGCGGCATGACCGGTGTGCCGAACGAGCAGGGCGTGAAGGTGCGCGTCATCGACGGGCGCCCCGCCACCCTCAAGGCCACCTGCGAAGAGGCCCTGAAACGCCTGCGTACAGACGTGATCGACCTTTACTACCTGCACCGCTGGGACAGGCAGGTGCCGATTGAAGACAGCGTGGGCGCCCTGGCCGACCTGGTGCGCGAGGGCAAGATCCGCAGCATCGGTCTGAGCGAAGTGTCGGCCGCCACGCTGCGCAAGGCACACGCGGTGCACCCCATCGCTGCCCTGCAGACCGAGTATTCCCTGTGGACGCGCAACCCCGAAATCGCGGTGCTGCAGGCCTGTCGCGAACTGGGGGTGAGTTTTGTGGCGTTCAGCCCGGTGGCCCGTGGTTTCCTGTGCGGCCCGCTGGACGTGACGGCCTTTGACGCCAAGGACATCCGCCGGACCATGCCGCGTTTTTCACCCGACAACTACGCCAGGAACGCGGCCTTGCTGCCGGCCTACAACGCCATTGCCACCGAGGTGGGGTGCACCCCTTCGCAACTGGCCATCGCCTGGTTGCTGCACCAGGGGCCCGACATTCTGCCCATTCCCGGTACCACCCGCGTGGAGCACCTGCTGGAGGACCTGGCGGCAGCCGATGTGAGGCTTTCACCAGAGGTGCTTGCACGTCTGGACGAAGTCATGCACGACCGCCTGGTGGCGGGCAGCCGCTACAACGAGCAGGGCAATCGCGAAGTCGATACCGAGAGCACCTGACATGCCGCTTCCCACACTGATGCTTTTGCCTGGCCTGATGTGCGATGCCGCCGTCTGGGCACCGCAGGTGCAGGGGCTGTCCTCGGTGGCCCAGTGCGTGGTGCCAGCCTGGGGCTTGAAGGATTCCCTCACGGCCATGGCGCAGCAGGTGTTGGACGAAGCACCCAGCGAACGCTTCAGCCTGGCGGGCCACTCCATGGGTGGGCGTGTGGCTTTGGAGGTGGTGCGCCTGGCCCCGCACCTCGTGGAACGCCTGGCCTTGCTGGATACCGGATACAAGCCCCTGGCGACTGGCGAAGCCGGGATGCGTGAACGCGAAGGACGCCTGGGTCTGGTCGCTTTGGCGCGGGAGCAGGGCATGCGTGCCATGGGGCGACAGTGGGCACGCGGCATGGTGCACCCCCGTCGGCTCGATACCCCTGTGTTCGAAGACGTTCTGGACATGCTGGAGCGCAGCAGCGTGGAACAGTTTGCCGCCCAGCAGCAGGCGTTGCTGAACCGCCCCGACGCCACCTCTGTGTTGGCTTCGATTCAGGTGCCCACCTTGTTGATGACCGGCGCGGAAGACACCTGGAGCGGCCCGACCCAGCACCGGGACATGCAGCAGGCCATAGCCGGCTCAAGGCTCACCATCGTGCCGGACTGCGGGCACATGAGCACCATGGAACAACCGGAGGCGGTCAACCTGGCACTGGTCAACTGGATGCGATCGACCAAGCGCTAGCGACCGCTGAAACAATCTGAAAAAAACCGAGACCTCCCTGCAACCCAGGCAGGCGCCACAGCGGGCACCATGACGGACATGTTCAACCGATTCCTGAAAGGAACACCGTCATGAAAACCTGGATCAGGCGCACCCTCATCGCCGTCGCTGGCGTCACCGTCGTGCTGGGCACGCCAGCAATGCTCACTCGGGGTTGCGGGTTCGGGCGGAACTGGCCGCAGCCCGTTGAACTTCATGTCACCAGCAAGCTGTTCAGGTCAAACGCCGTATCCCCCGCCTGCTCTGGCGTGGGCGACACACCGGCATCCAGCAGCTTTCGGGCTTGCAGGTGGTCCCTGGCGTTGTTGACTGAGTCCACCGCCAGCAGTTGACCGCTCTGGAAGTGGTACACGCTGAATGCGCCAGCCGCCATGTCCCCCCGCACGGCCCAGGTGTCGGCGCCAGCAGATAGACCCGCCATCTGCAGCTTCTTGTCGTACTGGTCGCTCCAGAACCAAGGCGTCGCGGTGAAGGGGCGCTCCTGCCCCAGCACGGCTGCCGCCACGCTCTTGCCCTGCTCGGTGGCGTTCTGTACCGACTCCAGCCGCAGCAGCGTGCCGTCAGCCAAGCGGCGGGCGGTGCAGTCGCCAGCGGCAAAGATGTGCGCGTCGCCGGTGCGGCCGCAGGCGTCCACCACAATGCCGCGTTGGCAAGCCAGCCCGGCGGCCTGCGCCAACCCGTCGTTGGCCTGCACGCCTATGCCCACCACCACCAGCCCGGCAGGCACCAACGTGCCATCGGCCAGGCGCACGCCAGCCACATCGCCGCTGGCCGCCGTTTCAATGGCGGCAATGCGTGCGTCCAGCACCAGTTGCACGCCATGGCTGCGGTGCAGTTCGGCGTACCAGTCCGACAGCATGGGTGCCAGCACGCGGCCCAGCAGGCGCGGTGCGGCTTCCAGCACGTTCACGGCCAGCCCCTTCTTGCGGGCGGTCGCGGCTACCTCCAGGCCAATGAAGCCGCCGCCGATCACCACCACCGGCTGTTGCGCTGCCAGGCACGCTGCCATGCGCTCGGCAATGGCCGAGGCATCGTCCTTGCCGCGCAGGGCCAGCACGCCGGGGGTATCACCCCCAGCCAGGGGCAACGTGCGCGGGGTGGCACCGGTGGCCAGCACCAGAGCGCCGTAGGGCAGGGTGCTGCCATCGGCCAGGCGCAAGTGGCGTGCGGCACGGTCAATGGCGGTCACGCACACGCCGGTGCGCAGGTCTATGCTTTTGCGGGCCAGCATCTCGGGGGCACGCATCACCAGCTGTGCGGCGTCCATCTCGCCCGCCAGCCAGGCTTTGGACAAAGGCGGGCGGTGGTAGGGGCCGTGCGGTTCATCACCCAGCAGGGTGATGGGGCCGGTGTAGCCGCCGCTGCGCAGGGCCTCGGCGGTCTGCACGCCAGCCTGGCCTGCGCCCACGATCACCACGCTCTCTGGGGTGGGGGTGTCCGCGCTGACGTCGGAGTTCATGGCCGTGTCACTCCTGTGTTTCCGGCAGTTGCAGCATCAGCCCTTCCAGCAGCGGCGAAGCCTTGATCTGGCAGGCCAGGCGGCTGTTGGGGCGGCGCTCTGCCGCCACGTTGGCCAGCATGTCCAGCTCGTTTTCCGAAGGCGGGGGCAGGTCGCCCAGGCGGGCTTCGTCCACGTAGCAGTGGCAGGTGGCACAGGCGCAAGAGCCTCCGCACTCGCCCAGAATGCCCTCAATGCCGTTGGCGATGGCGCCCTGCATGAGGTTCCAGCCATCGGGCAGGGACACGGTGGTGGCTTGGCCAGAGGCCTCTACGTAGGTGATGTTCGTCATGGGCGTTTCCTCGTCTCGGGTAGCGTTTCAGCCTGCGGCCAGTTGCAGCACCAGCGGGCTGCGGAAGGTGGACGAAGGCATCCAGGGCAGTTGGTCGGCCACGCGGCGGTACTCGGGCACCACCTTGTGGAATTCCTCGAACGCGATCTTCACTGCCAGGCGGGCAATGGCCGTGCCCAGGCAGGCGTGCACCCCGCCGCCAAAGCCCAGGTGGCCGCGCGGCTTGCGGGTGATGTCGTACACGTCCGGGTTGGGGAACTGGCGCTCGTCGCGGTTGCCCGAGCCGTAGGCCAGGCACACAAAGTCGCCTTCCTTCATGGTCTGGCCATGCAGCGTCACGTCCTTCATCAGGCGCCGGCGGAAGCGCTGGGCCGAAGTGTTGTAGCGCAGACTTTCTTCGATCGCGTCCGGCAACAGCTCGGGGTTGGCCACCACCGCACGGCGTGCCTCGTCAAAGGTTGCCAGGTTGTAGGCGAACATCATCATGAAGCCACCCAGCGACTCCACGCCCGCCATGATCAGCGTGGTCGTGGTCAGCAGCACTTCGCGCTCGTCCAGGCGGTCGCCGTCGATCTCGGCTTGGGCAAAGTGGCTGATCAGGTCGTTGCGGGGCTCGGCGCGGCGCATGGCGATGACCTTGCTCGCGTAGTCCTGCATCCAGTTGTAGGCGGCAATGTGCTCGGGGCCCTTGGTGCGGGTGCGCGAATCGCTCTGCACCATCAGCACAGCGTTGTCGCGCACGGTCTGCTCGTCCACGATGGCCTCGTCGCCCATGGGCAGACCCAGCGCGGCCATCAGCACCTTCACCGTGAACTGCGAGGACACGTCCTTGAAGTCGAACTGTTTCACACCCTGCAACTGCCCGAACACCTGCTGAGCCACGGCGCGGATGGGTTCCTCCAGGGCCAGCAGGTTGCGCTTCATGAAGGCGTGCTGGATCAGGCCGCGCAGGCGGTCGTGGCGCGGTGGGTCGGAGCTGCCCAGGGTGGCTCCGGCGCGGCCGGGCAATTCCGTCATCAGGTTGCCGCTCGCGCTGGAATAGGTCTGCCAATCCTGCCCGGCGGTCACGATGTCGGCGTAGCGCGACAGCACCCACATCTGCGCTTCGGAACTCCAGAAGCAGGGGAACTCGTCGCGCAAGCGCTTGTAGTAGGGGAAGGGGTCCGCGTCAACGGCGGGGGAGTAGGGGTCGAAGCTGAAAGGCGTCATGCGTTGTCTCCGTGAGTGGTTCGCGACGACGAACTGTAGGCTCGCCAGCGCACAAAGACACTGCAATAATTGTGGTCAAAGCTTGTACTTTTCGATCAATTTGATTTCGGTATGCCCATCCCAGCTTCTGCACCCACACACCGCCCAGGCTCGGTCATTCCCAGCTTTGCCCTCTATGGCGAAGCCGCCACCCTGGGGCAGGAAATGCTGCATATCGAAGAGGTGCAGTCCCGCAGCCGCCTCTACCACTGGGAGATCCAGCCGCACGTGCACCACGGCCTGTACCAGGTGCTCTGGCTCTACCGCGGCCAAGCCCAGGTGGCGTTGGACGAGTGGCATGCCGATGTAACGGGGCCTGCCGCCATCGTGGTGCCGCCGGGGGTGGTGCACGGCTTTCGTTTCGCACCCGACACCGACGGTCTGGTGTTGACGCTGAGCGCACGTTTTCTGGTGGAAGGCGAGTTTCAATCGGTGGGCGAAGCCTTCCGCGTGTTGTTTGCTGCGCCAGGCATCTTGCACTTTACGCCGAAGGACGGTGTGACGCAGCGGCTCGACGCGCTGTTCCGCGAGCTGACGCAGGAGTTCCTGTGGCCCGGCTCGGGGGATTCGCCGGTGGTGCTGTGGCTGGCGCGTGCCGTGGTGTGGCGGCTGTCACAGGCCAGCGCCCAGGGGCGCCAGGCCGGGCAGGGCGAACGGGCACATCGCCATCAGGCGCTGTTCACGCGCTTCCTGCTGCTGGTGGAGCAGCACTTTCTCGAGCACTGGCCGCTGGAGCGCTACGCCTCGCGCCTGGGCCTGTCCACCCAGCGCCTCAATCGGCTGGTGCGTGCCGAAAGCGGCCGCAGCGCGCTGGAACTGGTGCACGAACGCCTGACCCGCGAGGCCTGTCGCCGCCTCGTCTACATCGCAGCGCCTGCGGCGAGTCTGGCGGGCGAGCTGGGCTTCGAGGATCCGGCCTACTTCTCGCGTTTCTTCAAGCGCCGCACCGGCCTCAGCCCACAGCAGTACCGGCAGGCGCACCGCGCGCAGGGCTGACAGCCTGCGGCACCAGCGCCTCCAGTTCACCGCGCAGCCAGCGGTGGGCCGTGTCGTGCTGGTGCCGCATGTGCCAGATCAGGTACATGGGCATGGCGGGGCAGGGCACAGGCACCGGCGCGCTGGCCAGCCCGCGCAGCAGGTGCAGGCGCAGCAGGCCGGGGGCGGTGGCCAGCAGGTCGCTGCCCTGCAAAAAAGACGGCAGCCCCGCAAAGCCCGGCACCATCACCCTAAAGCGCCGCTGCACGCCCTTTGCGGCCAGCCACTGGTCCAGGTCCAGCGAGCGGCGCGGCTCATACACCACGGTGGCATGGTCGGCGGCCAGGTATTCGCTGGCGTCCCTCGGGGCCTGGCGCACGGTGGGGTCGTAAAACACCCGGTATTCATCCTCGAACAGGCGCTTTTGCACAATGTCCGCACCATCCGGCGGGCGCGGGCTGATCACCAACTGG
>JAUVXK010000184.1 GCA_030603635.1 Burkholderiales bacterium | reverse complement strand
CCAGGGGTGATGAAGATGTCGGTGTCGCCACTGGCTTGGCCCGAACGGGCCCAGCTCTCCAGCGTGCGCACACTGGTGGTGCCCACCGCCACCACGCGGTTGCCACGGGCCTGCGTGTCCCGGATGGCCCGCTGCGTGGCCTCGGGCACCTGGTACCACTCGCTGTGCATCACGTGCTCGGCGATGTTTTCCGTCTTGCAGGGCTGAAAGGTGCCCGCTCCCACGTGCAGCGTGACGCTGGCGCGTTGCACGCCTCGTGCGTCCAGGGCCGCGAGCACGCCTTCGTCGAAGTGCAGCGCGGCGGTCGGCGCGGCCACGGCCCCCGGGTTTTTGGCAAACACCGTCTGGTAGCGGCGCTCGTCTTCAGGGGTATCGCCGTGTTCGATGTAGGGCGGCAGCGGCACGTGGCCGTGCGCGGCCATCAGGGCATGGGGCTCGTCGCTGAAGGCGAAGCGGAACAGTGGCCCGTCTTCGTGGGGCCAGCGGCCCAGCAGGGTGGCGGTGAATGCGGTGTCGGTACCGCCGCTTGCGACCATGCGCAGCGTCGCGCCCACGGGCGGTTTTTTGCTGACCTTCATGTGCGCCACCACCTCGTGACCCGGGCCGGGCAGCACGCGTTCGACCAGCAGTTCCACCTTGCCGCCGGAGGCTTTTTCGCCAAACAGTCGGGCCTTGATCACTTGCGTGTCGTTGAACACCAGCAGATCGCCGGGTTGCAGCAGGCCGGGCAGATCGCGAAAGATGCGGTCCACCGGGGCGGTACCTCTGCCGTCGAGCAGGCGCGAGGCGCTGCGTTCAGGCGCAGGATGCTGGGCAATGAGTTCGGAGGGCAGCGAAAAATCGAAATCGCTGAGGGTGAAGACGCGGGGTGCGTCGGCAATGGATGCGGTCATGGGCTTGAGGGCCGGACGGGCCCGTTCCAAGTGAAACAAGGCCGGGATTGTCGCAGAAGGTATGATGTTGCACTGCAACAAGCAGGAGTACCCCATGGCCCTCGTCGTGTTCAACCAGAAAGGTGGGGTGGGCAAGTCCACCATCGCGTGCAACCTCGCGGCCATCAGTGCGGCGCAGGGTCTGCGTACTCTGCTCATCGATCTGGACCAGCAGGGCAACTCCACCCATTACCTGCTGGGTGCCCAGGTGGCTGCCGACCAGCCTTCCGTGGCCAGTTTCTTCGACCAGACGCTGAGTTTCACCTTCAACCCCATGCCAGCCACCGAATTCGTGGTCGGATCGCCGTACGAAGGCCTGGAGGTCATGGCCGCCAGTGAGCGACTGGATGAACTCCAGCCCAAGCTGGAATCACGCCACAAGATCTACAAGCTGCGCGAGGCCTTGCAGCAACTCGGTGAAGCCTACGACCGCATCTACATCGATACCCCACCCGCGCTCAACTTCTACACCCGCTCGGCGTTGATGGGGGCCAGCGGATGCCTCATCCCGTTCGACTGCGACGACTTTTCGCGCCAGGCGCTGTACACGCTGCTGGCCAACGTCCAGGAGATTCGCGCAGACCACAACCCGGGGCTGGAAATCAAGGGCATCGTGGTGAACCAGTTCCAGCCAAGAGCCAATCTGCCTCAGCGGCTGGTGCAGGAACTGGTGGACGAAGGGTTGCCGGTGCTGGAGCCCTACCTGCCGTCCTCCGTCAAGGTGCGCGAGTCGCACCAACTGGCGCGGCCCATGATCCATCTGGACCCGAAGCACAAGCTCACACAGGCCTTGCTGGCCTTGCACGAGCGGCTGGCCTGATCAAGTCGGAGTCTGCTCAGCGCCGATCTGAGCGCCTGCGGGCTGGCGGGTGGGCCTCGTAATGGCGGGCCTTGTCTTCGTACATCGCGCGGTCTGCGGCCAGCAGGGCGGCCTCCATCGACTCGCCACGCTGGCAGACGGCCAGGCCCATGGAAAAGCTCAGCGATTTTCCGGGGTAGAACTGGTTGTTCAGCTCCAGCACCTGCCGGATCTGTTCCATCACACCGCGTGCCCCTTCCTCATCGGTGCCCGGTAGCAGCACCACGAACTCGTCCCCACCGACGCGCGCGGCACAACCCGGGGCATCCACGGCCTTGTTGAGGACCTCGCCGGCGCGGCGCAGCAGGGCATCCCCGGCCACGTGGCCGCCTTCGTCGTTGGCGATCTTGAGCCCGTTGAGGTCCACCGCGATCATGGCCACCGGCCAGGGGCCCTTGCGGCTCAGCCGGGAGGTTTCCTCGACGAAGTAGGCCCGGTTGCGCAGCCGGGTCAGCACGTCGTGCTTGCCCAGGTACTCGAGATAGGCCTCCGCCTTCTTGCGCGCGGTGATATCCACCAGCGACACGAGGACCAGGCCCCAGTCGTCAAGGTGCTCTTCCAGGATGGCGAATTGCATGTGCACATGCAGGGTGTCGCCACCGAGGGTGTAGTTCACGACCTCACGTTCCTGGACGACTTTCCCGTTCCAGAGGTCGATCAGCTGGGCCGCGAAGGGTTCTTCCATGTCGTCGCGGAACACCTTGTCGAGCCGGCGCAGCAGCTCGGCCTTGTCGTGGGCGCCGAACATGCGCAGTGTCTGGCGGTTGACGTCGATGACCCGGATTTCCTGCATGCACCGGTTGATGAATTCCGGGTGCACCTTCAGAAAAACCGGGAAGTCCTCGATGCCCTGCGCCCGCACCTCGTCCAGCAACTGCTTTACGGCGCGAAAATCCTCGACCCACAGCGAGACGGGGGAGCGTTCGAACAGGTCACGGGCGTACTGTTCGCTGTCGTGCAGGTCGCGCTCGGCCCGCACGCGTGCCGTGATGTCTTCCAGCGAAACCAGCACACGGTCCCAGCGGGCCTCGTGTCCGGGCAGGACCTTGCCCCGGATGAGCACGTCCAGACGCTGCCCGTCCAGGGTGTAGTTGACGGTCTGGTTCTCGAACACCAGTTCGCCATTCCAGATCGCCGTCAGTTCTCGGATCGCCGTCTCGTGCATGTCGCCCGAGAACACCTGACCCAGCGACGACAGCAGGTGCTCCTGGGAGTGGGCCCGGAACAGCTCGAGCGTGCGCTGGTTGACGCGCAGCACGCGGTAGCAGGCCGTGCACTCGGCCACCCGGTCGGGGTTTTCACGCAGGTAGATGCCGAGGTCGGTCACGCCGGCGGCCCGCCAGCGCTCGAACAGGGCGAACAGTTCGCTGTAGTCTTCCAGCCAGAGAGACACCGGGGCAAGGTCGAACACATGCTCGAACTCGGCGTCCATGGGAATGGAGGGGTGCAGGGTGGCGGTGGGGCTCATGCGAGCATCATAGCCCTGTCGATTCCACCCAGGGCAGGGGTCAGAACTTGCCGGGGCGCAGCACCTCCACCTCCGAGAAGCAGGCCACCATTGCGTAGTTGGAGTAGTAGCGGGCCTGCAGGTGGGTCAGCAGCGCT
>JAUVXK010000185.1 GCA_030603635.1 Burkholderiales bacterium | reverse complement strand
GGCATGGCCCACCGTGGCCGCCTGAACGTGCTGGTCAACACCCTGGGCAAGATGCCCAAGGACCTGTTCGCCGAATTCGAGCACACTGCCCCGGAAGACCTGCCTGCAGGTGACGTGAAGTACCACCAGGGCTTCAGCTCTGATGTATCCACGCCTGGCGGCCCGGTCCACCTGAGCCTGGCGTTCAACCCCTCCCACCTGGAGATCGTCAACCCGGTGGTCGAAGGTTCGGTGCGCGCCCGCATGGACCGCCGTGGCGACCCGAAGGGCAAGCAGGTGTTGCCCGTGCTGGTGCACGGCGACGCCGCCATCGCTGGCCAGGGCGTGGTGCAGGAGACGTTGGCCCTGGCCATGACGCGGGGTTACTCCACCGGCGGCACGGTGCACATCGTCATCAACAACCAGATCGGCTTCACCACCTCCGATCCGCGTGACACCCGTTCCACCCTCTACTGCACCGACATCGTCAAGATGATCGAATCGCCTGTGCTGCACGTGAATGGTGACGATCCCGAAGCCGTGGCCCTGGCCATCCAGCTGGCGCTCGACTACCGGATGGAATTCTCCAAAGACGTGGCGGTGGACATCATCTGTTTCCGCAAGCTGGGCCACAACGAGCAGGACACCCCTTCGCTCACCCAGCCGCTGATGTACAAGAAGATCGCCAAGCATCCCGGTACCCGCAAGTTGTACGCCGACAAGCTGGCCGCTCAAGGCCTGGGCGAAACGCTGGGCGATGACATGGCCAAGGCCTACCGCGCCGCGCTCGACGAAGGCCGTCACACGGTGGACCCGGTACTGACCAACTTCAAGAGCAAGTACGCGGTGGACTGGGCGCCTTTCCTGGGCAAAAAGTGGACCGATGCGGCCGATACCGCCATTCCCTTGACGGAATGGAAGCGCCTGGCTGAGCGCATCACCACCGTCCCAGACAACATCACTCCCCATCAACTGGTCAAGAAGGTCATTGCAGACCGCGCGGCCATGGGCCGTGGCGAGGTCAATGTGGACTGGGGCATGGGCGAACACATGGCGTTTGCCTCGCTGGTGGCCAGTGGCTACGCCGTGCGGCTTTCGGGTGAGGATTGTGGCCGGGGTACCTTTACCCACCGCCACGCCGTGATTCACGACCAGAATCGCGAAAAATTCAACGAAGGCACCTACATTCCGCTGCAGAACGTGGCTGAAAACCAGGCGCCGTTCGTGGTGATCGACTCCATCCTGTCTGAAGAGGCAGTGCTGGCTTTTGAATACGGCTATGCCTCCAACGACCCCAATACCCTGGTGATCTGGGAAGCCCAGTTCGGCGACTTCCTCAACGGTGCTCAGGTGGTGGTGGACCAGTTCATCGCCTCGGGCGAAGTGAAGTGGGGCCGCGTGAACGGCATCACCCTCATGCTGCCCCATGGCTACGAAGGCCAGGGTCCCGAGCACTCGTCGGCCCGGATCGAGCGTTTCATGCAGCTCGCCGCCGACACCAACATGCAGGTGGTGCAGCCGACCACGGCCAGCCAGATTTTCCACGTGCTGCGTCGCCAGATGGTGCGCAACCTGCGCAAGCCACTGATCATCTTCACGCCCAAGTCGCTGCTGCGCAACAAGGACGCCACATCGCCGCTGAGCGAGTTCACCAAGGGCGGGTTCCAGACCGTGATCCCCGAGCAGAATGCCGAGGTGGCCAAGAACGCCGCCAAGGTCAAGCGGGTCATTGCCTGTTCGGGCAAGGTCTATTACGACCTGGCGAAGAAGCGAGAGGAGAAGGGCGCGAACGATGTGGTCATCCTCCGGGTTGAACAGCTCTACCCCTTCCCGCACAAGGCTTTTGCTGCCGAGCTGAAGAAGTACCCGAATGCCACTGAAATCGTGTGGTGCCAGGATGAGCCGCAAAACCAGGGTGCCTGGTTCTTCGTGCAGCACAACATCCACGAGAACATGCTCGAAGGCCAGCGCCTGGGCTATGCAGGCCGTGCGGCTTCTGCCTCCCCGGCCGTGGGCTATGCCCACCTGCACCAGGACCAGCAGAAGAACCTGGTCGAGGCCGCCTTCGGCAAGCTCAAGGGCTTCATCCTGACCAAATAAACCCGCACCCAGAACAACGCATTCAAGGACTGATTAATCATGGCTATCGTAGAAGTCAAAGTGCCGCAGTTGTCGGAATCTGTGGCCGAGGCGACCCTGTTGCAGTGGAAGAAAAAAGTCGGCGAGACCGTGGCCGCCGATGAGATCCTGATCGAGATCGAAACCGACAAGGTGGTGTTGGAAGTGCCGGCTCCTTCGGCTGGCGTGCTGTCCGAACTCGTGGTGGCCGATGGGGGGACGGTGGTGTCCGACCAATTGATCGCCCGCATCGACACCGACGGCAAGGTGGCTGCCGCTCCTGCCGCAGCGCCAGCGACCACCCCCGCAGCTCCTGCTGCAGCCGTTGCCGCCCAGGCCAAGGACATGAGCGCCGTGGCCATGCCGGCGGCCGCCAAACTCATCGCCGACAACAACCTGGCTCCGGGCTCGGTCACCGGCACTGGCAAGGACGGCCGTGTCACCAAGGGTGACGTGCTGGCCGCCGTGGCTTCAGGCGCGACCAAGCCTGCGGCAGCTCCAGTGGCGATCCCGACTGGTGCCCCGACCAAGGCGCTGCCCCAGGTGGCGGCTCCGGTGGCCGCCCCCGATCTGGCCAACCGCCCCGAGCAGCGCGTGCCCATGAGCCGTCTGCGTGCCCGCGTGGCCGAGCGTCTGCTGCAGTCCCAGTCCACCAATGCCATCCTGACCACTTTCAACGAGGTCAACATGGCCCCGGTGATGGAGATGCGCAAGAAGTTCCAGGAGAAGTTCGAGAAGGAGCATGGCGTCAAGCTGGGCTTCATGAGCTTCTTCGTGAAGGCGGCCGTGCATGCGCTCAAGAAATTCCCTGTGCTCAATGCCTCGGTGGACGGCAACGACATCGTTTATCACGGCTATTTCGACATCGGTATCGCCGTGGGCTCGCCCCGTGGTCTGGTGGTGCCCATCCTGCGCAACGCCGACCAGATGAGCTTTGCCGACATCGAGAAGAAGATCGCCGAGTTTGGTCAGAAGGCCCGCGACGGCAAGCTGGGCATCGAAGAGATGACCGGCGGTACCTTCTCCATCTCCAACGGTGGCACCTTCGGCTCGATGCTGTCCACCCCGATCATCAACCCGCCTCAGTCGGCCATCCTCGGCGTGCACGCCACCAAGGACCGTGCCGTGGTGGAAAACGGTCAGGTCGTGGTGCGTCCCATCAACTACCTGGCCATGAGCTACGACCACCGCATCATCGACGGCCGTGAAGCCGTGCTGGGTCTGGTGGCCATGAAGGAAGCGCTGGAAGACCCGGCCCGCCTGCTGTTCAACATCTGATGGCAGGAAGCACAACCATGT
>JAUVXK010000010.1 GCA_030603635.1 Burkholderiales bacterium | reverse complement strand
CGCCTGACGGGCGCGGCGCCGTGTTCACGGTGCCAGCCCTCGGCCTTTGCGTCTCCCTTTGGAGGAAGGGGACGTGCTCATCCAAAACATCCTGATCAATGACAGCTCGCGATTTCCAGGATTGAAGTAGGGATTCTGTTTGAAGATTTTTCAACAACCATCTCAACAAAACCTGAAAATTCCTCAAAGTCCCTGAAAAACCACACTTTTGTCCCCGAAAAAAGCCATCCTTATCCCAATAAAAGCCTCTCTGAGGAATGGGGTTTAACCCTCATGGCGCTGGATTCGGCGCTCTGATAGACGGCCAGCGCCTCCATCAGCCGCAGGGTTTGCATGCGGAGGCTTTCCGCCGCGGCGGCACTTTGCTCCACCAAGGCGGTGTTCTGCTGCGTCGATTCATCCAGCATCGACACCGCCTGCCCGATCTGCGACAGCCCTTCGGCCTGCTCCGAGCTGGCCGTGGTGATCTCGCTGATCAGCGCAGACACCCGCTGCACGCGCTCCACGATATCGCGCATGCGCTGGCCGGCCATTTCCGCCTGCGTAGAGCCCGCCTCCACCCGTTCGACGCTGACGCCGATGAGCGCCTTGATCTCTTTGGCCGCCTCGGCACTGCGCTGCGCCAGACTGCGCACCTCCCCAGCCACCACGGCAAACCCCCGCCCCTGCTCCCCGGCGCGCGCTGCCTCCACCGCGGCGTTCAGGGCCAGGATATTGGTCTGGAACGCTATGCCATCGATCACGCCAATGATGTCGGCAATCTTGCGCGAACTCTGCGTGATCCCCGCCATCGTCGTGACCACGCCGCCCACCACCTTCCCGCCCTCGGTCGCCGCGTCGCTGGCCACACGCGCCAGCCGTGTTGCCTCACCTGAGGTGGAGGCGTTCTGCTTCACCGTGGCCGTGAGCTGCTCCATCGACGCCGCCGTCTGCTGCAGACTGGAAGCCGACTGCTCCGTGCGCGCCGACAGATCGCCATTGCCTTGAGCGATCTGCTCGCCCACGACGCCGAGCCCGCTGACCTGCACGTTCACGTCGTCCACCAGCGAGCGCAGATTCAACCCCGCCTGGTTGACCGAGCGCATGATCATCCCGATGTCATCCACCCGATCCAGATTGACATTCTCGGTGCGGTTGCCCGATGCCACGTTCTGCGCCTGTGCGGCGATCTGCTGCAGCGGGCGGATGATCTGCCGATGCAGGAACCACGAGGCCAGCGCCCCGCCGCCCAACACCGCTGCAGCCCCGGCCAGCCAGACCATGGGACTTGGCGCGACCAGCGAGAGCACCCCAAGACTCGCCGCCATCGGCAGCAGGAGCCCAAGACCCAGGCGCCCACCCACCGACAGGCGCTGAAACACCGACTGCCACGCGCGCCAGCCGCTGCGCACCACCAGCCCCTGGTGAAAACGCAGCCCACCGGCTCGCCCCTCCCGAAACCGTCGATACAGCGCCTCGGCGGCCTCCACCTCGGCAGCCGCCGGCTTGGTCCGGACCGACATGTAACCGGTCACAGTGCCGTTGCGCACCATGGGCGTGGCATTGGCGCGGACCCAGTAATGATCACCGTTCTTGCGCCGGTTCTTCACCAGCGCCGTCCAGGACCTGCCTGCCTTCAGGGTGGCCCACATGTCGGCAAAAGCCTCGCGAGGCATGTCCGGGTGGCGCACCATGTTGTGCGGCTCGCCCACGATTTCGTCGTGGTCAAAACCGCTGACGGCGATGAACGCCGCATTCGCATACGTGATGCGACTGTCCAGCGTTGTCGTCGACATCAATGTAGCCCGGGGATCGTAATCAAACCCCTTCTGGGTCACGGGAAGGTTCTGGCGCATGGAACATCCTTGTTCGAATCATCGGATCAACCTCGATGCCTATAGGGATATTGTGCGCCCAAATAACCCTGATGGGATGTCAGATTTTTCCGACAGAGACGTCGGACAGATCCATCATTTTGTCATCGACAAATATATCCCCCGCCTACTCGACCGTGACCGATTTCGCCAGATTCCGCGGCTTGTCCACGTCCGTGCCCTTGGCCAGGGCGGTGTGGTAGGCCAGCAGCTGCAGCGGCACCACGTGCAGGATGGGGCTGAGCACGCCGTAGTGCTCGGGCATGCGAATCACGTTCAGCCCCTCCTCGCTGCGGATGTGGGTGTCGGCGTCGGCCAGCACGTACAGGACTCCCCCACGCGCCCGCACCTCCTGCATGTTGCTCTTGAGCTTTTCGAGCAGCGCGTCGTTGGGCGCCACGGTCACGACCGGCATGGCGCTCGTCACCAGCGCCAGCGGACCGTGCTTGAGTTCCCCGGCGGGGTAGGCCTCGGCGTGGATGTAGCTGATTTCCTTGAGCTTGAGCGCCCCCTCCAGGGCAATCGGGTAGTGCAGCCCCCGACCGAGGAACAGGGCGTGGTCCTTCTGCGCAAACGCCTCGGCCCACTGGATGAGCTGCGGCTCCAGCGCCAGCACGGACTGCAGGGCCACCGGCAGATGGCGCATGGCTTTCAGGTGCCGGGCTTCTTCCTCGGCACCGAGGCGACCCTGGCTTTGTGCCAGCGCGAGCGTGAGCAGAAACAGCCCGGCCAGCTGGGTGGTGAAGGCCTTGGTGCTGGCCACGCCGATCTCCACCCCCGCACGGGTGATGTAGGCCAGCGCGCACTCCCGCACCATGGCACTGGTGGCCACGTTGCAAATGGTGAGCGTGTGCGTCATGCCCAGGCTTTGCGCATGACGCAGGGCGGCCAGGGTGTCGGCGGTCTCGCCGCTCTGGCTGATGGTGACCACCAGGGTTTTGGGATGGGGCACGCTGTGCCGGTAGCGGTACTCGCTGGCCACCTCCACCTGGGTGGGCATGCCGGCAATCGCCTCCAGCCAGTACTTGGCCACGCAGCCGCTGTAATAGCTGGTGCCGCAGGCCAGGATGAGCACGCGGTCAATGTCCTTGAACACGCGCCAGGCCGCTGCGGCCTGATCGCCCTGACCGTCGAACAGCTCGGGCACCACCCCTTCCACACCCTCCAGTGTGTCGGCCAGCGCGCGCGGCTGCTCGAATATCTCCTTTTGCATGTAGTGCCGGTAGGGGCCCAGCTCCACCGCCCCGCTGTGCGCCTGGACGGTGCGCACCGGGCGCTCCTCTGGCCCCATGGGCCGACCGGTTCGGTCGCAAACCCAGTAACGACCCAGTTGCAGGTCCACCACGTCGCCTTCGGCGAGGTAGACGATCTGGTCCGTCACGCCGGCCAGGGCCATGGCATCGCTGGCCAGAAAATGCTCCGCAGGAAGACCGTCCCGCGCCTGGCCCACGCCCAGCACCAACGGCGAGCCGGCACGCGCGCCCACCACGCGCTGGGGCTCGTCCTTGTGGAACACCGCGATCGCGTAGGCCCCCTGCAGCCGTGCCACTGCAGCCTGCACCGCGCGGAACAGGTCCCCGTCGTACAACGCATCCACCAGATGGGCGATGACCTCGGTGTCGGTCTGGCTGTCGAAACGGTAACCCCGGGCCTGCAGTTCGGCACGCAGCTCGTCGTGGTTTTCAATGATGCCGTTGTGCACCAAAGCCACTCGTGCAGGGCGGCTTGAGGCATCGGCACCAGCGCCCTGGCTGAAGTGAGGATGGGCGTTGTGCACCGCCGGCGCCCCGTGCGTGGCCCAGCGGGTGTGGGCAATCCCGGTGGAGGCCTCCAGCCCGTCGGCCGCCACCTGGGCCTGCAGTTCGGCGACGCGGGCCGTGCTGCGCGCCCGGTGCAAGCCCGGTGCGTCACCGGCCGTGCGGTACACGGCCACCCCACAGGAGTCATACCCCCGGTATTCGAGGCGCTGCAGCCCCTGGATCAGGACGGGAACGATGTTGCGCGCCGACACGGCGCCCACGATGCCACACATATGCAGGGCCTCCAAAGCGATGATGGCCGGATCGTAGGCGGAGACACAAGAAATGTTCAACCATATTTGGAATATTTTTATCCAATCATTTCACAGACAATGATTGATGGATAAAAATACCAAAATGAATTCTCATTCGAATGAATATTTCATGGACGAGATCGACCTTCGCCTGCTGGATGTGCTCCAGACCGATGCCGGTCGCAACAACCACGAACTGGCCGCACACTGCGGCGTCTCCCCCGCCACCAGCCTGCGTCGGGTCCGTCGGCTAGAGGCACTCGGCATCATCGAACGGCGGGTGACCCTGTTGCAGCCGGAACGGCTCGCCCAGGCCGTGGGCCACGGACTCACGGCGCTGGTGGAGGTGAGCCTCGACCGGCAAGGCGCCACCCAGCTTGACGCCTTCGAAGCCCGCGCGGTGGCCGAACCCGCCGTGCAGCAGTGCTACCGGGTCAGCCCAGGCCCGGACTTCGTTCTCGTACTGGCGGTGCGCGACATGCCCGGCTACCTCGCCGTGGCGCAACGGCTGTTCACCGACGACACCAACGTGCGCAACGTCAAGGCGTTTTTCAGCCTGAAACGGGCCAAGTTCGTCCCGGCCCACCCCCTGCCGACGCCCGGAGGTCCGAAGTGAGCGCATAATTTCGGGAACCTCGGCAGGGTTTGGACGGTCGTTCCTGAAGCCCTTTCACAACCGTGCTCGAAGAAGGAGGATTCACGCATGCCCTCAATGGCCCACGTCCGGACCCTGATGACCGCCGCCGCGCTGGCGCTCGCCACCCTCGCGCCCACCTGGGCGCAGGAACTGGTCAGCGTGCGCAACCCCAACGTCAACATGCGGGCAGGCCCGGGAACGAACACCGAGGTGCTGTGGAAACTCGCCCAAGGCTACCCACTCCAGGTGTTGGAACGCCGGGGCAACTGGCTGCGGGTGCAGGACTTCGAAGGCGACCAGGGCTGGATTGCACGCAGCGTGACCGCCAACACCCCGCACCACATCGTCAAGGGCACGCGCGTCAACCTGCGCGCAGGCCCCGGCACGCAACATGCCATCGTGGGCACCGTGAATTACGGCGACGTGCTGCGCACCACCCGTCGCCAGGGGGACTGGGTGCAGGTCCAGCATCCGAACGGGCGCGGCAACGCCTGGATCGCCAGCAACCTGGTCTGGGGCTGGTAAAAAACCTCTTCAGGGTTTCTTCTTCTCGGGCCGTTTCCAGTTCGGAATGCTGAGCTGCTTGGCCCGGGCCACGCTCAGCGCTCCGGCCGGCGTGTCCTTGGTGATGGTCGAGCCGCCGGCAATGGTGCCGCCGGCACCCAGCGTGACCGGCGCCACCAGCACGCAGTTGCTGCCCACGTGCACATCCGCCTCGATCACCGTGCGGTGCTTGTTGGCCCCGTCGTAGTTGGCGGTGATGCTGCCCGCACCGTAGTTGACGCGTTCGCCCACGGTGGCATCCCCCAGATAGGCCAGGTGATTGGCCTTGGCCCCGGTGGCCAGGGTCGAGTTCTTGACTTCCACGAAGTTGCCGATGTGCACCGCCGGCCCCAGCCGCGCCCCCGGCCGCAAGCGGGCAAACGGCCCGACCAGCGCCCCCGGACCGACGCCGACCCCCGCGTGCTCGCCGTCGATGTGGGTGAAGGGATGGATCACGGCGCCGGCCTCGATGCGCGCGTTCGCGATCACGCAGTGCGCCCCGATCCGCACCCCGTCACCGAGCTGCACCTCGCCCTCGAAGACGCAGTTCACGTCGATTTCCACGTCCTGTCCGCAATCCAGGGTACCGCGCACGTCCAGCCGGGCCGGGTCGGCCAGCCGCACGCCTTGGGCCATCAGCCGATCGGCCAGGCGGCGCTGGTGGGCACGCTCGAGCTCGGCGAGCTGGGCCGGGCTGTTCACCCCGGCCACCTGCAGCGCATCGTGGATGCGATGCGCAAACACCCGCACGCCGTCAGCGACAGCGAACTTCACCACGTCGGTGAGGTAGTACTCGCCCTGGGCGTTGCGGTTGTCAAGCCGGGCCAGCCAGCCGCGCAGCATCCGGGTGGGCACGGCCATAATGCCGCTGTAGATTTCGGTGATGCGGCGCTGTTCGTCGCTGGCATCCTTGTGCTCCACGATGGCGCGCACGTCGTCACCGGGCCCGCGCACGATGCGACCGTAGCCGGTGGGGTCCGGCAGGTCCAGCGTCAACAAGGCCAGATGCTGGCCGTCGCACAGGTCCAGCAGCGCCTGCAGCGTGGCCACTTCCGTGAGCGGCACGTCGCCGGAGAGCACCAGCGTCACACCGTCGTCGGCCAGCACCGGCAGGGCCTGCTGCACCGCGTGCCCGGTGCCGAGTTGAGGCTCCTGGCGCACACAGCGCAAGGCCGGCGGGGCCTCGGTCATCGCGGTCAGGGCCGTCTCGACCTGTTCGGCCTGGTGGCCCGTGACAACCACGGCCTGGCGCGCCCCGAGTTGCGCCGAACGCTGGATGACGTGGGCCAGCAGGGCCCGCCCCCCCAGGCGGTGCAGCACCTTGGGCAGGGCGCTCTTCATCCGGGTGCCCTTGCCGGCCGCCATCACCACCACATCCACGGGAAACGTCATATCCACTCCTGAAACCTCATCGCTTGCACCCGAAGCGCTGGCCGGCATTATCGGACCTGCTGTCGATCGCTCTGCACACTCCTCTCAGCCACAGGAGCGTCACACCCGCACGCAGTTGCGCCCCGCCTGCTTCGCCCTGTAGAGGGCCTTGTCGGCACGGCTGAGCAGCTGTTCAAACGCCTCCATATCCCCCCCGCCATAGCCAGTGGCCACACCGACGCTCACGGTGAACTGCACATGCTCGGCCATGTCGTTCACCGGCACCCTGAGCCCGGCCACCGACTCCCGAAGGACATCGGCCAGGCTGCAGCCCCCCACCAGATCCGTTTCGGGCAGCAAGACGATGAACTCTTCGCCTCCGAATCGGGCAACGGCATCCACCCCTTGGCGAACGCGTGCGCCACAGGCATCGGCAACGGCACAGATCACCTGATCACCCACATGATGGCCCCAGGTATCGTTGATCGCCTTGAAGTGGTCGATGTCGATCATCAACAGAGACAGGGCATGCTGAAACCGCTCTGCCCGCCTGCATTCACGCAGACCCAGCTCCATCAGTTTTCGGCGGTTGGCCAAGCCTGTGAGCGCATCGGTGGACGCCAGCATTTCCAGCTGCAAGTTGTAGCTTTCCAGGAGCGCGTTCTTCTCGGCCAATTGCCGATTCATCAGCTCGATCTCGTGTTCCTTGCGCTTGCGGTCGTCGATATTGAAGGTGACACCCACGAAGCGCTGCCCGCGCATGCCGTCATCGCCATCCATGACCTTGCCGAAATTGGCAAACCAGATCCAGTCTCCATTTTTGGCACGCAACCGGAATTCGCAACGGTATTGCGGCGTCTGCCCAGTCAGATGGTCCTTCACCGCCTGTTGCAGCCGGGACACATCGTCGGGGTGCACCAGCCGAAGGATTTCCTCCACGGTGCCGGCCATTTCGGATTGGGTGTAACCCAGTTCCTGCGAGGTTTTCAAGGCCTTGCCGGTCACCTCGCCGGTGACCAGGTTGTTTTCCCAGAGGTCCAGGCCGGCCGCCTCCAGCGCCAGCTCCAGCCGCTCCTTGTATCGACCGGCGTCACTCATGAACAGCAAAAGGATTCATGCCCCGCCTCCGACGCGACAAAACCGCATGGATGACCCAACCCATTTGATCCCTTCCTAGGGCAGCCAGGAGGCCGCGTTTCTGATAGCGTAGCATGCGTCGAACGGCAATGGTAACGAGCCCACAACCTCTGGAGCAGGGCTACCGTACAACAGGAGAAACACCATGAAATTCGCCATCATGGGCGCCGGCGCTGTCGGCTGTTACTACGGGGGCATGCTCGCCCGCGCGGGGCATGAGGTCACGCTCATCGCCCGGGAGACGCATGTCGAGGCCATCCGGCGGCATGGACTGTGCCTGCAGACCCGGGACTGGACCGAACACATCGCGCTTCGGGCCACCACCGAAGCCGCAGGCGTGCAGGGCGCCGATGCGGTGCTGTTCTGCGTCAAGTCCACCGACACCGAGTCCGCCGGCACCCAGATGCGTGAACACCTAAGCCCCCACGCCACCGTGCTCAGCCTGCAGAACGGCGTGGACAACGCGCCACGCCTGGCCGGCGTGCTGGGTCGGCCGGTGATCCCGGCGGTGGTGTACGTGGCCAGCGGCATGGCCGGGCCGGGGCACGTGCAGCACCACGGGCGCGGCGAGCTGGTCATCAGCCCCTTCCCCGGCTCGAACGATTTCATCGCCGCCTGCGCCCAGGCCGGCATCGGCGTGACCCCGAGCGAGCAGGTGCAGGGCGAGCTGTGGGCCAAGCTGGTCATCAATTGCGCGTACAACGCCCTCTCGGCGCTCACGCAACTGCCCTACGCCCGGCTGGTCCAGCTCGAAGGCATGTGGGCGGTGATGCGCGACATCGAGCGCGAATGCCTGGCGGTGGCCGCGGCCGAGGGCGTGACGGTGCCCGGCGACACCTGGGCCGCCATCGAGGGCATTGCCCAGAGCATGGCCACGCAGCTGTCCTCCACCGCGCGCGACCTGCTGCGTGGCCACCCGAGCGAGATCGACCACATCAACGGCTATGTGGTCCGGCGCGCCGAGGCGCACGGGCTGCAGGTGCCCGCGAACCGCCTGCTCCACGCCCTCGTGCGCGCCCGCGAGGCCGGTCACCCCGCGGCGGCC
Source organism: Burkholderiales bacterium (assembly GCA_030603635.1). Taxonomy (GTDB): domain Bacteria; phylum Pseudomonadota; class Gammaproteobacteria; order Burkholderiales; family Burkholderiaceae_C; genus Tepidicella. The sequence continues at coordinate 36,582 of JAUVXK010000010.1, read as the reverse complement.
TTGGCTTCCGCGCCATAATGGCCATACCTAGCGTCCGCCATCGATCCACCGTTCCGAGGAGCCCCATGTCCGCACAACGTTTTCGCCTGGTCACCCGCAGCGACTTCGACGGCCTCGTCTGCGCCGTGCTGCTCAACGAATTGAACCTGATCGACGACATCCTCTTCGTCCACCCCAAGGACATGCAGGACGGCAAGGTCGCCATCACCGGGCGCGACATCACCACCAACCTGCCCTACGTGGCCGACGCGCACCTGGCGTTCGACCACCACGCGTCCGAGACACTGCGCAACACGGGCGAAAGACCCAACCATGTCATCGACGCCACCGCCCCCTCGGCAGCGCGCGTGGTATACCGCCACTACGGAGGCAAGGCTGCGTTCCCCCGCGTCAGCGACGAGATGATGGACGCGGTGGACAAGGCGGACTCGGCCCAGTTCACCGAGGACGAGGTGCTCCACCCCTCCGGGTGGGTGCTGCTGAACTACCTGATGGACTCGCGCACCGGACTGGGCCGTTTCCGGAATTTCCGCATCAGCAACTACCAGTTGATGATGGACCTGATCCAGTACTGTCGCGACCACACCATCGAACAGATCCTGGCGCTGCCCGATGTGCAGGAACGCGTGGAGCTGTTCCGTGAACACGAGGCCAAGGCGAAGGAACAGATTCTGCGCTGCGCCACCGTGCACGGCAATCTGGTGGTGCTGGACCTGCGCCACGAGGACACCATCTGGGCGGCCAACCGCTTCATGATCTACGCCCTGTTCCCGCAGACCAACATCTCGATCCATGTGATGTGGGGCCTGCAGAAGCAGAACACCGTGTTTGCCACCGGCAAGTCCATCCTCAACCGCAGTTCGCGCACCCACGTGGGCGAGCTCATGCTGGCCTATGGCGGCGGTGGTCACGAGGCCGCAGGCACCTGCCAGGTCGACAACGACCGTGCCGACACGGTGCTGCAGGCACTGATCTCCCGCATCAACCAGGACGGCTGAGACCGGCCACCGGGATGCGACTGGCGGCGGCAGGCAACCGCAGAGCCTGCGACAATGCGCGCCTATGAATGCGACATACGTCTTGACCCTGTCCTGCCAGGACAAACCCGGCATCGTGCACGCGGTGTCGGGCTTTTTGCTGGAACACGGCGGCAACATCGAGGAAGCCGCGCAGTACAACGACCACGACACCGGCCTGTTCTTCATGCGGGTGCAGTTTGTGTGCAACCGGCTCCCGGCCGACGCCCTGCGCCAGCAGGTGCAGGCCTTCGCCGACAGCCACGCCATGCAGTGGGGCCTGCACCCGCTCAACGCCCCCATGCGCACGGTGCTGCTGGTCAGCCAGCAGGGGCACTGCCTCAATGACCTGTTGTTCCGCTGGAAGAGCGGGCTGCTGCGGCTGGACATACGCGCCATCGTCAGCAACCACCGGGACTTCTACCAGCTCGCGGCCAGCTACAACATCCCCTTTCACCACCTGCCCGTGACGCCGGCCACCAAGGCCCAGGTCGAGGCCCGGCAGCTGGACATCATCGAGCAGGAACAGGCCGAGCTGGTGGTGCTGGCGCGCTACATGCAGATCCTTTCCGACGGGATGTGCCAACGCCTGCAGGGCCGTGCCATCAACATCCACCACAGCTTCCTGCCCAGCTTCAAGGGCGCCAAGCCCTACTACCAGGCCCACGACCGGGGCGTGAAGCTGATCGGCGCCACCGCCCACTACGTGACCGCGGACCTGGACGAAGGTCCCATCATCGAGCAGGACGTGGCCCGCGTGGACCACAGCATGACGGTGGACGACCTCACCGCCATTGGCCGCGACACCGAAAGCCAGGTGCTCGCCCGCGCCGTGAAGTGGCACAGCGAGCACCGCGTGCTGCTCAACGGCCACAAGACGGTGGTGTTCCGCTGAAAGGGCAACCATGGCCGTCCGCATCCCGCCCATCCAGTGCCTGCTGACCTTCGAGGCGCTGGCGCGCCTGCGCAGCGTCACGCAGGCAGCCGAGGAGCTCTGCGTCACACCCAGTGCGGTGAGCCACCGCGTCAAGCAGCTGGAGCAGATCCTGGGCGTGAAGCTGTTCGGCCGGGCGGACTTTTCCCTCACCACCGAAGGCAGCGAGTATCTCGCCCACGTGCGCGAGGGTCTCTCCACGCTGCAGCGTTTCCCCAGCCGGCAGGCCAACCCGGGGCGGCGCAAGCTGCGCCTGGCCATCACGCCCACGTTCGCGCGCTCCATCGTGATGCCGCGCCTCAAGCAGTTCGCCGAAGCCTACCCCGAAATCGACCTGACCCTGCAGGTCAGCATCCCGCTGCTTGACGTGGTCGCCGAGGACGCCGACCTCACGATCCGCTTCGGCACCGGCCGCTATGCCGACGTCGAGCACTTCTGCCTGATGAAGGACGTGGTCACGCCTCTGGCCTCGCCATCGTTCGTCCGCGAGCACGGCCCCTTCGAGACCCCCGAAGACCTCGAAGGCGTGCCGCTGCTGCGCAGCCCGCTGGAGCCGTGGCGCACCTGGTTTGCCGCCAATCACCTGGACTGGCCAGAACCCAACGACGGCTCGCAGTTCAACGACATCGGTCTGATGTGCGACGGCGCAGCGGCCGGCATGGGCGTGGCGCTGGTTCGACACCACCTGGGCGCGCCGTGGTTAGAAAACGGTTCGCTGGTGCGGCTCGGCGACACCGAGCCCTTCCGCACCCCCATCCCCAGCCCCCATGCGCACTACCTGTGCTGGCGCACCGGCACCATGGACCGCTGGGAATGCGCCGCTTTCGCCGAATGGCTGCGCAAGGCGCTGGACTGACGCGCCTTACTCGATGGCCAGCTTCTGCCCGCTGCGGCCGCGCTTCTTGGGAAGCGTGAGCCGGAGCACGCCGTTGTCGTACTTGGCCCTGGCCGCCTCTTCGTCAATATCCTGCGGCAACTGGAAACTGCGCGCCACCGAGCCGTAGTAACGCTCGCTGCGCAGGAGTTTCTCGTCAGAAGCCTGGGCGTCCATCTGCCTGACCTCGGCACTCAGGGTCACGATGTTGGCGTCGATGGTCACGTGGATGTCGTCGCGCGCGACGCCAGGTATCTCGGCCTCGACCACATAGGCGTCGGGGCCCTCCTTGACATCGACCTTGATCGACTGGGGCAGCGGATCGCCGTGCAGCGGGCGAATGAAGTAGCCGGGCGCCATGTCCTTGAAGAATTCGTCGAACAGGCTGCCACGCGGGATGAGGTTGTTCATGAAAGACTCCTTTCAACAGGTCACACGACAGAAACGCGACACCCTCCTCACCGGGTCGGCGCGCTTGTAACCCAAATAGCGACGGGCTGGCGGCATTTCAAGGGCCGAGGCCTCCGTCCGACACTGACCTTGATCCTGGTCAAGCTGGTCAGGGCGCTTTCACAAGGAACTGCAGGATTTTTCAACCCACCCGAGCGATCATGGCCCTACACTGGGACCTCATGAACGCCCCCGCCGATGCCCCCGAAGCGACAGCGGTGCAGCGTGCCGCACGCCAGGCCGAGGTGGTCCGGGCGCTGCAGGCCGTGCTGCCCGCCGATGCCCTGCTCTATACCCCCGAGGAAACCACCCCCTACGAGTGCGACGGGTTGACCGCCTACCGCCAGCGTCCGCTGGCCGTGGCGCTGCCCGAATCTGACGAACAGGTGCAGGCCGTCCTCAGGGCCTGCCATGCGCTGGACGTGCCCGTGGTGGCGCGCGGAGCGGGTACCGGCCTGTCCGGCGGAGCCATGCCCCACCCTCTGGGCGTGACGCTGAGCCTGGCCAGGTTCAACCGCATCCTCGCCATCGACCCGCTGGCCCAGACGGCCGTGGTCCAGGCCGGTGTGCGCAACCTGGCCATCAGCGAAGCCGCTGCTCCCCACGGGCTGTACTACGCACCCGACCCCAGCAGCCAGATCGCCTGCACCATCGGCGGCAACGTGGCCGAGAACTCCGGCGGCGTGCATTGCCTGAAATACGGCCTCACCGTGCACAACATCCTGCAGGTGCGAGGCTACACCGTCGAAGGCGAGCCCGTCACCTTCGGTGGCACCGCTCTTGACAGTGCTGGGCTGGATTTGCTGGCGTTGCTGATCGGCAGTGAAGGCATGTTGGCCGTGGTCACGGAAGTCACCGTCAAACTCGTGCCCAAGCCCCAATTGGCGCGCTGCATCATGGCCAGTTTCGACGATGTGCGCCAGGCCGGCGACGCCGTGGCCGCCGTCATTGCGGCCGGTATCATTCCGGCCGGTCTGGAGATGATGGACAAGCCCATGACCGCCGCCGTGGAGGACTTCGTGCACGCGGGCTACGACCTCACGGCCGAAGCCATCCTGCTGTGCGAAAGCGACGGTACCCCCGAGGAAGTGGAAGAGGAAATCGGTCGCATGAGCGAGGTGCTGCGCCGATGCGGGGCCACCGCGATCTCCGTGAGCCGCGACGAAGCCGAACGGCTGAAATTTTGGAGCGGGCGCAAGAACGCCTTCCCTGCCAGCGGGCGCATCAGCCCCGACTACATGTGCATGGACAGCACCATTCCGCGCAAACGCCTGGCCGACATCCTGCTGGCCATTGCCGAGATGGAGAAGAAATACCGGCTGCGCTGCGCCAACGTCTTCCACGCCGGTGACGGCAACCTGCACCCTCTGATCCTCTTTGACGCCAACGACCCCGACCAGTTGCACCGCTGCGAGCTGTTTGGCGCCGACATCCTGGAGACCAGCGTGGCCATGGGCGGCACAGTCACCGGCGAACATGGCGTGGGCGTCGAGAAGCTCAACAGCATGTGCGTGCAGTTCAGCCCCGAAGAGAACGAGCAGATGTTCGCCATCAAGCGCGCCTTCGACCCCAAGGAACTGCTCAACCCCGGCAAGGTCATCCCGACGCTGCACCGATGTGCCGAGTACGGGAAGATGCTGGTGCGCGGCGGTCGGCTCTCCCACCCGGACCTGCCGCGATTCTGAGCTCCAGCGGGCGTGCTTCAGCGGTCCAGGCGTCCCGATCGGGTACAGTTGCCGCATGAGCCTGACGCCGATCGGCGACCATCTGCCGGAGTCGTTCTTCGACAACCTGTTTCCCGAGCGCTCCACGGGAGAGGAAGGTCTCGCGCCTGCACCCGATGCCGACAGCGCGCGCCTGCAGCGGATGATCGAGCACTGGCCGGGTGCGGTGTTCTGTCTGGATGCGCAGCTGCAGTGCCTGCTTGCGAACCGCGAAGCCAGGCGCTGGTGCGCCATGCCAGCCGACGAATCGCTCGCCCTGCCGCAGCCCCTGCACCGCCTGCTCCCGGAACCCATGATGGAGATCCTGCAGCCCTGCCTTTCGGCCGCCCTGCGGGGCATGGAGATGGCGCAGGAAGAGTGCTTTGAACACCCGGGCCTGGGCCGCCGATCGTGGGTGGTGCGGGTACAGCCCGATCACGATGGCGCCCACGTGGTGGGCGTGTTCCTGCACCTGCAGGACACGACCGACTGGAACCCTGCTTCGGCGCAGCACCCTTTCCCGGCCGAGCACAGCCCCCCGCTCGACACCGAGGCCCAGTTGCGACTGCTCGCCGAAGGACTGCGGGACGCCGCCATCTTCTTCCTCGACCCGGAAGGCCGCGTCTCGGACTGGCCCCCCAGTGCCCAGCGCCTGCTGGGCTACACCCCGGCGCAGATGCTGGGGCAAAGCCTCAGCCGCTTCACGCCCGCAGCCGACCCCGACAACTCGGCCGACCCGATGACGCTCGGCATGGAGCGCGCTGCCCTGCTGGGCCAGAGCGAAACCCCGGGCTGGCAGCGCCGTGCCGACGGTTCGACGTTCTGGGCCAACACGCTGCTGACCGCGCTGTACGACACCGATTCCGGGCAAGCCTGCGGCTACGCCTGCCTGATGCGCGACATGACCGAAGTCAAACGCCTCGTCGACATGCTGCAGGAGCTCAACACGGCTCTGGAGACGCGCGTGGAGGAGCGCACGCGCCAGCTGCAGGACATCAACCAGGATTTGGAAGCGTTCTCTTACTCCGTGTCGCACGACCTGCGGGCCCCGTTGCGCCACATCGGCAGCTTCGTCGAACTGCTGCGGGAAGACCTCGGGCCCCATGCCCCGGCTCCGGTGCAGCGGCACCTGGGCACGATCGCACAGGCGGCCCAGCACATGGGGCAGCTCATCGAAGGCCTGCTGGCATTCTCCAAGCTCGGGCGGTCCCCCCTCCAGCGGCGCGACACGGCCATGGCCGATCTGCTGCATTCCAGCCTGAACCGGGTCCAGCACGACCCGGCCCTGCGGCGCCCCGAACACGAGGTGCACTGGGAGCTCCCCCCCGAGTTGCCGACCGTTCCCGGCGACGCCCTGCTGCTCAGCCAGGTCTGGGACAACCTGCTGGCCAATGCCCTGAAGTACAGCAGGCCCCGCACACCGGCCCTGATTCGCATTGGCTGCCGGCTCGACCCGCCGGTCGACGGCCCGGCGCAATGGGTGTTCTGGGTGCAAGACAACGGCGTCGGCTTCAACCCGCAGCGCGCCGACCGTCTCTTCGGTGTGTTCCAGCGGCTGCATCGCGCCAGCGAATTCGAGGGCACGGGCATCGGGTTGGCGCTGTGCCGGCGCATCGTCGAACGCCACGGCGGGCGGATCTGGGCCGAAAGTGCCCCTCAGGTGGGTAGCACGTTCTACTTCAGCCTGCCAGCCTTGACAGGCCCGCACTGAGCCGGCTCCCCGGGCGGATCATCCCACAGGCCCGCGCAGTCGGCCACGGTGACGCACGGCACGCGGCAACGCGGCATCGTGCTCCGCCACCACCGCCTCAGCCCGCGCCTGCAGGCGGTCGAGCATGTCATCAAGTCGGTCCACCTCTTCGTCCGACAGCGCGGCCAGCACCTCCTGGTTGATGCGTCGCGCGAGCGGCAACACCTCGTCATGGATCTGGCGTCCGCGCTCGGTGAGGTAGATGAGTGCCCGCCGTCGATCGGAAGGCTTGGTCACCCGCACCACCAGTCCCTTTTCCGAGAGTGAGGCCACCACGCGCGAGGTCAAGGCCTTGTCCAGCGCTGCACGCCGGCTCAGTTCTGTCGGCGGCGCCCCATCGTGCAGCGCCAGATAGCTCAACACCCGCCACTCCCGCCGGGTGATGCCGAACCGCCCTTCGCACACACGCACCACCAGAGCACCCGCCTCCGCCAGCAGCCGGCTGAACCGGTACAGCGGCATGTCCACCAGCGTATCGAGCCGGCGCAGACGAGAAGGGGTTGGCATCCGGGTTTTTCCCCACGAAGGTTGATTTGAACAACCGATTGTCCTCGCTCTACAGTCCCCCCTCAAGCCGGCTGATCTTCCGTTACCCCTCAAGGAGTCCCCCATGCAACGCCGCACGATTCTGAGCACCCTGAGCGCCTCCCTGCTTTTGGCCGCCGGTCTGAATACCCCGACCACCGCCCTGGCCCAGGAGGTCTATCCGAGCAAGCCGGTGCGCCTGATCAACAACTGGCCACCCGGAGGCCCGTCCGACATCCTGGCGCGCTCAGTGCAGCCGGTGCTGCAGGAACTGCTCAAGCAACCGGTCATCGTGGAAAACAAGGCCGGCGCTGGCGGCAACGTCGGTGCGGCCGACGCAGCACGCGCCGCCCCTGATGGCCACACCGTGCTGTTCGGCATCGACACCACGTTCACCATCAATCCGCACCTGTACCGCCAGATGCCGTTCAAACCGGCCGACTTCAAGCCGGTTGTGATCATGGCATCGTCGGGCCTGATGGTCGGGGTGCACCCGTCCACCGGCATCAAATCCATGCCGGACCTGATCGCTGCAGGCAAGGGCAAGGGCCTGAACTTCAGTTCGGGAGGCAACGGGAGCCCGGGCCACCTGTCGGTGGAGGTGTTCAAGGATGCAGCCGGCCTCAAGATCAACCACGTGCCTTATCGCGGCAACACCCCGGCCGTGACCGCCGTGCTTGCGGGAGAAGTCGACGGCGGCAACCTGGCCGTGCCGGGCATGCTGCCCCACGTGCAGGCCGGCAGGATCGTCCCGCTGGCGGTGACGAGCCGCCAACGGTCAGTGCTCGCCCCGGAACTGCCCACCGTGCGCGAGCTGGGACACCCCAACCTGGAGCAGGAGGTGCTCTACTTGGTGATGGTGCATGCCTCGACGCCCGAACCGATCGTGCGGACGCTGCAGAACGGCATCCTCGAAGCCCTGAAACGCCCTGACGTGAAGGCCCGACTGACCAGCTTGGACCTGCATGTCGAAGGCCTGACCGGGGCGGCCGCCACCCAGCGCCTGGCCGAAGCCAGCACCCGCTACGCCCGCATCGTGTCCGCCACCGGCATGCAGGTGGACTGAAGGAGCCGCACGCATGGCACGCCCCAACATCATCTACATCGTTTCCGACGACCTGGGCTACGCGGACCTGGGCTGTTACGGCGGCCGCGAGGCGCAGTTTGGCCAGGTATCGCCCCACATCGACCGGCTGGCCGCTGGCGGCATGAAGTTCACCCAGGGTTACGCCAACTCGCCGGTGTGTTCGCCCACCCGCTTTGCGCTCATGACCATGCGCTACCAGTACCGCCTGCGCGGCGCGCTGGAGGAACCGATCAACAGCCGCAGCAAGGGCAGCACCACGCTGGGCCTGCCGCCCGAGATTCCCACCCTGCCCTCTTTGCTGCGCGACGCCGGCTACCACACCGCCCTCATCGGCAAATGGCACCTGGGCTACCCGCCCACGTTCGGGCCCCAGCGCTCGGGCTACGAGGAGTTCTTCGGCATCATGGCCGGCGGGGTGGACTACTTCACGCACTGCTCATCCAAGGGCGACCACGACCTGTACCTCGGGGAAAACGAGCACATGGAGGTGGGCTACCTGACCGACATCTTCTCGCAGCGCTCGGTGGACTACATCCACCGCATGGCACCCGACGCGAAAGCCGGCAAGCCCTTTTTCCTGAGCCTGCACTACACCGCCCCGCACTGGCCCTGGGAAACGCGCGACGACGCCCACATCGCGCCCGATGTGGCGAAGAACCTGTTCCATCTGGACGGCGGCAACATCCACAGCTACCGCAAGATGATCCACCACATGGACGAGGGCATCGGCTGGGTGATGGACGCACTGCGAGAACACGGGCTGGAGGACAACACCCTGGTGGTGTTCACCAGCGACAACGGTGGCGAGCGCTTCAGCGACAACTGGCCGCTGGTCGGCGGCAAGATGGACCTGACCGAAGGCGGCATCCGCGTGCCCTGGATTGCGCACTGGCCCGCGGCCATTCCCGCCGGCACCACCAGCACCCAGCACTGCATGACCATGGACTGGTCGGCCACCATGCTGGAGCTGGGCGGCGGACAACCCCACCCCGACCACCCGCTGGACGGCGTGTCGCTGCAGGGCGTGCTGCGCGACCCCGCCGCCACCTTCGAGCGCCCACTGTACTGGCGTATGAACCACCGCCAGCAGCGTGCCTTGCGCGTGGGCGACTGGAAGTACCTGAAGGTAGATGAGCACGAGTACCTGTTCAACATCCCGGCTGACGAGCGCGAACGCGCCAACCGCGCGGCCCGCGAGCCGCAGCGGCTGGCCGCCCTGCGCGAGGCCTGGCTGGCCTGGGAGCAGACCATCATGCCGATACCGGCGGATGCAAGCGTGAGCCTCGGCTATGGTTACCGGGACATGCCCCAGCGCTGAGACGGCACGACCCCGATCAAAAGCACCGTAACATCGGGGCATTCAACCCCCGCCCATGAGCCGCCTGCACCGCCTACTGCCCTTTCTGCAATGGCCCCGCCCGAGCGCCACCCTGCTGCGCGGCGAGGCGCTCGCCGGCCTGACGGTGGGGCTGATGGTCATCCCCCAGGGGGTGGCCTACGCTGCGCTGGCCGGCATGCCACTGGTCACCGGCATCTATGCAGCGATGCTGCCCGCGCTGATTGCGGTCCTCTTCGGGACCTCGCAACGCCTCTCGGTCGGCCCCACCGCCATCACCTGTCTGCTGGTCAGCGCCTCGCTTGCCGGGCTCGCCGAACCGGGCTCGGCGCAGTGGGTGTCGCTGGCCGTTTGGCTGGCACTGATGTCTGGCCTGCTTCAGGTGGTCTTTGGTCTGGTGCGCTTCGGCTGGCTGCTCAACCTGGTCAACGCCCCCGTGCTCACGGCTTTCACCCAGGCAGCCGCCGTGCTCATCATCGGTTCGCAACTGGGGGGCCTGCTCGGGTGGTACGGACCGCCACCAGACGGCGCGTGGTGGCAGGCGGTGCATGGGCCCTCGCTGCTCTTCGGCCTGGGCAGTCTGGCATTGCTGATGGCGGTCCGGCGCTGGAAACCCGCCTTTCCCTCGGTGCTGCTAATCGTGCTGGGCGCTGCCGGGCTGAGTCACTGGATGGGCTTTGCCGAGGGGGGCGGACGTGTGGTGGGCCATCTGCCGAGCGGACTGCCGATGCCGTACCTGCCGGATTGGCCGGGGTGGTCGGTGCTGGGGCAACTGGCGGTGCCGGTGCTGGTGATCTCGCTGGTGAGTTTTCTGGAAACGGCCGCCAGTGCCAAGATCGACAGTGCACGCCGAGGGCGCCCCTGGGACCAGGATCAGGATCTGGTCGGACAGGGTCTGGCCAAGGTCGCATCGGGCCTGAGCGGGTCGTTTCCGACGAGCTCGTCGTTCTCCCGTTCGGCGCTCAACCTCTACGCCGGTGCGCAGACCGGTTGGGCCACGGTGTTCTCCGTCGGCATCGTGGCGGCAGCGCTCCTGTGGCTCTTGCCAGTGCTTGGCGCCGTCCCGCAGGCGGTGCTGGCCGCCATCGTGGTGGTCGCGGTGGTGGGGCTTCTCAAGCCAATGGAGTTTCGCCGCCTCTGGGCCATTTCCCGGGTGGAGGCCACCACGGCGGGGGCCACCTTCGTGATCACTCTGCTGGCGGCACCGCAGATTTACTGGGGCGTCCTGGCCGGGGTGCTGATGTCCCTGAGCCACTTCCTGTACCAGCGGCTACACCCCCGCATCATCGAGGTGGGGGTGCATGCCGACGGGCGGCTGCGCGACCGCCACCTCTGGCAGTTGCCGCCCATCGCCCCGCACACCTACGCGCTGCGCATGGACGCCGCGCTCGACTTCGGTTCGTCGAGCGCGCTGGAGCGGGCCATCACCGACCACCTGGCCACCCACCCCCAGACGCGACGGGTGGTGCTGCTCGCGCAGCCGATCAACCGCATCGACGCCACCGGGGTCGAGGTGTTCGCACGGCTACGCACCCAGCTGGCCGCGCAGCAGCGCGAGTGGTGGCTGGTGGGCGTGAAACTGCCCGTGGAACAGGTGCTCCGTGCCGCAGGCGAGCTGGACGACCTCGTTGCACTGCGGATGCTGGCCACCGAGGACGACTTGCGCGCCGCGCTGTCGGCCGTCCAGGCCGTGGCACCGGATCAACCGTAAGGCCCACTCCCTGCGACAGCCTTGGACATCGACGCCCCCTTGAACGCCGCGAGCAGATCTCGGGCGGCCCGGCTCAACAGCACGGTGTCCACCCCCACCGCCACAAACAAGGCCCCCGCCTCCAGATAGTGCCGGGCCTGCGCACGGTCGCTGGCCAGAATGCCGGCTGCCTTTCCCGCCGCACGGATGCGAGCAATCCCGTCCAGGATGGCGGCCTGCACCTCGGGATGCCCCGGGTCACCGACATGGCCCATGCTCGCGCTCAGATCTGCCGGGCCAATGAAAACGCCGTCCACACCGGGCGTCGCGGCGATCGCGTCCAGATGGCGCATCGCCTCGACGGTTTCCGCCTGCAGCAGCACACCCACCTGGGCATTGGCCTCGTGCACGTACTGCGGGTAGGCCTGCCAGCGGGACGCCCGCGCCAACGCACTGCCCATGCCGCGCACGCCCTGTGGCGGGTACTTGGCGGCGCGGACCACCTGCGCCGCCTGCTCCGGTGTGTCCACCATCGGCACCAGCAAGGTCTGGGCGCCGATGTCCAGGACCTGCTTGATCAGCGCCGTGCCCACATCGCCCGTACCCACCGGCACCCGGACGATGGCGTGTGAGGGCTGCTGGCCCGGCGGCAGGGCCGTGGCAGCGCTCGCCACCGCCTGGAGCTGGCCCAGCATGGAGCGCAGATCGTTGGGTGCGTGCTCTCCATCGATCAGCAACCAGTCGAAACCGACACCGGCCAGAATTTCGGCACTGTACCCATCGGCCAGGCCCAGCCACAGACCGATCTGCGGCCGGCCCGCACGAAGCGCGTGGAGGAACGGGTTGGGGGGAAGGTGCATCGCCGGATCCAGTTCAAAGTGCAAGGGGTGAAACGCTTCGGGCCTCACACAGCATAACCGGGGTTGACCCGGTCGATGAGTCTTTGCATGGCAGCGAAGGAGTCTTCACCGGCACCAAAGTTGGGGTTGAAGTTGAGGGAGTCGCGCACGCATTTTTCCAGCACCGGCACAGGAATGGGGCGCAGCGGCCCCAGCGCCTGAGATGCCACCTGCACCTCGCAGGCGCGCTGCACCAGCCACATCAGGTTGAAGGCTTGTGCCAGTGTGCGGCCGATGACCACAGGCCCATGGTTGCGCAGCAGCAACACGGGCTTGCCGCCAGCGCTGTCCAGAATGCGTTGGCCTTCGTCCAGGTGCACGGTGATGCCCTCGAACTCGTGGTAGGCCACCTGGTCCCACAGTTGCGCGGCGTAGAAGTTGGTGTAGGACAGGCCTTCCTGCGTGCAGCACACGGCCAGCGTGGGGGTGGTGTGCACGTGCATCACGCAGTGGGCTTCAGGCATGGCCGCGTGGATGGCACCATGGAAGGTGAACCCTGCCGGGTTGATGGGCCAGTCGGAGTGGCCGACGATGTTGCCTTCGATGTCCACCTTCACCAGGTTGGAGGCGGTGACCTCGCTGTAGTGCAGGCCGAAGGGGTTGATGAGGAAGTGTGGTTCGGCGCCCGGCACGCGCAACGAGATGTGGTTGTAGATCAGCTCCGCCCAGCCCAGGTGGGCAAAGATGCGGTAGGTGGCGGCGAGCTTGACGCGGGCGTCCCACTCCTCGGGGCTGAAGCGTGCGGGGCGGATGTAGGGGGATTCCATGGGGTTTGTCTCCGGCGTGTTTTTGGGTGCTCAGACGAAGCGGAACTGCAGGCGGCCAAGCGGGCCGTAGTCGGCGTCGAACAGGTCACCTGGGCGTGCGGCCACGGGGCGCGTGAACGAGCCTGCCAGCACAGTCTGCCCGGCTTCCAGCCGCTCGCCCCAGGGCGCCAGCTTGTTGGCCAGCCACGCAATGCCGATGGCCGGGTCGCCCTGGACGCCTGCGGCCAGCCCGGTTTCTTCCACCACCCCGTTCTGCCGCAGGATGGCGCCGCACCAGGGCAGGTCCAGTTCGCGCGGCGCAGCGCGGCCCGCACCTACCACGATGCCGGCGTTGGCCGCGTTGTCGCTGATGGTGTCGAACACCTTGCGCATGACCTGGGTCTGGCGGTCGAACTGCTCGATTCGCGCGTCGATGATCTCGATGGCGGGGGTGACGTATTCGGTGGCGTCCAGAACCTGTTCCACGGTCACGTGGGGGCCTTGCAGCGGCGCCTTGAGCACGAAGGCCAGTTCCACCTCCACGCGGGGCTTGAGGAAGCGGCTGGTGGGGATGTCCAGCACCTGGCCGGGTGTGCAGGTGTAGAGCATGTCGTCGAGCAGGGTGCCGTAGTCGGGCTCGTCGATCTGGCTGGCCTGCTGCATGGCGCGCGAGGTGAGGCCGATCTTGTGTCCGATGACATGCCTGCCTTCGGCCAGCTGCAGTGCCACCCAGGCGCGGCTGATGCGGTAGCCGTCTTCCAGCGTCATGCCGGGGAAGCGTTTGGAGAAGTGTTCGACCTGCACGCGGGCCTTCTGGCTGTGGTCCAGTTCGGCGGCGAGTTCCTGGATCTGTGCGTCGGACAGCATGGGTCAGGCCTTGGGGGTGAACAGGGGGTGGAGGTTGCTGTGCTTGGCGTCGAAGACCTCCTGGCCTTCGTCGATCTGCAGCGTGACGCCGATGTGGCGCCGCGAGAACAGCGGCTGGAAGTGCGATTTCGTGGCCATGAGCAGCGCGTCGCCGACCTTGCGGTGCGTGGCGGCGCTGCGGCCCCGGCCCATGCGCAGGTTGAGGTAGACGAAGGCGTAGTCGCCGTCGCCCCCCGCTGCACGGCCCGCCGTTCCACCATCTGCGACGGCGCAATGCGCGGCAGGGTAGGCGAGCACACGCGTGCCGCCGGTGGGGAAGACCTGGCGGTCGTCTTCGTCGCGCACGGCGAGCATGGTGTCGGCCAGGGCGCGGCACAGGGCCGACATGTCGCAGCCACCCTCATCGACAGGGCGGTCGAGGTTGGGTGTGTAGAGGATGACGAGGTGGGGCATGGCGACGTGTGCCTTCAAAGCCGTGTGGCGACAGAGGTGTAGCCGTCAGCCCGGGAGGCCTGGGCTGCTGGAATGGCCTTGCCGGTCACGGGGTCAACGGGGAACACGGCGGTGATCTGCCCCGTGCCCGAAGCGCCAAAGTAAGGCGTGATCACCTCGGCGCGGCCCTGGTACTCGCTCCAGCCCAGCACGCCCAGCATCATGGCGGTGTCGTGCATGAAGCCTTCGCCATGGCCCTTGCTGGCGTATTCGGGCAGCATTTCGCAGAAGTCTTTCCACTGGCCTTGCTGCCACATCTCCACCACGCGGCGGTCGAGCTGTTCCAGGAAGGGGCTCCAGATCTTGAAGGCGTATTCCGGCGCCAGGCCGTTCTGCGCGAAGCGGTGGCTCAGCGAGCCGCTGGCCAGGAAGGCCACGGTGCCGTCGTAGTGCTCCTCCACGGCCTTGCGCATGGCCCAGCCCAGGCGAGCGCTGTCGTTCAGGTAGTGCACGGTGCACAGGGCCGACACGGAAACCGCCTTGAAGTGCTGGTCTTCGTTCATGTAGCGCATGGGCACCAGGGTGCCGTATTCGGGGTCGAGCGTGGTGGCGTGGTGGGCCAGCGTCTCCACCTGGTGCTCGTTGCACACCTTGGCCAGCAGTTGCCCCAGTTCCGGGTTGCCGGGAATGGCGAACGGCATGTTGCTGATGAAGTGCGGCAGTTCGTTGCTGGTGTAGGTGCCTTGCCAGCTGGGGGCGCAGTTGATGTGGTAGTTGGCGTTGACCAGCCAGTGGGTGTCGAACACGACGATGGTGTCCACCCCCAGTGCCTTGCAGCGGCGCGCGATTTCCTTGTGGCCGTCGATGGCGTCCTGCCGCGTGCCCTTGCGCGGGCCGTCCAGCTCGCTGAGGTACATCGACGGCACGTGGGTGATCTTGCCGACCAGTGCGACTTTGCCCATGGTGTGTCTCCTGCTGAATGTGTTCAAACGCCCCAGTGGGGAATATGGTGTGCCCCAAGGGAAACCGCCACGTTCTTGGGCTCCAGAAACACCTCGTAACTCCAGGTGCCACCTTCGCGCCCCGTACCGCTGGCCTTGGTGCCGCCAAAGGGTTGGCGCAGATCGCGCACGTTCTGGCTGTTGACGAAGCACATGCCCGCCTCGATGGCTGCCGCCACGCGGTGCCCACGGCCAATGTTCTCGGTCCACACGTAGCTGGACAGGCCGTACTGAATGTCGTTGGCCAGTTCAATCGCGTGCGCTTCGTCGCGGAACGGGATCAGGCAGGCCACGGGACCGAAGATTTCTTCCTGCGCAATGCGCATGCGGTTGTCCACGTCTGCGAACACCGTAGGCCACACGTAGTTGCCTTGCGCCACATGGGCGGGCAGCTCGGGCGCGTAAGACGGGCGGTCCAGCCCGCCGCACAGCAGCGTGGCGCCTTCCTTCGGGCCCAGTTCGATGTAGCTGCGCACCTTGGCCAGGTGACCCCGACTGATCATCGGGCCAACAATGGTTTTTTCATCGAGCGGGTCACCGACCACGATGCGCCTGGCACGCTCGGCAAATTTGGCCGCGAAGTCGGCGTAGATGCTCTGCTGCACCAGAATGCGGCTGCCCGCCGTGCAGCGCTCGCCGTTGTTGCTGAAGATCATGAACACGGCGGCGTCCAGCGCACGGTCCAGGTCGGCGTCGTCGAAGATCACGAACGGGCTCTTGCCGCCCAGTTCCATGCTGAACTTCTTCAAGCCGGCTGCCTTCACGATGCGGTTGCCCGTGGCGGTGGAACCGGTGAAGCTGATGGCCCGCACATCCGGGTGCGCCACGAGCGGCTCGCCGGCTTCCTGCCCATACCCGTGCACGATGTTCAGCACCCCTGCAGGGATGCCCGCCTCCAGCGCCAGCTCGCCCAGACGCGCCGCAGTCAGGGGGCTGAGTTCGCTCATCTTCAGCACCGCCGTGTTGCCGAACGCCAGACACGGAGCCACCTTCCACGTGGCCGTCATGAAGGGCACGTTCCACGGACTGATGAGCGCACACACGCCCACCGGATGAAACAGGGTGTAGTTCAGGTGCGTGGACGTGGGGTAGGTGTGGCCGTCCACGCGGGTGCACATCTCGGCGAAGTAGTGGAAGTTGTCGGCGGCGCGCGGGACCAACTGCTTGCCGGTCTGGCTGATGGTCTGGCCGCAGTCCCGGGTTTCGGTCTTGGCGATTTCGGGCACATGCTTCGCAATCAGATCACCGAGGTTGCGAATCAATTTGGCGCGCTCAGCCGCAGGTTGGTTGGCCCATGCTGGAAACGCCGCCTTCGCTGCCGCCACGGCCGCGTTGACTTCCGCTTCTCCACCCCTGGCCACTTCGGCAAGCACCTCCTGGGTGGCCGGGTTGATGGTGTCGAAATAGTCGGTGCCGGCCACGCTCTGGCCGTTGATCAGATGATCGATGCGCATGTTTTCTCCTGAGGAATGCTTTCAGCGACCGAACGCCTCGTCGCCCACGATGGTGTTGACGAGGCGGCCGATGCCTTCAATTTCTGTGACGACCTCGTCGCCCACGTTCACGTTCACCACGCCATCGGGCGTGCCGGTCAGGATCACGTCACCGGCCTGCAAGGTCATGAAGCCGCTGAGGTATTCAATCAACGTTGGGATGTCGTTGACCATGTTGGCGGTTGTGCCCTCCTGGGTCACCTTGCCGTTGACCAGGGTACGCAATCTCAGGTTGTGTGGGTTGGGAACATCCTCCGCATCCACGAACCAGGGGCCGAGCACGGTGCCGCCATCGCGATTTTTCACGCGCAGGTTGGGGCGGTACCAGTTCTCCAGGTAGTCGCGAATCGCGTAGTCGTTGCACACGGTGTAACCCGCCACGTGCTGCATCGCATGGGCGGCTTT
The DNA here is from genome assembly GCA_030603635.1 of Burkholderiales bacterium. Lineage (GTDB taxonomy): Bacteria > Pseudomonadota > Gammaproteobacteria > Burkholderiales > Burkholderiaceae_C > Tepidicella. The sequence goes on along the minus strand of JAUVXK010000010.1, from coordinate 19,374 downwards.
CACGTGCCTGGCGGTCTTGCCAATGACCACCGCCAGTTCGCACTCGTAGTGCATGAAGCCCACGCCGTTGGGTCGACGCGTCTGCCCCCGATGCCCGATGAGACTGCCGGGTCCCTTCAGGAACACCAGTGGCTCGTCTTTGGCCGTGACCGTCAGCTCTTTGGACAACTCCTTGAGGTGATCAGCGTAGTTCAGGCCCAAGGCGATGACGGTGCCGACTTCGAACGGTGGCAACCAGACCACGGCCTCTTCCGAGACGATGCGCCCATCGGTCAGCCGCAGATCCGCCCCATGCGGGGAGGCCGTGTGGAGAGCGCCTGCGTAGGCCACGCGAGCAGTCTTCATGCGTGGTCTCCCGGGATCACGGATTCGGCCACAAAGCGGTTGCGCAGGCATCCCACGCCTTCGATGTCGATCATGACCTCCTGTCCCGCCTTCGCTCGGGGGGCACCGGCAGCCACGCCTGTCATCAGTACGTCGCCAGGCTGCAAGGTCATGAAGTCGGTGACGTCGACCAGCAACTGGGCCAGGCCGCGGATTCGCTCACCGGTCGTGGTCTCTTGCCGCAGAACGCCATCCACCATGACCCGTACACGCAGGGCATCGGGATGCTGCACTCTGTGGCGCGGCACGACATCAGGTCCGATCGGGCAGAAACCATCACGAGCCTTGAAACGCACAGAAGGCCGGTAGTAGCTGTCATGCGGCACGCTCACATCGTTGACCACGGTGTAGCCCGCCACATGATCAAGGGCATTGGTCAATGTGAGTTTGCACGACGGGCGGCCAATGACCACCCCCAATGCGGCCCCCACCTCCAGCTCCGGCGCCTCGGCCGGGACAGACACCTCAGCGCCATCACCGACCAGCGTGTTGCGCGGCTTCAGGTACAACACCGGCGCCTTGGGAGCCCCCTGGTAGGGCGCCCGGTTCACCTGCTCACCCAGAGCGGCCAGTGCAGGCGTGTGATTGAACAGCACGCCGTACACCACGCCCGAGAGACGGTGGGGTGCCAACGGAATCGCAGGCATAGCATGCATGAGGCATCCTGTAATTTACTAATATGTGAGTATTTTATTTGCTCCTATATTAGCGAGTCAAGTCCCACCCCTGCCCTTTCGTCGGAACGCTCATGCCCGCTTCACCGTTCACGCACCGCAACCTGCCCCTGCTGCTGCTGCAGGCCCGAGAAGCCGTGTTCGTTCGCTTTCGCCCCATCCTCAACGACGCGGGCGTCACCGAGCAGCAGTGGCGCATCCTGCGTGCCCTGCTGGAACACGACGCTCTGGAGCCACGACAGATCGGTGACATCTGCTGCCTGTCCAGCCCCAGCCTCGCTGGCATCCTGGCCCGCATGGAGGATCTGGGCCTCATCCACCGACAACGACTGCCACACGACCAGCGGCGTGTGCTGGTGTCCGCCTCGGATCAGGGAGCGGCGCTGGCACAACGGCTGGCCCCGCGCATCGAGGCCACCTACCGAGAACTGGAAGAAACGCTCGGCCCCGCCTTCACGGACGAGGTCTATCGCCTGCTGGATCGACTGATCCAGCGGCTTGACCCTCCCGCCAAGCCACCAGCTCAACCACCGGCCGGATAGCTGCGTTGGCCAAAGATGGCGCTGCCGACCCGCACCATCGTGCTGCCGGCCGCAATGGCGGCCTCCAGATCGTCGCTCATGCCCATGGACAGCGTATCCACCGGCAGACCCGTTGCCTGCAGAACCCGGAACAGATCGGCGGCCCGGGCGAACACGGCCCGGGCGGATTCGAAGTCGGACGCGGGTTCGGGGATGCACATGAGCCCGCGCAAGCGCAGACGCGGCAGGGCCGCCACCGCCTGCGCCAGGGCAAGCGCCTCCCCAGGCACGACACCGGACTTGCTCGCCCCCCCGTCGATGTTGACCTGAACGCAGACCTGCAGGGGTGGCAGCCCATCCGGGCGGTGGTCACTCAGCCGCTGTGCGATCTTGAGCCGGTCCACGGCATGCACCCAGTCGAAGTGCTCCGCCACGGACCGGGTCTTGTTGCTCTGCAGCGGCCCGATGCAGTGCCACTCCAGGCCGGCCAGACCCAGCCGGTGCGCCGCCTCGATCTTGTCCACCCCCTCCTGCACGTAGTTCTCGCCGAAGGCGCGCTGGCCGGCGGCATGCGCCTGCGCGACGGCGTCCACCCCGAAGGTCTTGGAGACGGCCAGCAACGACACGCTGCCCGGGTCACGCCCATGCCGGCGGCAGGCTGCGGCCACCCGCTCACGCACCAGTTGGAGATTGGCTGAAATCGTTGCCATAATGGAACAATTGATCAATATCGGGAAACGGGATGGACATCACGCAGCTGCTGGCCTTCAGTACCAAGAACAAGGCCTCGGACCTCCACCTCTCCGCCGGCCTCCCGCCGATGATACGGGTCCACGGCGATGTGCGGCGCATCAACGTCGAGCCGCTGGACCACAAGCAGGTGCACGCCATGGTGTACGACATCATGACGGACCAGCAGCGCAAGCACTACGAGGAGTTCCTGGAAGTGGACTTCTCGTTCGAAATCGACGGACTCGCCCGGTTCCGCGTCAACGCCTTCAACCAGAAGCGCGGTGCGGCAGCCGTGTTCCGCACCATCCCGTCCAAGATTCTCACCCTGGAGCAGCTCAACTGCCCCAAGATCTTCGGCGAACTCGCCCTCAAGCCGCGCGGACTGGTCCTTGTCACCGGACCCACCGGTTCCGGCAAGTCCACCACCCTGGCTGCCATGGTCAACCACCTCAACGAGCACGAATACGGCCATATCCTCACGATCGAAGACCCGATCGAATTCGTCCACGAATCCAAAAAGTGCCTGATCAACCAGCGCGAGGTCGGCCCCATGACGCTGAGTTTCTCGAACGCGCTGCGCTCCGCCCTGCGCGAGGATCCGGACGCCATTCTGGTGGGCGAGATGCGGGACCTGGAAACCATTCGCCTGGCCATGACCGCCGCCGAAACCGGCCACCTGGTGTTCGGAACGCTGCACACCTCCAGCGCCGCCAAGACCATCGACCGGATCGTGGACGTGTTCCCGCCGGAAGAGAAGGAGATGGTGCGCGCCATGCTCTCCGAATCCCTGGTGGCAGTCATCTCGCAGACCCTGCTCAAAACGGCAGACGGTAACGGCCGTGTCGCCGCGCACGAAATCATGATCGGCACACCCGCGGTGCGCAACCTCATCCGCGAAAACAAGGTGGCGCAGATGTACTCGGCCATCCAGACCGGCAACAGCTTCGGCATGCAGACGCTGGACCAGAGCCTGATGGACCTGGTCCGGCGCAACGTGGTGACCTCCACCGAAGCCCGATCCAAAGCCAAGATCCCCGACAACTTCCCCGGCTGACGCCGAAGGAGCCGCTCCATGGAACGCGATCAAGCCAGCAACTTCGTCCACGACCTGCTCCGCCTGCTGGTCAGCCGCAACGGCAGCGACCTGTTTCTCACGGCCGACTACCCTCCGGCCATCAAGGTCGACGGCAAGATCACCAAGGTCTCTCCCCAGCCGCTGAGCGGCCAGCATACCCAGGCGCTGGCCCGCGCCATCATGAACGACAAGCAGGCCGCCGAATTCGAACGCACCAAGGAGTGCAACTTCGCCATCGCCCCCGGCGGCATCGGGCGTTTCCGGGTCAACGCCTTCGTGCAGATGGGCAAGGCGGGCTTGGTCATGCGCACCATTCCGGCCAAAATCCCCACGGTGGACGAATTGGGATTGCCGCAGGTGCTCAAGAACCTCGCACTCGCCAAGCGCGGCATCTGCATCCTGGTCGGCGGAACCGGTTCGGGCAAATCCACCACGCTGGCGGCCATGGTGGACTGGCGCAACGAAAACACACACGACCACATCGTCACCATTGAGGACCCGGTCGAGTTCGTGCACCAGCACAAGAACTGCATCATCACCCAGCGCGAAGTCGGGCTGGACACCGACGGCTGGGAAATCGCGCTCAAAAACTCTCTGCGACAGGCCCCCAACGTCATCCTCATGGGCGAAATCCGTGACCGCGAGACCATGCAGCACGCCATCTCGTTCTCCGAAACCGGCCACCTGTGTCTGGCGACGCTGCACGCCAACAGCGCCAACCAGGCCATGGAACGCATCATCAACTTCTTCCCCGAAGAAGCCCACGCCCAGGTGCTGAAGGACGTCTCGCTCAACCTGCGCGGCATGGTTGCCCAGCGCCTGCTGCCCCGGCAGGACGGCAAGGGCCGCTACGCCATCGTGGAGGTACTGCTGCACAGCGCGCTGATCGCGGACCAGATCATGAAGGGCGAGATCAACGAAATCAAGGAGACCATGAAAAAGAGCCGGGAAGTGGGCATGCAGACCTTCGACCAGGCCTTGTTCGACGCCTTCGAGGCCGGTCTCATCACCTACGAGGACGCCTTGCGCAACGCCGATTCGCAGAACGACCTGAAGCTCAACATCAAGCTCAACAGCCAGCGCGCGCGTACCACCGACCTGGCCGCCGGCACCGAACACCTCACCCTCCTCTGATCCGATGCCCAGCCTGAACGACAAGAACTACGCCGCCTGCCCCCCCCACCGCGTCGCCTTCATCGGGCTGGGTGTCATGGGCTACCCTATGGCCGGCCATCTGGCGCGGGCGGGGCATCGGGTCACCGTGTACAACCGCAACGCCTCCAAGGCCGCGGCCTTCGTGGCCGAATTCAGCGCCCACGGGGCCCTCAGCGCCCCCACCCCACGTGAGGCGGCGTCACAGGCCGACATCGTCTTCTGCTGTGTCGGCAACGACGACGATCTCCGTGCCGTGGTGCTCGGCGAACACGGCGCTCTTGCCGGCATGGCACCGGGCACCGTGCTGGTGGACCACACCACGGCCTCGGCCGACGTGGCACGCGAACTGGCGGCCATGGCACAGGCCAGTGGTCGCCATTTCATCGACGCTCCGGTTTCGGGCGGCCAGGCGGGGGCCCAGAACGGCCTGCTGACGGTGATGTGCGGCGGTGAGGCCGACAGCTTCGAGCGCGTCAAACCCGTGGCCATGGCCTTTTCCCGCGCCTTCACCCTCATGGGTCCGAGCGGCGCCGGCCAGCTCACCAAAATGGTGAACCAGATCTGCATCGCCGGGCTGCTTCAGGGCCTCAGCGAAGCCATCGCCTTTGGCCAGAACGCCGGGCTGGACATGCCGCGTGTGCTGGACGTGATCGGCAAAGGCGCGGCACAAAGCTGGCAGCTGGACAACCGCGGCCCCACCATGGTCGAGGACCGCTTCGACTTCGGCTTCGCCGTCGACTGGATGCGCAAGGATCTGGGCCTGGTGCTGGAGGAAGCCAAACGCAACGGTTCGCGCCTGCCGGTGACGGCGCTGGTGGACCAGTTCTACGCCGACCTGCAGCAGAAGGGCGGCGGCCGGTGGGACACCTCCAGCCTGATCCGCCGCCTGCGGTGACTCACTGGCTGCCCGCCGTACCGCCTGGCGCCTGACGCGGCTGGATGCGGGCGAGTTCTTCCTCGCTGATGATTTCGAACACCCGGACCACGCGCTGTACGCCGGGAATGCTGCGGGTGACCTCGGTGGCGCGATCGGCCTCCCGCTGGGTCACACGCCCCATCAGGTAGACGGTGCCACGTTCGGTCGTGACCTTGAACGCATTGGCGAACAGGTCACGGGCATCGACCATGGCCGCCTTCACGCGGGCCGTGACCAGCGCGTCGGACGAGCGGGCCGTCAGCGAGGGGGACGCCATCACCGCCAGTTCGTCGACGATCTCGGCCACGTTGTCCACCGTCGAGACGATGCGCAGGGCCTGCGCGCGATCGGTTTCGCTGGGAACCTCGCCGGTCAGCAACACACGCCGGTTGTAGCTCGTCACCACCACCCGGGCACTGCTGCCAAAGGCCTCCCGCAAGCGGGTGCCGGCGCGCATTTCGATCCCCTGGTCCTCCAGCTGGGCCCCCGAGGTCCGGCGGTCGGTGGCCACCAACATCCCCGTGCCCACCGCCCCCCCGACCACCAGGGGAGCGCAGGCCGACAGGCCTGCCGTCAACGCCGTGGCCACGAGCACGCTGCCAGCCACACGGCGCCAGGCCGTTCCATTGATTGCGGTCATTCGTCGATCTCCGTTTCGCTGTCGTCTCCGAGCAGCTGTACATCCAACCCGTCGCACACACAGTGCAGCACCATCAGGTGCAGCTCGTGGATGCGCGACAGCCGCTCCGACGGCACATTGATGAGCACGTCGGTGTCCTTGAGCAGGGGCCCCAGCGGCCCCGGCTTCGCCCCGCACAGCGCCACCACGACCATGTCACGGTCGTGCGCCGCCTCCACCGCCCCGAGGATGTCGGCCGACTGGGTCTGCGTCGTGGCGACGAGCAGAACGTCCCCGGGCAACCCCAAAGCGCGAACCTGGCGACCGAAAACGGCACGGGCCTCGAACGTGTTGTAGAGCCCGGTGACCACGGCCGCGTTGGAGCCCAGGGCGAATGCGGCCAGCTCGGGGCGGTCACGCTCGAAGCGACCCACCAGCGATGCGACAAAGGCCTGCACCAGACCGGCAGAGACGCCGCTGCCGCAGGCCAGCACCTTGCCCCCGCCCGTGAGCGCGGCCAGCACCGCGCCCACGGCCGACTCGACCTGCGGCGCAACCGACTGGGCGCACTGGTACTTCAGGTCGGCGCTGTCGATGAAGTGCTGCTGTATCCGTTGCAAAAGCATGGGCTGATGATACCCGGGCCCCCGGCCAGGTTCCCCGCCGGGTTGGTAACAGAATGCAGCCCGTCAGGCTGTGGCCGCTCACCAGCCATCGGCGGTGAAGGCGCCTTCGATCCATTCGATCTGGCCGTCGTCCCCTTCGCCCTGCACCGCCACCACATCAAAACGGCACGGGGGCATCCTGGACAGCCGGCTGAGGTAGTGGCGGGCCGCGAAGATCAGCCGGCGCTGCTTCACCCCCCCGACGGTGGCCGCAGCCCCACCGTACGACCGGGACCGGCGCTGACGCACCTCCACGAACACCACCGTCCCGTCGGCCGCCTGCATGACCAGATCGATTTCCCCACCTCCCCGCCCCGGCGTGTGAAAATTGCGCCGAAGCAGTCGCAGCCCCCGGGCCTGCAGAAACGCCAGTGCACGGTCTTCTGCCGCATCGCCCCGCTGCCTGGTACTCACCGGCCGGTCAACGGCCCCCTTGCCCTGACGGGCTATGCTCCCTGAACTCATGGTCACTCCGAACCTTTCTGCCCCAACCGTCCTGCAGGCCGCGCAGGCCGTGGCGGGTGAGCAGCATTATCCCGCCGGTGCGCTGTACGTCGTTGCCACGCCCATCGGCAACCTGGCCGACATCACCCTGCGCGCGCTGCAGGTGCTGAGCCTGGTCGATGCCGTGGCCTGCGAGGACACCCGCCACACCGCGCCGCTGCTGCAGGCCTATGGGCTCGATCGCCCCCTGCTGTCGGTGCACGAGCACAACGAGGCCGAGGCAGCCGCCGGGATCGTGCGGCGCTTGATGCAGGGAGAACGCATCGCCTATGTGAGCGATGCAGGTACGCCCGGCATCAGCGACCCGGGCGCCCGGCTGTGCCGCGCCGTGGTGCACGCCGGGCTGCGCTGCATCCCGCTACCGGGCGCAAGCAGCGTGACCGCCTTGCTCAGCGTGGCCGGGTTGGCCTCCACCGGGCAAGGGCCGGCGTTCGAATTCACGGGCTTCCTGCCCCCCAAGGGGGCGGACCGGCAAGCGGCACTGCGCCGCCTCGCCCAGCAGACGCAGGCCTGTGTGCTACTGGAGGCTCCACACCGCATCGGCCTCCTGGCCAAGGACCTCGCTGCGCTCAATCAGCGAGCGGTCACGCTTGGGCGTGAGCTCACCAAGCAGTTCGAGGAAATCGCCACCCTGCCCTGCACGGACCTGCCGGGTTGGCTGGACGCGTCGGAGCACCGTCACCGAGGCGAGTTCATCCTTGTGTTGCATCCCGTTACACCTTCTGCCGCGTCGGAACCAGACAGGCTGGACGGGGAGACCTTGCGGGTACTTGCCCTGCTGCTGCAGGAACTGCCGGTGAAGTCGGCAGCGCGCCTGAGCGCCGAAATCACCGGCGCTTCACGCAACGCGCTGTATGCGGCGGCCCTGGAACTGAAGAAGCCCTGAGCACCGCCTACGCGCCGACTCAAGGCCGGCGATCTTCAAGGCCCGGAGGATGGTCTTGCCGAGGCGGCGAGTCACCGGGCGTGCGGTCATCCACTTCACGCACCTCCACGTCCACCACCTCGGTATGGCTGGCACGAGCCGCGCCACCGGAACGGGCCGCACCCGGCCACACCCGCTCCGTGGTGAACCGCTGGAAGCGCCCCACGAACACCGGGGCCTGGGGCCGCTTGCCCCGCAACAACGCCCAGAACACCCCCAGAAGGAGCAACACCAGCGCCACGGCCAGCAGGAACACCGCCACCACGGCCATCACCAGCCACAGCAGGACCCGCACCACGGCGCCAAGCACCCCCAACACCCACCTCTTGAATTCCGACATGCCGCCTTTCGTTCCGCGCATCGCGATCGCGCACAATGGATACTGCATCAAACTTTCACAATTCCCGTTTTCAATAGGGTACGGGTATTCGGTATGCAACCCAGCACTCACACATCGATCATGAAGCGCCTGTCCCAGTATTTTCTTCGGGGACTGATCACCATCCTGCCCCTCGGGCTGACCGTGTACCTGCTGTTCACGCTGGTGTCCTGGTCGGAAGCTTTCGCGATGCAGTTCATCCGCCCGATTGTCGGCAATTTTTACATTCCCGGCCTGGGACTGATCCTGACGGCCGGCGTCATCGTGCTGACCGGGTTCGTGATTTCGCGCGACGCCACCTCGCGGCTGCTGAACTGGGTGGAACTGCCGTTCACCAACATCCCGGTGGTCAAGAGCGTGTACAACTCGCTCAAAAGCTTTGCGGACTACTTCTCGCCCCAGAACCGCGGTGAAACGGCACAGCAGGTCGTCATCCTGCGCCTTCCCGACCATCAATTGGAGATCGTCGGGCTCATCACCCGCAACCACATGCACGGTCTGCCCAAGGGTTTTCTGCCGGGTGACCGCGTGGCCGTCTACCTGCCCATGGGCTACATGATCGGAGGGTACACGGTATTCGTGCCGCGCGAGTGGCTTACCCCGATCAACATGACCGTCGAGGAGGCCATGCGCTCCTCCCTGATCGCCTGGATGTCCACCCGGAAGAACCCATGACCGTACGCCACCTCGATTCGCTCTTCGCCCCCCGCAGCGTGGCTGTCTTCGGAGCCTCCGAACGCCCCCACAGCGTTGGTGCCACGGTCTGGCGCAACCTCTCGCAAGGCTTCCAAGGACGGCTCTATCCGGTCAACCACAAGCACCGGTGGCTGGGTGAACAAGAGGTTTATGCCTCGGTGGCCGAACTGCCCGAAGCGCCCGACCTGGCGGTGATCTGCACCCCCGCCACCACGGTTCCCGACCTGATAGCCGCCCTGGGGGCGCGTGGCACCAAGGCCGCCGTCGTGGTCACGGCCGGGCTCACCGCCATCCAGAAACAGGCCATGCTCGATGCGGCGCGCCCGCACACCCTGCGTATCCTGGGCCCCAACTGCATCGGCATGCTGGTGCCGCACCTCGGGCTCAACGCGAGTTTCGCCCATGCCAACGCCCGCCCGGGTCCGATCGCCTTCGTCTCGCAGTCCGGGGCCCTGGTCACGGCCATGCTGGACTGGGCCAACTCGCGCCAGATCGGCTTTTCCCACTTTGTCTCGCTGGGGGAGCATGCCGACGTGGATTTCGGCGACATGCTCGACTTTCTAGGCAGCGACCCGCGCACCCGCGCCATCCTGCTCTACATCGAGTCGATCGAGTCACCGCGCAAGTTCATGTCGGCTGCGCGTGCGGCGGCCCGCAACAAGCCGGTGATCGTGGTCAAGGCCGGTCGCTCCGCCCAGGGCCAGAAGGCCGCTGCCTCCCACACCGGCGCCCTGGCCGGCTCGGACGAGGTGTTCGACGCTGCGATTTCCCGGGCCGGCATGTTGCGTGTCTTCACCCTGCAGCACCTGTTCCTGGCGGCGGAGCTGCTGGCCCGCTTCCGCGACAACCGCAGCGAACAGCTGATCGTGCTCACCAACGGCGGCGGTGCGGGCGTCATGGCGGCCGATGCGGCCGCCCATGCCGGGGTGGAACTCGCCACCCTGAGCCCGGAACTCATCGCCGACCTCGACCGGGTGCTGCCGGCCAACTGGTCGCGCGCCAACCCGGTGGACATCATCGGTGACGCCCCCGCCCAGCGCTATGTGGATGCGCTGACCGTGCTGCGCCAGGCGCGGGATGCCGCCATCCTCTTCGTGCAGGCGCCCACCGCCATCGTCCCCAGCACCGAGATCGCCGAGGCCCTGGCCCCGCTGGCCAGCGAAAAGCCCCCCCGCGTCCTGGGCAGCTGGCTCGGACACAGTGCCGTCAACCGCGCCCGCGAAATCTTCCGCGACGCCGGGATTCCCGACTACGACACGCCCGAAGAGGCGGTGCGTGCCTTCTCCTTCCTACGCCAGTACCACCGCCACCAGATCGAGCTGATGGAGACGCCGCCTGCCCTGCCCGACGCACAGGCCATGGACCTGCCGGGGATCCGCGAGATCGTCGACTTCGTGCTGCGCGACGGGCGGGAACTCCTCACCGAGCCCGAGGCCAAGGAACTGCTCAAGCGTGCGGGCATTCCCGTCACGGCCACGCGCGTGGTGCCGGCCGAAGCGCAGGCGGCGGTGTACGCGGCCGAAACCCTGGGCTACCCGGTGGTGCTGAAGATCCTGTCGCACGACATCAGCCACAAGTCGGACGTGGGCGGCGTGCGCCTGAACCTGCACAATGCCGCCGAGGTCCAGCAGGCGGCAGAGGCCATGCTGCAACGCGTCGCCGAGTTCCGGCCCAGCGCGCGCCTGGACGGCTTCACCGTGCAGCCCATGATCCAGCGTCGCCATGCGCATGAGCTCATCGTGGGCGCCAGCATCGACCCGCTGTTCGGCCCCGTCATCCTGTTCGGACAGGGCGGCACCGCCGTGGAGGTCGTTGCCGACCGGGCCCTGGCCCTGCCCCCCCTGAACGCCACGCTGGCGCGCTCGCTGATCGGGCGCACCCGCATCGCCAAGCTCCTGGAGGGTTACCGGGACGTTCCCCCGGCTCGCCAGGAGGCCATCGTCTCCGCCCTGGTGGCCATTTCCCAACTGCTCGCCGACGTTCCCGAGATCGCCGAGCTCGACATCAACCCGCTGATCGTGGACCATGAAGGCGCCATCGCCCTGGACGCGCGCGTGCGCCTGAGTGCGGCGCGCCCTGCCGGTGCCGACCGCTTCGCCATCCGGCCCTATCCGCAGGAGCTGTCTGAAACCCAGCGGCTGAAGGACGGCCGCGTCGTGACGCTGCGGCCCATCCGCCCGGAAGACGAATACCAGCACCGGGCCTTCCTGGAAAAAATCGACCCGGAAGACATCCGCATGCGCCTGTTCTACAGCCGGCGCAGCATTGAGCACAGCGAGCTGGCCCGCCTGACCCAGATCGACTACGACCGTGAGATGGCCTTCATCGCCACGATGACCGAATCCGACGGCAGTGAGTCCACCATCGGCGCGGTGCGCGGCATCTGCGACCCCGACAACGACGCCGCCGAATTCGGTGTGCTCGTCCGCTCAGACATGAAAGGCATGCGACTGGGATGGCTGCTGATGGACAAGCTCATCCGCTACCTGCAAGACCATGGCACCCGCCGCATCGTGGGCACCGTGCTGCGCGAGAACCACGGCATGCTGGAACTCGCCCGACGCCTCGGCTTCAGCGTGCAGACCCATCCGCAGGACCCTGACCTGCGCCACGTCGAACGGCCGCTGCGCTGAACCAGGAAGCCGTCGTCACATCATCAGGGTGACGACGACGATGAAAACGCCAAGAGCCAGATTGACCAGCACCCACTGACGGATCTTGTCCATGGCCACGCCGGCGGTGGACCAGTCAGACACCGCCACCGCCTTCGACAGGCGACCGTACAGCGCAAAGCGGATGTGCCCGAAGATCAGTACCATCAGCGTGCCGAGCAGCGCCATCACCGTCCAGTCCAGCGGGGCGTGAAATTCGCCACCGGCCTGCACCACCGTCTTGGCCACGTTCCCCATCATCCAGAAGCCGGTGAAGAGGGCCAGCAGCGACACATAGGTGATGGCGGTGAAGAACCGCTTCAGCACACCGTGCAGGAGCGTCAACCGCACCGAGGGCTCCAGCGTCGCAGCGGCGGGCCGCAGAAAGAAATGGGCGAACACCATGCCACCGATCCAAATCACGATCGACAGCACGTGGAGGGTCTTGAGGGAGGCGTAAAGCATGAAGGATTCCTGACGTCAAACAGGGCGAACCATAACAGTTTTGTGATGGCCGCTGTGAAACCCGCCGTTTGTCGGGTTTTTGCTGCACCGCAACAAAAAAGGCTTGCAATCCACGGGATAACCCCTATACTTACCCTTAATGTTGCAGCGCAGCATAACCGGGCTGACACGGTTTTGACGCAACAGCGCTCTACAGTCCTTTTTGCTGTCAGTCACTTTTCAAGGAGTATTGCCATGTTGACCGTTGAACAAATCATTGCCGCCCAGAAAGCCCAGATCGCCACCCTGTTCGATCTGAGCGACAAGGCCCTGGCCAGCGTCGAGAAGCTGAACGAGCTGAACCTGCAAGCCGCCAAGGCTTCGCTGAACGAAGGCGCCAACCACGCCCAGGCCGTGATGGGCGTGAAAGACCTGCAAGAGCTGGTGGCCCTGCAGAACGCTGCCCTCCAGCCGTTGGCCGAGAAGGCCGCTTCCTACAGCCGTCACCTGTACGACATCGCCACCGGCATCGGTGCCGAATTCACCAAGCTGGCCGAAGCTCAGGCTGCCGACGCCCAGAAGCAGTTCGTGTCGGCCGTGGACACCGCCGTCAAGAACGCCCCCCAGGGCTCCGAGTCGGCCGTGGCCGCCGTCAAGAACGCGGTCTCCACCGCCACCGCCGCCATGGAATCGGTGCAGAAGGCCGTCAAGCAAGCCACCGAGCTGGCCGAAGCCAACTTCAACGCCGTGACGGCCACCGCCGTCAGCGCCGGCAAGCCGACCAAGGCCTCCAAGGCCGCTGCCTGATCGGCCTGCGCCCCCTGCAAAACCCCGAGCGCCCATGGCCCTCGGGGTTTTTTCTTGCCTGCTTCATGCACGACAGCCAGGCACGCTGCGGGACACGATAATGTGTCCGCCAATTTCCCCACAAGAACCAGGAGCATATCCATGAGCAAGATCACCACCGTCGGCATCGTTGGCGCCGGCACCATGGGCAACGGCATTGCGCAGGCGTGCGCCGTCAATGGCCTGAACGTTGTCATGGTCGACATCAGCGACGCCGCTGTTCAGAAAGGCCTGGCCACTGTGGCCGCCAGCCTGGACCGCCTGATCAAGAAAGAAAAGATCACCCAGGCCGACAAGGACGCTGCACTGGCGCGCATCAAAGGCTCCACCCAATATGACGACCTGAAGGTTGCCCAGCTGGTGATCGAGGCCGCCACCGAAAACCTGGAGCTCAAGATCAAGATCCTGCGCCAGCTCGACGGCCTGCTGGCCCCTGAAACACTGATCGCCACCAACACCAGCTCCATCAGCATCACGCAGCTGGCAGCCGTCACCGGACGGTCCGACCGCTTCATCGGCATGCACTTCTTCAACCCGGTGCCCATGATGGCGCTGGTGGAGATCATCCGCGGCCTGCAGACCAGCGATGCCACCCACGATTCGGTCCATGCCCTGGCACTGCAACTGGGCAAGACGCCGATCACGGTCAGGAACGCGCCGGGTTTCGTGGTGAATCGCATCCTGGTGCCCATGATCAATGAGGCCTTCTTCGTGCTCGCCGAGGGCCTGGCCAGCGCCGAGGACATCGACGCCGGCATGAAGCTGGGCTGCAACCACCCGATCGGCCCGCTGGCTCTGGCCGACATGATCGGCCTGGACGTGTGCCTGGCGGTGATGAACGTGTACTTCGCCGAGTTCAACGACAGCAAGTACCGCCCCTGCCCGCTGCTCAAGGAAATGGTGGCCGCCGGCTACCTGGGCCGCAAGACCGGCCGAGGCGTCTACCGCTATTGAGCGAATGGCGATCCTGCGGGCCTAGCGGTGCTGCCCGCAGGCCCAGCAGTCTGGTGACCGCTGCCGACGCCAGCAGGCCGGCACCTGCCACTCGGGCAATGCCTGAGTGGCAGCCGTGAACCTGCCCTGGGCCCGCTCCCGCGCCCGTTGCCGCCAACCCCACCAACGCTGGATCACTTTCATGGTTCCGACTCCTGTATGTCAACCCTCCCTAGCGTAGGGGTGGACCGTATCAAAACCTGATACGATCAGACGACCATGAAAGACATGCAGCGGCTGTACCGCTACAAGAGCCTGTTGCTGAGCCGCCACGCGGTACCGACCCAGGAACTGATGGCGAAACTGGGTATCTCCATTGCCACCCTCAAGCGCGACATGGCCCAGCTGCGCGAGCAGCTGCATATCCCCGTGGTGTATGACCGTCAACTCGGCGGCTACCGGCTGGAACCCGGACATGGCCGTCAGGAACTGCCGGGCCTGTGGCTCTCTTCAGAAGAACTGGTGGCCTTGGCCACGATGCAACAACTGATTGCAGGGGTGGCCCCCGGGGCGCTGGCCGACCAGATCGCCCCCTTGCAGGAGCGACTCGGCCGACTGCTGCACGACTTGGATGTGGACAGCGAGCGCCTGGCCCAGCGCATCCGCATCGTGCATGCCGGCCAGCGCCAGGTTCTGCCCTCCGCATTCAACAACGCAGCGGCCGCCACCCTGGCCCGCCAGCGGCTGCGCATCACGCACATGAATCGTGAGACGGGCCAGGTGCTGGAGCGCGTCGTTTCGCCGCAGCAACTGGTGCATTACCGAGACAACTGGTATCTCGACGCCTGGTGCCACCACCGGGACGCGCTGCGCAGCTTCGCGGTGGACGCCATCACCGACAGCCGTCGGCTGGAGCAAACCGCGATCGACGTGGACGAGTCCACCCTGCGCACGCACACCCAAAGCGGCTATGGCATCTTTGCCGGGCTGCCCAAGGCGCGGGCGCGCCTGCGTTTCAGTGCTCAACGGGCGCGCTGGGTCAGTGGCGAACAATGGCACCCGCAACAGGTGGGTCGCTGGCTCAAGGATGGACGCTATGAACTCCAGGTCCCCTATAGCGACGACCGGGAACTGCTGGGCGACATCCTGCGCCACGGAGCGACCTGCGAAGTGGTGTCTCCCAAAACCTTGCGCGAACGTGTGCAGGACGCGCTGGCCAGTGCCCTGACCACCTACCAGGCTCCACGTCCCCCGGCGCCCGACCCATCGTTGCACAGCCCGGCATCCCAGCCCCCTCACGCGGCGTTGCCGGCCCGTCCCCTGCTCGACCCCACCGGCACACTATCCGAACGGCTGCATGCCCTGCACCGCCGTCTGCTCGAGACCGTCCCTGCCATCGACCGCATCGCCTGCGCGCTGTACAACGACAAGGACGACATCCTCAAGACCTTCATCCACAGCACACGCCATGGTGAATCTCTGGGTCATCACGAATACCGGCTGTCCGAAAGCCGCTCTCTGAACGAGCTCGCGCGCAAGGGGGAATTCCGGGTACTGGACGATATCGCGAACGCTATCCGTTCTGACACGACGCACAGCCGCTGGCTGCTGCAGCAAGGCTACCGGTCTTCGTTTACTGTGCCCATCTACGACGCCGACCGGCTCCTGGGTTTCGTCTTCTTCGACTCCATGACCCGCGCCGCATTCGTCCCGACCGTCCAGCGCGATCTGGTGCTGTACTGCAGCATGATCGCGATGGCGATTTCCCGCGAACAGGCGGCAGTGCGCTCGGTGCTGCAGGCAGCGCGGATCGCCCGCGACCTGGCCGAGGTGCGCGACTTCGAAACCGGCGCCCACCTGGAGCGCATGGCCCGGTACTCCAGGGTCATCGCCAGAGCGGTGGCCCCCCAGCATGGACTGGGTGACGATTTCATCGAAAACATCTACCTGTTCGCATCGCTGCACGATGTCGGCAAGATCGGGATTCCGGACGTCGTGCTGCTCAAGACCGGCAAGCTCTCCGACGAGGAACGGGTGGTCATGGAAGGCCATGTGCAAAAAGGGATCGAGATCATCGACCGCATCGTGGGCCCCTCACGCAATCACGATCTGCCTGACTCGCCGATCCTGCGCAACATCGTGGCCTGCCATCACGAATACCTCGACGGCAGCGGCTACCCCCAAGGGCTGCGAGGCCATGAGATCCCGCTCGAAGCCCGGATCGTGACCGTGGCCGACATCTACGACGCCCTGACGGCGCTGCGGCCCTACAAACGCACCTGGAGCCACGACGCCGCCCTGGAAGAGCTTCGGCGCATGTGCCAGGCGGGCCAGCTCGATGCGGATTGCGTCGATGCCATGGTCGAGCACCAGCAGGAGATCCTGGACATCCAGCAACGGTACAAGGACGAGGAGATCGACAGCTGAGCCCCCGGGAGGAGGTCGGCGTCTGCCAGCTGGGACAAAAATGGGCCAAACCGGTAGGGCCAGCCCCCACACGCGATACGTCAGTGTGTACTCACTGCGCTGCCACAAAGCTTCCCGACTTGCCGCCGTGCTTCTCCAGCAGCTTCACGTCGGAAATCACCATGCCCCGGTCGACCGCCTTGCACATGTCGTAGATGGTGAGCAGGGCGACCTGCACGGCGGTGAGCGCTTCCATCTCCACCCCTGTGGGGCCCACGGTTTCGGCGGTCGCCAGGCAGCGCACGGTGGCCTGTTCGGGCTGCATTTCAAACTCCACGGCGACGCGCGTCAAGGCGATCGGATGGCACAAAGGGATGAGGTCGCCGGTCTTCTTGGCCGCCATGATGCCGGCCAGCCGGGCCACCCCCAGTACGTCACCCTTCTTCGCACTGCCGGCAGCGACGAGTGCGAACGTCTCGGGCTGCATGGATATGCGACCCTGCGCCCGTGCCACCCGGTGGGTGGCCGGTTTGGCCCCGACATCGACCATGTGGGCCTGGCCCTGGGCATCGAAATGGGTAAGAGGAGCAGTCATGAGCTGGCGGGCACCCTTGAGGATGCGGAATCTTTACAAGAGGCTGGCATCATACGTCCATGTCTCTGAAGGTGATGCGCCGTTGCTGGCCCCTCGTTGTGGCTGCCCCTCTGTGGCTGGCCCCTCTGGCCTGGTCTCAGACCGAGCCGCCACCCGTGCGTGGCCTCCCCGCCCTGGGTGACAGCGGCGAACTCACGCTGAGCGAGGAACGGCGCCTGGGTGACCAGATTGCCCGCACCCTCTACCGCGACCCCGACCATCTGGACGATCCGGTCCTGCACGCCTATATCCAGTCGATCTGGCAGCCGCTCGTGGAGGCGGCCCAGCGGCGGGGCGACATGCCGGCCGAACTGGCCGAGCGCTTCGCCTGGGAGATCCTGATCGGCCGCGACCGCAGCGTCAACGCCTTCGCCCTTCCCGGGGGTTATCTCGGCGTCTATCTGGGGCTGATCGCCGTGGTGTCCACACCGGACGAACTCGCCTCGGTGCTGGCCCATGAACTCAGCCATGTGTCGCAACGGCACATTGCCCGGCTCATCGCCCGGCAGAACCAGCAGACGCCGTGGGTGATCGGGGCCATGATCCTCGGCGCGCTGGCTGCGAACGCGGCCAAGAACGTTGACATCGCCAGCGCCGCCATCGCTGGTGGGCAGGCTCTGGCCATCCAGTCGCAGCTCAACTTTTCGCGCGACATGGAGCGCGAAGCCGACCGCATCGGCTTCGGGATCATGACCGAAGCCGGCTTCGACGCCCTCGGCTTCGTGACCATGTTCGACAAGCTGCAGGCGGCCTCCCGACTGAACGACGACGGTGCCTTCCCCTACCTGCGCAGCCACCCCCTGACCACGGAGCGCATCGCCGACATGACAGCCAGGGTGCCGGACCTGGGCGCCTCGGGAAACCGTGCCACGGGCAACGGCCCGGTGTCGGCCCACCTCCATGCCCAGATGTCAGCCCGCGCCCGGGTGCTAAGTGAATCGAGCGCAGACCGGCTGCGCGCCCTGGCAGCGCCGCTGCGCAACACGCAGGGTCCGCTGCAGGACCCGACCACCCTGGGGCAGCGCTATGCCGCCACACTGGCCGCCGCCCGGCTGCGCGACACCCCGCTCCTGCTCGAAGGCCTGCGCCAGCTGCAGGCCGCACCGCCCCCGGACACCGCAGCACGGCAGGCGCTGGACTGGCTGCACCTGGAGGTCCTGCTCCTGCAGCCCCCCGACTCCCTCACCCCCGCGATGCGCGACGACATGGCCCGACTGGCGCGTGCCGGCCTCAATGGCCCCGACCGTCCCGGCCTGCTGCTGGGCGCCCAGGCCGCGCAGCGCCTGGGTGCGGACGATCAGCGCCTGGCTACGCAACGGCTTCAGACTTGGACCAGTCTGCGCCCGAGGGACGCCATGGCCTGGCAGACACTCGCAGGCCTGCACCTGGTCCAGCAACAGCCCGTGCGCGCCGCACGTGCCGAGGCGGAGGCCCGCCTGGCCCACCTCGACGCCCCCGGCGCCCTGGACCGGCTGCGTGCGGCCCAGCAGATGGCCCGCAACGCCCCCCAAGTGGACCACATCGAGCTGTCCATCCTCGACGCCCGTGTGCGCCAAACCGAAGCCCTGGTCCGCGAACAGGCCCGGGACACACGCTGAATCCCTACCCCCGCTATGATTGGCGCCCTGGAATTTCCCCATGGCTGGCATACACATTTCCGACATTGAGGCCGCAATCAACCACTGGCGTCAGCGCAAGCCGTCGCCGGACGGCATCGTGCTGGCCGACGAAATCCGCGCCCTGGCCGAGGTGTACGCCCTGCTCGTCTACTACCGCGAGGATTACGCCGACGCGGCCACCATGCCGCGCGCGGCCTATGCGGCCTGGCTCGACTGGTACCACACCACCCCGGACACGCCCTGCATCGCCATCTGCTCCACCAGCCAGGGGGACGAGGTCTGCAAGGGCTGTGGCCGCACCTTTGACGAGGTCCAACTCTGGCCCGAGATGAGCCCGGCCGACAAGCGGTCCACCTGGCGCCGCATCACACTGGAAGACACGGCCTGGCGCTTCAACACCTACGCCGAACGGGCCGTGGAAACCGTTGCGGCGACCGGCCCTCAGGCTGGAACCTCGACCGGCCCCAGGTAAGGCTCGATCGCCACCTCGTCGATCTGCTCCGGCAGCATGAAGCGCTCGGCGTAGCGGCGGTGGACCCCGCTTGCCAGGAACAGGTCGAACAGCACCGGGTCGATGTGGCGGTTCTTCTTGAACG
>JAUVXK010000165.1 GCA_030603635.1 Burkholderiales bacterium | reverse complement strand
CCCTGCAAAGCGCGCCAGGCACTCCTCCTCAAACAACGCCGTGTCAAGCGTGAACGTGGTTGCCAAGACGCCAATCGCTGGGCCAGCGCCCTCGGGTGGATCCCACAGTGTCAGCAGCCGCCGCTGTGTGTCATCGGCCTTCTTTGCGCGCGCCATCAGACTGACTCCGTAGGTCTTGAAACACGCCCCAAGTCACGTGCAAACGACCAGATAGGATTGGTGCGGTACGCCTGAACATAGGTATCTGGTCGCGGCGCGAACTCAGCGACCGTGTACGCGGGTCGAATGGCGACGCGCCCGTCTCCGAAGGTATCGAACCACGCTCGCTTGCCGTTCGGCGGTTTGGCTCTCTGAATCTTCCGGTGATGCTCAAGCAGGTGCGCAGCAAACGATGCTGGACTGGCGACTTCGCCCACCCACGCGAAGGCGCGCTCAGCGCGCATCCGAAGGCCAGGGTCTACTTTCCCAAGCTCATGCACCGCGTCCCGATACGCGGAGAGGCAGCCTTTGGCGGCCAGCTTGAGCATTTCGCCTTCACCGAGCCAAGCCGTATCGACGGGTGTGCGCTCCTGGGTCATCCTGAAGCGAGCCTCGTCGAAAGAGTCCGTCAACAGCCGAGCAAGCCGCTCGAACAGTCGAATCGTCTTCAGCAGTTGCTGCATCGAAGTGCTCGTGTGTGGAGCTAACCACGCCTGGTAAACAGCCTCCGAACCGCCTGCGGCCAGCCACGCGTCCTGCCCCGACGGCGACGTCAGGTGCATCGCGTACTCGCCCCGCAGAGCGTCGTTATGCGTCAATGCCGCCCAGAGGGCATCGCGCTCTTGCGATCCCGGTTCGTGCGGGTTTAGATGACTTGTGATCAGCCCTCGCACTGGCCCACCCGGGTCTCGCATGTGGCCGGCTTCCAGGCCACTGCGCACGGCACGTTCGATAGCGCGCCGGAGCTCATTGCCAGGTCCCTGCCCTTCAAGAAAGCCCGTCAAACCTTGATCCGCCTGCCAGGTGTTGATTCATCAGCACAACTGAGCCAGTGATCACGTTGAATATTGAGCCACTGGGTTGATGGATTCTTTGACTATTCGGTTGTGGATAAGTCTATCGGGTCTGCTGTTTTTCGATCTCCTTTCTGGCTCTTTGGGCGTTGCTTTGGGGGAGCCGCGCCAGCGGCACTGGAGTGCTTGAATCGCCAGCTCTCGTTGCCCGTCTCGACGATGTGGCAATGGTGCGTGAGCCGGTCAAGCAAGGCCGTGGTCATCTTGGCGTCTCCAAAGACGCTGCTCCACTCCGAGAAGGTGAGGTTGGTGGTGATCACCACGCTCGTTCGCTCATAGAGTTTGGAGAGCAGGTGGAACAGCATCGCGCCGCCCGACTGCGTGAATGGCAGGTAGCCCAGTTCATCCAGGATCACCAGATCGACGTACATCAGGCGGTGCGCCATTTGCCCGGCCTTGTTCTGCGCCTTCTCCAGCTCCAGGGCGTTGACCAGCTCCACCGTTGAGAAGAAGCGCACCCGCTTGCCATGCATGCGAATGGCCTCGATCCCCAGGCTCGTGGCCAGGTGGGTTTTACCCGTGCCGGGGCCACCAACCAGCACCACGTTGTGCGCCGACTCCACGAAGCGAAGGGTGTGCAACTGGCGCACCAGTGCTTCGTCGAGCTGCGCGTGGGCGAAGTCAAAGCCGGCGAGGTCACGGTGCGAAGGGAAGCGCGCCACGCGCATCTGGTAAGCCATGGAACGCACCTCACGCTGAGCGGTCTCGGCCTTGATGAGCTGGTGCAGCACGGCCTCATGATCCAGCGACTTCATGCGGGCGGTGCCCAGTACCTCCGGCCAGGCACTGGCCATGCCGTGCAGGCCCAGCGCTTTGAGGGCATCAATGACGTCATGCATGGTCGGACTCCGGTGATGCCTCATGAGGCTGGACGTTGCGCAGTGCGTCGTAGCGCTGCAGGTTGGCCAGTGGCGGCGTGTTGAGCTTGAGCATCGTGGCCACCGGTGGCTCGGGCA
Source organism: Burkholderiales bacterium (assembly GCA_030603635.1). GTDB lineage: Bacteria > Pseudomonadota > Gammaproteobacteria > Burkholderiales > Burkholderiaceae_C > Tepidicella. The sequence goes on along the minus strand of JAUVXK010000165.1, from coordinate 2,319 downwards.
CGCGCTGCTCCTTCAGACGCGAGAGCACGTTGAGCACGTGCTCGGCACTCACCCGCCCGGACTGCAGCGCCAGCTCTACCGCCACCACCACGGCCTCCAGTCCATGCAGGCTCACCCCCATGAGCACCTGCGCCATCACCCTGTCGCCACCGCTGTGGCGCAGCAACTGGCGCTGCATTTCCTGCAGTGGCTCGGGCATGGTCTTGAAGGGCGCGCCGTTGCGCAGCGCGCCGGGCTTTCGCTCGATGAGCGCGATGTAATGCATCCAGTCGTAGAGCGTCTGATCACGTTCGAAGCTGCGCGCCAGGCGCACCTGTCGCCCATCGGGCCCGACCACCAGCAGGCCATCCGCGTAGGCCCGCAGACTGACCACCGCATGAATCCATTCACACGGCACGCTGTAGCGGTTGCGCTGGAAGTGGATCAGTGCGGTCGCAGAGACCCGTACCGGCTGCTCCACGTAGCCATCAAACGCACGGGGGTTGGGCATGAGACGAGCACGTTCGTCCTGCCAGACATCGGCCACCGTGAGCTGAGTCCATTCCGGGTGACTCATCTCAGCCCAGGCCTTCACGCAGGCCTGCTGCAACCAGTCGTTGAGTTCACCAAGCGTCCCCCAGCGCCGCTCGCTGGCCTCACGCCAGATGTCCTTGCGCCGATCCTGAACGTTCTTCTCCACGACCCCCTTCTCCCAGCCGGCGGCCCGGTTGCAGAACTCCGGCTCGAACAGGTAGTGCCCGGTCATCGCCTCGAAGCGTGCATTGACGCTGCGCTGTTTGCCATGGCCGACCTTGTCCACAGCGGTCTTCATGTTGTCGTAGATGCCCCGCCGGGGCACGCCACCGAAGAGGGCGAACGCCCGTGCGTGCGCATCGAACAGCATCTCGTGCGCTTGGCTGTAGTACGCCACCAGGCAGAAGGCGCGACTGGCCGCCAGCTTGGTGTGTGCCACTTCCAGGCGGCGGCGCAGCCCGCCGATGAACAGGTACTCGCAGCTCCAGTCGAACTGGAACGCCTCGCCCAACTCGAAGCTCAGCGGCACGAACCCCGCACCACGCGCAGCGTTGCCTTGCTCTTGCTGCCAGCGCTGGGCAAAGGCGTAGACCGGCCCTCGGCTGCCGCTGTAGCCCTGCGCGCGCAGCGCCTCAAACATGGCCTTGATCCCGCGTCGATCGCGTTTGCTGCGATGGCTATCGGCCTTGAGCCATTGGCTCAACTGCTCCTTGTACGGATCCAGGATGCTGGGGCCCGACACCCGCTGCGGGTATCGGGGTTCGGCCATCTGCCCGTCTTTGAGCCACTTGGTGGCTGTGTTGCGCGAGATGCCCAGGCGCCGGCTGGCCTCGCGCACCGACACGTCCTGCCTCAGCACGAGGCGGCGTAACTTGCTCAATGTGCTCACGTTGATCACTCCTGCTCCCCCGTGCTGAAAAATTCAGCAGGATAGAGCGGCAACGTGGCTCAAATTTCAACGTGAATGCGTCCCGAAATGGCCCAGCTTTGGAAATGAATCAACAACCACCATCACGAAGGATGGCAATACGAACGCCAGGCCGGCCAGCGTGGCGCCCCACAGGCGGAAATGTATGTACCCAAGGTAGATGGCCAACTGGGCAGCCAAGGGGCCCGGCATGAGCTGCGCCAGGGCCATGCCTTCCTTGTAGTCAGGGTCCGAGATCCAGTGGCGCTGCTCCACCAGATCTCGATACATGTAGCCGACCAGCGCCACCGGGCCGCCAAAGCCGAGGGTGCCCAGGCGCAGCATGTAGCGCACCAGTTGCCACAGCGTGTACCGGGGGGCGCTTGGAGCGCTGACATCGGGCGCCGCTGTTGCGTTGAGATCATTCATGTTCTTTTCCGAAGTGTTGAGGTGCTACAGCTTGCGGCGGGTGGAGAAATGGGCATGGAGCGAGTCCAGCACGCCGCCCACATCGGCCAACAGGGCGTCGTCGTTGGGCCAGCGCTTGCGCGCACCCGCCAGCACGGCCTCGAAGCCGCCTGCTTCGGGCGTGGTCGTTCCCCCCACGTCCAGTGCATGCACCATGGACCCCAGCCGCAAGAGGCCATGATCTCCGTCCAGGCCAAAGCTCGACAGCAGCACCTCAAACGTCACCCGGTCGCCCACGTGGGAGAAGGTCGCGCCGTCGAAATCAAAACTCAGCGCATCGGTGGGGCAGTCGGCTGGGGATTCCAGCCACACAAAGCGCGCGCTTGGGTCGATGAAACGCTGGATCAGCCAGGCACGTACCACGCGAGCGACCCAGAGAGGGCGACGGGTCGCCCAGAGTCGTCCCTGGTACAGCAAGCGGTCGCGCCGGA
>JAUVXK010000173.1 GCA_030603635.1 Burkholderiales bacterium | reverse complement strand
CCCTCGAGGACCATACCGCGAACCGCGTTCGCCTCGAACGCCTGCTGCCATCCCTGGGGGCCGCCATGGGTGTAACGGTGGAATCCGCACGCGGCTGGGCAGGGGTGCGCTGCACCCTGCCCGATCGCATGCCAGCGGTCGGCGCGGTCGACGCCGCTCGCTGGCCGGGCCTGCACGTTTTCGCCGGTCTGGGGGCGAGGGGATTGACGCTGTCGGTCCTGGGCGCGGAACTGCTGGCCGCGCAACTGCATGGCGAACCGTGGCCGGTGGATGGCGCACTGGCCAGGGCGATGCTGGCTTCCCGCTTCGGGACACGGCGGCAAGCCGCCGGCCTTCAATCGCCGTAGCGCACCTTCACATAGTGCCCTGGTGCAGAGCCCAGCCTCCGGTCATGCCTCGGCTGGCGTGCCGACACCTCACGCCCGCAGCCCTGACGGCGCAGCCACATCGACCAGCTCGGCCACCAGCTCCCCTCGTGACGCTCGGCAGATGCCAGCCATTCGTCGGGTGAGCGCCAGGTGGCGTTCGCCGGTGTGTGAGACAGGTGGTGGTAACGATTGGCATGACCAGGCTCCGAGACGATGCCCGCGTTGTGCCCGCCACTGGTCAAGGCGAATGTCACGTCGGACGACACCAGCCGGTGAATTTTGTACACCGATCGCCATGGGGCCACGTGGTCCTTGACCGTGCCCACGGCAAACACCGGCACACGGATGTCCCGCAGCGAAATGGGCCGCCCTTCATGGACGTACCGTCCTTCGGCCAGATCGTTGTCGAGGTAGCAGCGGCGCAGGTACTGGCTATGCATGACAGCCGGCAGGCGCGTGACGTCGGCATTCCAGACCATGAGGTCGTTGGGCACCTCTTCCTGGCCCAGCAGCCAGCGTCGGGTCTGGGACGACCAGACCAGATCCCGTGCATGCAGGAACTGGAATGAGGCCGCCATCTGCCGTCCGGTCAGGAAACCCTTGGCCGCCATCATGTCTTCCAGCAGTCGGACCTGGGCCTCATCGATGAGAATGCCGAGATCACCGGGCTCGGTGAAGTCCACCTCGGCCGCCAGGAGGCTGAGGGAAGCCAGTGCCTTGCCGCCTTCCCCTGCAATGGCGTCGCCCCCACCGAGCGCCGCAGCCGCGATCGCGGCAAACGTGCCGCCCAGGCAATAGCCCATCAGGTGCACGGGCTGCGCGGTGGCGCGGTGCACGTGCTCCAGCGGGGCCAGAACCCCGTCACACACATAGTCGTCCATGCCCAGCAGGGCATCGCTCTCGTCGGGGTTGCGCCACGAGACGATGTACACCGTGTGCCCCTGATCCACCAGCCAACGCACCATGGAATTGTGGGGGGACAGATCAAGGATGTAGTACTTCATGATGCACGAAGGCACAATCAGCACCGGTTCGGCCTGAACCAGCGCCGTCGTGGGCCGGTACTGGATCAGTTCCACCAGACCGTTGCAAAAGACCACTTCACCGGGCGTCATCGCGAGCCCTTGGCCAGGGGACGGCATCGGCGGCGTTTCGCCGTTGTCCGGCAATCGCTGTTGGCTGCGCAGATCGTCCACCGCCAGTTGCCAGCCTTTGATCAGCGTCTGCCCACCGCTGCGCCATGCGGCCTCCAAGGCCTGGGGGTTGGTCCAGAACCAGTTTCCGGGGGAGCACATGTCGAGCACCTGTCGCCCATAGAAATGCATCTGCTGGCGGCTGTGGTCCTGCATGCCACGCAGACTGCTGGCGTCTTTCCACCAGTTTTCGCAGACCTTGTTGGCGCTGGCCAGGGATCGCCAGGGCCATGTCCGCCACTCGGGTGCGCTGAAACGGCTGTCCTGCTCCAGCAAGTCGTCCAGGGGTCGGCGGGTGGTTTGCGCATCGGCCGATTCACCAGACCCTGAGGCCTGACGCAACGATTGGGCCGTGTCTTGTGCCCACTGAACCCCTTGTTCGATGGCCTGCCGGGCCAGTCGAGACTGAGACCCCGGGGAGGCGGCCAGATGCAAGGCCCAATCGGTCCAGGCCAATGCGAGCGAGATCGGCGATATGCCTGACGACCAATGCGCCATCTGGGCCATGACCTGTGCGTCAAGGGCCTGTGCCCGGGAGTGGGCCTCCTGCTCGGAAGCTGAGCGGCGATCGATTTCGGCCGGCAGGTGGGTCACCGCCGATACCCGCTGAGGGACTTTGGAACTGCGCATCCCACCACTGTAGCGGCTTGCGGGCTGTCTGTCTGCGGCCGAGTCCGGTTGTTCGACGTCCTCATATGCAATTTCGAAATGTATGCATGAGGAAAAAATAGTTTGTATTCATGAGGCGCCCCCGTACAGTCGCACGCAACCTCCACCGGGCAGCCCGCCCTTGATGACCGCATGTATTCCTACACCGACTTCGACCGCCAATTCGTACGCCAACGTGCCGCCCAGTTCCGCGACCAGCTGGACCGTTTCCAGGCCGGCACCCTGGGAGCCGACGAGTTCAAACCGCTGCGTCTGCAAAACGGCTGGTACATCCAGCGCCACGCCCCCATGTTGCGAGTGGCCGTGCCGTACGGCGAGCTGTCCAGCCGTCAGGTACGCGTGCTGGCCCGCATTGCCCGCGAATACGACCAGCCCAGCCACGAGGTGTTCCAGGGCGCCGTGGCCGCGCAAAACAAACTGGGCAGCATCCAACTGCGTGACGGCAGGGCCATTGCCAGCCGCCTGCCCACGGGCTACGCCCACTTCACCACTCGTCAGAACGTGCAGTACAACTGGATTCCGCTGCACCAGGCCGCCGATGTGATGGACCTGCTGGCCAGCGTGGACATGCACGGCATACAGACCAGCGGCAACTGCATCCGCAACATCACCACCGACGAACTCGCCGGCATTGCCGTGGACGAGGTGGCCGACCCGCGCCCCTTCGCCGAAATCATGCGCCAGTGGAGCACGCTACACCCCGAGTTCGCCTTCCTGCCGCGCAAGTTCAAGATCGCCATCACCGGCGCGCGCGAAGACCGCGCCGCCACCTACTGGCACGACGTGGGCCTGCAAATGGTGCGCAACGAAGCGGGTCAGCTCGGCTTCAAGGTGCTGGCCGGTGGTGGCATGGGCCGCACGCCCACCATTGCCACGGTAATGCGCGAGTTCCTTCCCTGCGACCAGATCCTCAACTACCTGGAAGCCCTGGTGCGCGTCTACAACGCCTGGGGCCGGCGCGACAACATCTACAAGGCCCGCATCAAGATTCTGGTGAAGGCCGAAGGCCAGCGCTACATCGACGAGGTGGAAGCCGAATACCGCCGCATCGTGGAGCAGGACGGTGCGCCGCATACCATCACCGCTGCCGAGCTGGAGCGTGTCAGCCGCTGTTTCGCGCCGCCGCCGGCCAGCGCCTCGGCCCACTGCACCGACGAAAAAGTGGCCCGCATCCTACGCGCAGCGGCCGACGACGACGTGGAGTTCGGCCGCTGGATCCAGCAGAACGTGCAACCGCACAAGAACCCCGACCTGCGCGCCGTGACGCTGTCGTTCAAACGCCTGGGCCAGGCCCCCGGCGACGCCACGGCCGACCAGCTCGATGCTGTGGCCGAACTGGCCGACCGGTACAGCGCTGGTGAAGTGCGCGTGACGCACGACCAGAACCTGGTGCTGCCCTGGGTGCGCTGCGACGCCCTGCCCGACCTGTGGCGCGATGCGCGGCGCCTGGGCCTGGCACGCCCCAATATCCGCCTGCTGACCGACATGATCGCCTGCCCCGGCGGCGA
>JAUVXK010000015.1 GCA_030603635.1 Burkholderiales bacterium | reverse complement strand
CAACGAAGCCAGCCCCGTGCGTTACCGCATCGTCGTGCGCAGCAGTGACACCCAATCCACCGTTTCGGTGCTGGACGCCAACGGCCAGCCGGAGTCTTCGGCAAATGCCCAGCGCATCGTCCAGGTGATTGCCGACGATCTCAAGTAAGCCAGTCACCCTTGCAACAAAACGGCCAGCCATGCTGGCCGTTTTGCTGTCAACCACAGGTCTTCAGACCACCACTGCTTCCTCGGTTGCAGGCATTGGGGTGCGGATCAGGTAATCGAAGGCACTCAGCGCTGCCTTGGCGCCCTCACCCGCCGCGATCACGATCTGCTTGTACGGCACCGTGGTGCAGTCACCCGCCGCAAACACGCCTGGCACGTTGGTGTGGCCCTTGGCGTCGACCACGATCTCGCCGAAGCGGCTCAACTCCACTGTGCCCTTGAGCCATTCGGTGTTGGGCACCAGGCCGATCTGCACGAAAATGCCCTCCAGCTCCACGTGGTGCTCGACACCACTGAGCCGGTCTTTGTAGCGGATGCCGTTCACCTTGTTGCCGTCCCCGGTGATTTCGGATGTTTGGGCGTTGGTGACGATGGTCACGTTCGGCAAGCTCTTGAGCTTGCTCACCAGCACGGCATCGGCCTTGAGCTGGTCGGCGAATTCGATCAGCGTGACGTGCTGCACAATGCCGGCCAGGTCGATGGCCGCTTCCACACCGGAGTTGCCACCGCCGATCACCGCCGTGCGCTTGCCCTTGAACAGCGGGCCGTCACAGTGCGGGCAATAAGCCACGCCCTTGTTCTTGTATGCCTGCTCGCCCGGCACGTTGACGTTGCGCCAGCGCGCACCGGTGGACAGGATGACGGAGCGCGATTGCAGCACCCCGCCGTTGGCCAACTCCACCGACACATAGCCGCCTTCCTGCTCGGCCGGGATCAGCTTCACGGCCTGTTGCAGGTTCATGATGTCCACCCCGTAGTGCTTGACTTGCTGCTCCAGCGCGGCGGCAAACTTCGGCCCGTCGGTTTCCAGCACCGAAATGTAGTTTTCAATGGCCAGGGTGTCGTTCACCTGCCCCCCGAAACGCTCGGCGGCCACACCGGTGCGGATGCCCTTGCGCGCGGCGTACACAGCCGCTGCCGCCCCTGCAGGGCCACCACCGACGATCAGCACATCAAACGGGTCCTTGGCGCTGAGCTTGGCAGCCTCTTTCTCGGCGGACTTCGTGTCCAGCTTGGCCACGATCTCTTCCACCATCATCCGGCCGGAACCGAACACCTGGCCGTTCAGGTACACCATGGGCACAGCCATCACCTCCCGGTCGGTGACTTCCTGCTGGAACAGGCCGCCGTCGATCACCACCGTCTTGACCTTCGGATTCAGCACGGCCATTAGGCTCAGTGCCTGCACCACATCCGGGCAGTTGTGGCAGCTCAGGGACATGTACACCTCGAACTGGTAGTCGCCGTCCAAGCCCTTGATTTGCTCGATCACCTCGGGCTCCGCCTTCGGCGGGTGACCACCGGTCCACAGCAGGGCCAGCACCAGCGAGGTGAATTCGTGGCCCAGCGGGATGGCAGCGAAGCGCAGGCTCATGTCCGAGCCCAGGCGCTGCAGGCTGAACGACGGCTTGCGCGCATCATTGCCATCGGTGCGCACGGTGATCTTGTCGCTCAGGCCGGCAATGGTCTGCAGCAGTTCCACCATCTCGCGGCTGCTGTCGGAGTCGTCCACGGTGGCGACCAGCTCAAACGGCAGGGTCACGCGTTCCAAGTAGGCTTTCAGTTGGGCCTTGAGGGTATCGTCAAGCATGGTTTTCTCCTTGAAGGTGAGGTGTGGGGTGGGTTGCAAGCGGTGCAACCCATGGCTCAATTATAGAAACTATCTATTGATTTTGGTATTGGATATTTCTAAGCTATCAATAGGCAATTCCCATCCCGGATCGCCGCCGAAGCGAAAAAAAAGGTGTCGGCCAGCGACACCTTTTTCCTCAGCCACTGAGCGGGCCTGCCGGCATCAGATCTTGCCGACCAGTTCCAGAGAAGGAGCGATGGTCTTGGCACCTTCATTCCACTTGGCGGGGCACACCTGGCCGGGGTTGGCGGCGGTGTACTGGGCGGCCTTGAGCTTGCGCAGGGTTTCCTTCACATCGCGAGCGATTTCGTTGCTGTGCACTTCGGCCGTCTTGATCACGCCATCGGGGTTGATCACGAAAGTACCGCGCAGGGCCAGTCCTTCTTCCTCGATGTGCACACCAAAGGCACGGGTCAGGGCGTGGGTAGGGTCACCGACCAGGGGGAATTTGGCCTTGCCCACGGCGGGAGAGGTTTCGTGCCACACCTTGTGGGAGAAGTGGGTGTCGGTGGTCACGAGGTAGACCTCGGCACCGACTTTCTGGAACTCGGCGTAGTTGTCGGCCGCATCTTCCACTTCGGTGGGGCAGTTGAAGGTGAAGGCGGCCGGCATGAAGATCAGGACGGACCACTTGCCCTTCAGGCTGGCTTCGGTGACTTCGACGAACTTGCCATTGTGGAAAGCCTGGGTCTTGAACGGCTGGACCGGGGTGTTGATCAGGGACATGGAATTTTCCTTTCAGTTGAAGAGAAGGTGAAACGAAAAGCGGATACACCGGTGAGGACAAGCCATTGACCGGCGACAACGATGCAATGATAGCCCAAAACAATGAATAATCTTGAGTGATAGTTTCTATTGCCCCGATAGGTTTTTGCTGCATGACAAAATACAAATACGAACCGTTCTTCTTTGTATTTATATAATAGTGCACATCCCAGTCACCTATCATGTTTCGCAATACAGTCCCCCGAATGCTCATTCTCGACGTGTTCCGCGAGAGCACTGTCCGGCATCTGACCGCTGATGACGTGTACCGCATGTTGGTCGAGCGTCAGCAGCCCGTTGGCATGGCCACTGTGTACAAGGTGCTGTCGCAGTTTGAACAGGCAGGCATCCTGCAGCGCAACGATCTGGGTCAGGGTCGGTCGGTGTTCGAACTGCCCATGGAAGGCGAAGAGGAACATGGTCACCTGGTGTGCAGCAACGGTGAAGTCAGCGAATTCACCCTGCCCGGACTAAAAGAGGAGCTGAGCCGGCTTGCAAACGCACACGGGTGGCGGCTGACCGGATACGTCATCACGGCCTATGCCGCACCAGCCTTCAACAACAATGACAACGATACGCATTGACCGTTAGACCTCTACAGCAGGGTCACCTCATGGAACGGTCGACAGGCCACATGACCTGGACCCACAATATTGCATTTGAAGCTTGAAGGAGAACCCCATGAAAGGCGACGCTCAGGTCATAGCCCATCTGCAGGCCCAGCTCAAGAACGAGCTGACGGCCATCAACCAATACTTTGTCCACTACCGCATGCTCAAGCACTGGGGATTCGACAAGCTGGCCAAGAAGGAATACGAAGAGTCCATCGGCGAAATGAAGCATGCCGACCAGTTGATGGACCGCATCTTCATGCTCGACGGCCTGCCCAACCTGCAGGACCTGGGCAAACTGAGCATAGGTGAAGACGTCAAGGAAATGCTCACCTGCGATCTGGGGCTCGAACGAGCCGCCCAGGCCACCATCAAGGAGGGCATCGCGCACTGTGAATCCGTTCGCGACTACGTCTCACGTGACCTTCTGCTCAGCATTCTGGAAGACACGGAGGAACACATCGACTTCCTGGAAACCCAGATCGATCTGATCGACAAGGTCGGCCTGCTCAACTACCAGCAGAGCATCATGGGCGACGTGAAATAACGCAGCCCCACTCCTTTCTGGCGCCAACGGGCGCTTTTTTCATGCGTCAACGCTGATTGCATCTTGCGCAATCTAACGCGAATCATTATCATTACAAAATTCTTCAGGAGTGATGATGATCGTCTGTGTTTGCCACCGCGTCAGCGACAAGACCATTGCCCAGGCGGCACAGCAAGGCGCCGGCTTTGACGACATCCAGCTGGAGCACGGCGTGGCCACCCAATGTGGCAAGTGCGAGTGCACGGCAAGACGCATCTGGTCGGAATGCCACGGCAGCCACCGGATGGTCCACCTGCAAAAAGCGGTCATCCTGCCCGTGATGCTGGGATGACACAAAACATTTGATGCGACTGATTCGCATTTGCTATACGATAGTATCCTTCAGCCAGCCAGAACGGGCGTTTCCGTTGACAGCCAGCCAAAAACTCTCCGTTCTGCTGCAACATGAAGCCCACTCGCAACATTGGCGTGGCTGTTCACGCCCGCCTTGAAAATCCTTCCAGACCTACAGCCCCTGCCCTTCTCCCCATAGGTGCCATGCTGCTGGCCACATCGCTCGGCGCCATGGCCCAGAGCACCCCCCACGCCGAAGCCACGCTGTCCACCGTCACGGTGAAAGAGCAGGCCGAAGCCCCTGAGGGCAAAGATTCGGTGCGCGCCACCGAAACCAGCATCGGCAAAGGCAAACAGCAGCTGCGCGACATTCCCCAGTCGGTCACCGTGGTCACCGAAAAACTGATCGACGATCGCAACCTTGACACAGTCAAGGAAGCCCTCAAGAACACGGCCGGCATCACTTTTCTCGCGGCCGAGGGCGGCGATGAAGACATCCGCCTGCGCGGCTTTGCCCTGCAGGCCACTGGCGACCTGTTCATCGACGGCATGCGTGACCCGGCCATCTACGACCGCGACACCTTCAATCTGGACCGCATGGAAGTGTTGCGTGGCTCGGCATCCATGCTGTTTGGCCGCGGCTCCACGGGCGGCGCGGTCAACCAGGTCAGCAAGACACCGCGCCTGATGGACGAGCATGAAGTCAACCTCACCCTGGGCAGCCACGGCTATCGTCGCGTGACGGGCGACTTCAACATCCAGACGGGCCCAGCCTCGGCCCTGCGGATCAATGCCATGGCCACCGAGGCGAAAAACAACGGATCAGGCAGCAGCATCGACAAACGCGGCCTGGCGGCCAGCTACCGCTGGGGCATTGGCGAGCGCAACGAGTTTCTGGCCAGCCTGTATCACCTGGACAACGACAACGGCATCAACTACGGCATACCCTTCATTGCACCGTACGCGGGCGCACCCAATACCGAGCGCGCATTGCTGCCGCTCGACCCCAAGGCGTATTACGGCCTGGCGAGCGACTACAACAGAAGCGGCGGCACCATTGCCACGCTGGCGCACACGCACCGTTTCAGCCGCGACAGCGAACTGACCACCAAGGTTCGTGTGGGTGAATTCAACCGTGACCAGCGATCAGGGGCCATACGTTTTGCTGCCGCTGCCCAGCAGCCAGGTGGTGTGGCCGCCAATCTGACCAACTTCGGCCCCAACACCGTGCTGACGCGGGGTACCCATCTCAAAATCCAGAGCATGGACCTCACACAGGTCCAGACCGACTACACCAACAAGTTCATGGCTTTGGGGGTGCGACACGAGCTGACAGCAGGCGCCGACCTCTCGCAGGAAAAACGGACCGTGTTTGCAGCGCGCAACGCCAACCAGGGGGGCGTCACCATCAGCAAACCCACCACCACGGTGGGCACACCCAACGACGGCGCCTCGGTGGACGAGGCCTCCCGCGTGCTCCGGGTCAACAACGACTACACCGCCAGCGGCTGGGGAGCCTATGTGCAGGACGTGGTGCAGGTGTCGCCGCACGTGAAGCTGGTCGGTGGCCTGCGCTACGACAACCTGACGGGCGACTACCACCTGCGCAGCATCCCCAACAACGCTGCGGGGCCGGAAACCGTCACCGCCTACCGGATGCACATCTCCGAGGTGAGCCAGCGCATCGGCGCGCTCTACCAGCCGAACGACAGGCACTCGTACCACGTATCGGCAGGCACATCGTTCAACACATCGGGCGATGCCTATTCACTGAGCGCCGGCAACGCAGACACGCCACCCGAGAAAAGCATCAACTTCGAAATCGGGGCCAAACTGGACTCGGCCGACAGGCAGTGGACCACACGCCTGGCCCTGTTCCGTTCCACCAAGCTGAACGAACGCAACACCGACCCCGACCGCACCGTCATCAACCCGGTCACCGGCAATACGGAAGCCGTGATCGCCACCAGTGGCAAACGCCATGTGGCCGGCTTTGAAATCGACCTGACTGGTCGCCTGACCCCGCAATGGGAAATATACGGTTCGTACATGTGGATCCCGGTGGCAAGGGTGACACAGGCAGCGCCTTGCCCTCCCTCAGGCGCGTGCGCGCAGAACACACCGGGTGAACGCGTGGGTGACCGACCCGCCCTGACTCCGGAGCACAGCGGCACCGTATGGACCACGTACCAGCTCACCCCCAAACTGCGCGTGGGTGGAGGCCTGAACTTCCGCAGCAAGCAGACGCCGACCCGGGCCGCGTTCCATGTGCCCGGCTATGTCACGGCGGATCTGATGGCTGAATACCGCCTCGACTTCGACAAGCTGGTCCTGAAGGCCAACCTGAGCAACGTCACCAACAAGCTGTATGCCGATCAGCTCTACCCGGCGCACTACGTGCCGGGCGCAGGCCGAATGCTGCAGCTCACTGCCACCATGAAATTTTGAGTTTTCGATGCTGCTTGCATTGCCTGACATCCTCACGCCGGACGACCTCCGGCTGGCCCGATCCCTGCTGGCCTCGGCCCCCTGGGAAGACGGGCGCTCCAGTGCCGGGCCGCAGGCGCGCACCGTGAAGAATAACGAGCAGTTGCCGCACGACTGCGATGCGGCCCGACAGATCACGTCACGGGTGTTGGACGGGCTGAACCGCTCACCGCTGTTTTTAAGCGCCGCCTTGCCGTTGAGGGTGTTTACCCCACGCATCAACCGCTACGGGGGAAGCAGCAACCATTACGGCAACCACGTGGACAATGCCGTTCGCCTGAAGCCGGTTCCCGGAGGGCAGACCGAATATGTGCGCACCGACGTGTCATGCACCATATTCCTGAATGATCCGGACGAATACGACGGCGGAGAACTGACGGTGAGCGACACCTACGGAACCCGTGGCGTGAAGCTGCGTGCCGGTCAGGCGGTGATCTACCCGGGGACCAGCCTGCATGAAGTGACTCCCGTCACAAGGGGCGAGCGGCTGGCCTGCTTTTTGTGGGTGCAAAGCATGGTCCGCAGCGACGAGCAGCGTCGACTGCTGTTCGATCTCGACATGAACCTGCTCAAGCTGCGTCAGCAGCATGGAGAAACCGCCGAGACCACGGCGCTCACCGGCGTCTATCACAACCTGCTTCGCCAGTGGGCCGACACGTGATGGCTGCGGTGCCAGGAACGCCCGTCAATCTCGCCGACCATGAAACACGGGCACGGGAGCGGCTGACACCTGAAGCCGACGCCTACTTCAACGGTGGGGCGGCCGACGAAATCACCCTTCATGCCAACCGCCAGGCGTGGTCACGTCTGAACCTGTGGCCTCGTGTGCTTCGCAGCAGCACCTTGCCAGACTTGCGTACGCATCTGCTGGGCCGTCTTTGGCCCACTCCGCTGCTGGTGGCACCCATGGCACAGCAGGCCTGGCTGCACCCCGATGGTGAGCGCGCGACCGCACTGGCCGCCGCCGCATTGGGCACAGGCCTGGTGCTGAGCATGCAATCCAACACCCCACTGGAACAGGTCGCCCACGATGTGGCGGACGAAGCAGGGCGAGGGCCGCTGTGGTTCCAGCTTTACCATCTGGGCGACAGGGCGTGGAGCCTGGAGCTGGCGCACCGGGCGGCCACCGCCGGTTTCGACGCACTGGTGCTGACAGTCGATGCCCCCATCCATGGCGTGCGCGACCGCGAACGGCGAGCAGCCATCCGGGTGCCTGATCACCTCACCCTGCCCCACATGCCACCTACTGCCCATCAGGGGCATGATCTGCGTGCGCTGCTGCAACAGTCGGCCACCTGGGCCGATGTGGAATGGTTGCGCGCGCACAGCCCTCTGCCATTGCTGCTCAAAGGCATTCTCCACCCGGCCGATGCCCGCCAGGCCTGCGAAGTGGGCACCGCCGGCATCATCGTATCCAACCACGGGGGTCGGGTGCTCGACACCACACCGGCCACGGCCGATGTACTGCCTCTCATCGCTGACGCCGTGCAAAGCCGGATCGCCCTGTTGGTCGATGGGGGCATCAGACGTGGAACCGATATCTTCAAGGCCCTGGCACTGGGTGCCGACGCGGTGCTGCTGGGGCGCCCTGTGGTGCATGGACTGGTCAACGCCGGTGCCCAGGGCGTGGCCCATGTGCTGCGCCTGCTGCTTGACGAGTTCAGCGCCAGCATGGCGCTCTGCGGCGTGGACACGATTCCCGGCATTACCACGGACCCTCTGTACCGAGAACCTCCGAATCTAATTGAATGAGTTGTATTCTCGTTTACAATACCTTTGTTTCCTCTCCTTACAATGCCATGCTGTCGGGTCTCCTCTTCTCATTGCTGGTCGTCATCGCACTGGGCTGGTGGGCGGTGAGACCATGAACACCCATACCGTCAACGCCATGCCCTCCCTGAGTCCACGCCACCTGATCGTGGTGACCGTCGTGGTCGCCGCCCATGCTGGCGTGCTGTGGCTGCTCCAGGCAAACCGGCAAAGCCGTGCCCCGCAGGAGGTGCTGATCCCCGCCCAGATTGAGGTCGAGTGGCTGGCTCCGGCCCCGACCGTACCCCCGCAACGGGTGGTGCCCCCTTCCCCACCCCGCCCAGCCCCTTCGCCCCCTGTCCCACGTCCCACAGCACCACCGGTTTCCCAAGCGGCCCCCGCGCCCGAACCCACACCGGTGCAACCCGTCACAGAACCTGCGCCGACCACAACCGCCTCCTCCCCCGCTGCAGTGGTGACGGTGGTGCCCTCCCTGCCGCCGAGCATCACGGTCGATACCCCCTCTGTGACCAGTGCCCTCCAGGCCCCTCCCGCGCCGCCGCGCATCGAACTGCCTTCTGCAGCGGCGAGGTACCTCAACAACCCACCGCCCCGCTATCCCCCGCTGAGCCGGCGCCTCGGCGAGCAAGGCCAGGTGCTGCTGCGCGTACGCATCGAAGTGGACGGCACCGCCTCGCAGGCCGAAATCCGCTCCTCCAGCGGTTACACCCGACTGGACCAGGCAGCATTGCAAACCGTGCTGACCTGGCGCTATGTTCCGGGCAACCGCAACGGCGTGCCCGAGGCCATGTGGTTCAACATTCCCATCAATTTCGTACTGGAGTAATTCGTCATGGACATGCAATTCGGTCTGAGCCACGTGTGGCAGCAAGGGGACTGGGTCATCCGTTCGGTGGGCATCGTCCTGCTGGCGATGTCGGTTGCCACCTGGGTGGTGATCGTGCTCAAGGCACTCACCCTGCGCCGCCACCGTGCCCAGGCCCGGGCGGTCGACAGCTTCTGGCACAGCCAGGACTTCGCCGAGGGGCTGAACAAGCTCGGCCCGGCCGAAAACAACCCCTTCTACCTGCTTGCGCTGCAAGGGCGCGAGGCCACCACCCACATCCTGCACCTGGATGGCGAACCGCGCCGCCAGTTGCATGACAGCCTGGACGTGAGCGAGTGGGTGACGCGCTCGTTGCGCAACGCCATCGACGACGTGACCACCCGCCTGCAGTCCGGGCTGGTCATCCTGGCCTCGGTGGGCTCGACCGCCCCCTTCATTGGCCTGTTCGGCACGGTGTGGGGCATCTACCATGCGCTGCTGGGCATCGGTGTGGCAGGCTCCGCCACCATCGACAAGGTGGCCGGTCCCATTGGCGAGGCGCTCATCATGACGGCGCTGGGACTGGTAGTGGCCATCCCGGCCGTGCTGGGCTACAACGCCCTGGTCCGAGGGAACAAGGGGTTGCTGCACAAGCTCAACCGCTTCGCGCACGACCTACACGCCTACTTCGTCACCGGCGCCCGCGTCGGCGAGGAAGGGTCGCAGTCCGCGACCAAGGTTCGTCCGATCAAGCAGGCCTGAGGATCTGAACCATGGCGTTTTCCAACCCGGAAACCGACGACGGCGAGGTGATGAGCGAGATCAACATGATCCCTCTGATCGACGTGATGCTGGTGCTGCTGATCGTGTTCATGATCACCGTTCCGGTGATGACCCACTCGGTGAACGTGAACCTGCCACAGGCGGCCACGGAGCCCCACCGCGACCCGCCAGAAACCATACGCCTGAGTGTGGACGCCGAGGGCCATCTGCACTGGAACCAGACGGCCATCAGCCCGGCCGAGCTGGAGGAGAGGCTGGTCCAAGCCGCCCTCATGGACCCCCAGCCCGACGTGCACATCCGTGGCGACAAGGCCGTGCGCTACGAGCACGTGGCCAGCACCATGGCAGCAGCCCAGCGGGCCGGCATTCGCAAGCTTGCCTTCGTGACCGAGCCATGATGGAAACCCACGGTCACGCCGATCGCCACATCCGACTGGACCAGGGCAGTACGACGCCCCCGTCAGGCGGAAACGGGCTCCTCGCCCCATTGGAGAGCCAGACCCTCCTGAATGGGCAGCGGGAACGGCTGATCCGCCATCAGGGCCAGCTCTACCGGCTGCAGGCCACGCGCCAGGGCAAGCTCATCCTGACGAAGTGAGCAGAGCCGGAACGACGGTCACAGACCGATGGCGGCGATACCAGCCTTGGCGATCTGGGCATCCTCGTTGGACTTGACACCGCTGACCCCCACGGCCCCGATGCACTGACCGTCCTTCACGATCGGCACGCCACCCTCCAGCATGCCGGCAATGCCAGGGGCACTCAGGAAAGACGTGCGTCCCTGGTTGATCACGTCCTCGTAGATCTTGCTCTCTCGCCGGCCCAGCGCGGCCGTGTGCGCCTTGGCCGGTGCAATGTGTGCCGAAACCGCCGGCGCCCCGTCCAGCCGCTGCAGCCACAGCAGGTGCCCGCCGTCGTCCACGATGGCAATCGTCACGGCCCAGTGGTTTTTCAGCGCCTCGGCTTCCGCGGCGGCCGCGACCAGCTTGACGTCTGCAAGCTCCAGGACTGGTTTGGTTTTCATGAACTTTCCTTCTGAGGATGGGTCAGTGACAAAGGCATAAGCTTAATCGCTTCCGCAGATGGCGATGGCTTATAGAATGACAGGCATTTCCAACAGGAGTACGCACACATGACCCAACCGACGCAAAGCTACGGCCGTTTCGGCACCACGATCGCCACCCAGCAGCGCAACAAGGTCTTGCGCAACACCTACTGGCTGCTGGCCCTGAGCATGCTGCCCACGGTGCTGGGCGCCTGGATCGGCGTGAGCACCGGCATCACCGCCTCGCTCAGCGGCGGGCTGGGACTGATCGTCTTCCTCGGCGGCGCCTTCGGCTTCATGTTCGCGATCGAAAAAACCAAGAACTCCGCCGCCGGCGTACCGGTGCTGCTGGCCTTCACCTTCTTCATGGGCCTGATGCTGTCGCGCATGCTGGCCATGGTGCTGGGTTTCAAGAATGGCGCCGATCTGGTGATGACCGCCTTCGGAGGCACCGCTGCCGTGTTCCTGATCATGGCCAACCTGTCCACGGTCATCAAACGCGATCTGGAAGGGCTGGCGAAGTGGCTCTTCATGGGCGCCATCGTGCTGATGGTCGGTGCGATCATCAACGTGTTCGTCGGCAGCCCGGCCGGCATGGCCGTGATCAGCGTGATGGCCATCGGCATCTTCAGTGCCTTCCTGCTGGTGGACCTCAAGCGCATCATGGACGGCGGCGAAACCAACTACATCACCGCCACGCTGGCCCTGTACCTCAGCCTGTTCAACATCTTCCAGAGCCTGCTGGCCCTGCTCGGCCTGTTCGGCGGCGAGCGGGACTGACACGCCCCATGGCATGGAAGCGAAATGAGGGGGCTTTGGCCCCCTTTTCCTTGTCCAGCCCGTCACGCGTTTGTTGAACAATGCGGTTCATGCTCGTGCCCATGCCCTCCTTTCACCGAGCCAGATTGCTGCTGGCCCTGCCTCTGGTCGTTCTGATCGGCGGTTGCGACATGCTGGGCGTGGAGACGCCAGGCATGGTGAACGCCAAGCGGGAGGCGGAGGGCAAGGCGATCGGGGCTGCCTGCCGGCACGCCGTGCGCAGTCTGGAAGACTGCTATGGTTCCAATCCCCGGGTCTCGAAGGCGGCCATCTTCGACGGCTGGCGCGAGATGGACGAATACATGCGGGAAAACGAGATCGAGGGCATGCCCGCTCCACCGCCAGCACCACCCGCCCCTCCCCCTGAAGAGGTGATCCTGCCTCCCTCCATGCCACCGGCCGCCTCGTTGCCTTCGGCAGGAGTGGCCACCGCACCCAGCGCACCGGCAGCGCCCACGGGAGCGATAGCACTGCCGCCTCGGCCGAATCTGTCGCCGCCGCGCTGAGCGTCAGTCGTCTCGGTCAAACACCGCGATGCTTTCGACGTGCGCGGTGTGGGGGAACATGTTGACCACACCGGCCGCACGGCAGCGGTACCCGGCCTGATGGACCATCAGTCCGGCATCGCGCGCCAGCGTCGCGGGATTGCAACTCACATAGACGATGCGACGCGGTGGCTGCCATTCTCCGGCTGGACTCTGGCCGGTCAGGCGATCTTGATGCAGGTCCGCCAATGCCTTGGCCAAGGCGAACGCCCCTTCCCTAGGGGGATCGACCAGCCACTTGTCGGCGAAACCATCGGCCACCAGCATCTGCGGGGTCATCTCGAACAGGTTGCGTGCCTCGAAGCGGGTCGGTGCCAATGAACGGGCCGGGGTCTGATGGAGGCCGAGGTTCTCGCGCGAGCGGGCGACCAAGGTTTCACTGCCTTCGATGCCGAGCACCTCGCGGGCCTGGGTGGCCAGTGGCAGCGTGAAGTTGCCCAGGCCACAGAACCAGTCGATCACGCGTTCGTCGTCGCGCACGTCCAGCAGGCGCAAGGCCCTGGCGACCAGCACGCGATTGATGTGCGGGTTGACCTGGGTGAAGTCCGTGGGTCGGAACGGCATGCGAATGCCGAATTCGGGCAGTGCATAGGCCAGGGCGGGCTCGTCGGCCCCGGGGTCGAGTCGGTGCACAGTATCGGGCCCCTTCGGTTGCAGCCACCATTGCAGGCAGACGCCCTCCTCGCGTCTGGCTGCAGCGAAATCCCGCAGGCGCTGCAGGTCGGCCGTGCTCAACGGCTCCAGGTGCCGCAGCACCAGCGCCGTCACCTCATCGCCCACCGCGAGTTCGATCTGCGGACAGGTTTCGCGGGCGTCCATGCCATGAATGAGTGCCCGCATGGGCAGCAGCAGGCGGCTCACGTGAGGCGGCAGGACGGCACACTCGCGCATGTCGGCCACATAGCGGCTCTTGCGTTCGTGAAAACCGATCAGCACTTCACCCTTCTTGTGCACGTAGCGCACCGAGAGCCGGGCCCGGTATCGGTAGCCCCAGGCCGGCCCCTGAATGGGCCGGAGCACCGACTCGGCCCGCACCTTGGCCAGGTGCCAGAGGTTGTCCTCCAGCACCCGCTGTTTCATGGCCACCTGCGCACCCGCCTCCAGATGCTGCATCTTGCAGCCGCCACAGGCCCCCGCGTGCAGGCCGAAATGCGGGCAACGGGGCACCACACGCGAGGCCGATTCCCGATGGATCTCGGTCAGGCTGGCTTGTTCCCACTGGTTCTTGCGGCGCTGTGTCTGGGCACTGACCCACTCAGTAGGCAAGGCGCCATCGATGAACACCACCTTGCCGTCCGGGCGGCGGGCCACACCCTGGGCCTCCAGGTCCATCGAGGTGACCTCCAGCCACCCCGGCGGTCGGCCCGTCTTGACGACGGCCTCCGTTGCCTCGGCCGGCGTCATCAACGGCGCGGAAGGTGGTTCAGCGGATCGACGGGCTTGCCCTGTCGACGCACCTCGAAGTGCAGCTTCACGCGGTCCGTATCGCTGCTGCCCATCTCGGCGATCTTCTGTCCCTGGCGCACGGTCTGGTCTTCGCGGACCAGCAAGGCCTGGTTGTGGGCATAGGCGGTGAGATAGGTGTTGTTGTGCTTGAGGATGATCAGGTTGCCGTAGCCGCGCAGGCCGGCACCGGCATACACCACGCGGCCGTCTGCAGCGGCCAGCACCGGATCACCGGCACGGCCACCGATACCGACCCCCTTGTTGCGGGCTTCGTCAAAGCCATCGATCACAGGGCCGCTGGCTGGCCAGACGAAGCGGATTTCCTCGCTCACAGGCACCTGCGTGGTTGCCGGGGCAGGCGCTGGCGACGCCGCAGCACTTGTGGAGGGTTCGGTCAGGGGTCGGCCCTGGGCGCTGGACGACGGCACCGGCTGGGCCGCCGTTCCCTGCATGGGGGGAGGGGCAGCCGCCACAACGGGTTCGGGCGGTACCACACGCAGCACCTGACCGACTTCAATCACGTTGGGATTGACGAGACCGTTCCAAGCCTGGATGTCGCGCCAGTTCTGCCCGGTTTCCAGACCAATCCGGATCAGCGTGTCACCAGGACGGACGGTGTAGTAACCGGGCTTGCCGGCATTCTCGGCCCCCGGAGGCAGCGGAGTGGCCGCAGCCGTGGTGGCAGAGACCGGAGAACGGTCCACCACCGGCGCTCGCTGAGCGGGTTGTCGAGGAGCGGCACAGCCGGCCAGGATCAGCGCAGACAGCAGTAGCGTCAGGCCCAGAGTGCCTGTCCTCCCACGGGACTCAATCGGTTCCATGCAATACCTCGTCGAAATCAAAAAGCCCAACGCGCCCCACGGCGGTCAGGCCACCCCCGATTTTAGGGGGACAAACAGAACGGCTTCCAACACGTTCTTTACATACCCGCCCGGGGTGCGTTCCACCACCACCAGACTTTGCCGCCCGGGCGCGAGTTCCGCAGGGGCGACCAGTCGCCCCCCCACCGCCAGCTGTTCCAGCCAGGCAGCTGGAATGTCCTGACCACCGGCTGCAGACACGATCCCCGCATACGGCCCCCCGGAAGGGAAACCCGGCATGCCGTCGCCAAAGATCAGATGCACGTTGGGCAGTCGCAATGGTCGCAGGTTCTCCCGTGCCCTTTCGTGCAGGCCCTTGACACGCTCCATGCTGTACACCTCGCGGCACAGATGGCTCAGCAGCGCCGCCTGGTAACCGCAGCCGGTGCCGATCTCGAGCACACGCCCCAGACGCTCGGCACGGCCATCGCACAGCAGCTCCAGCATCCGCGCCACCACACTGGGCTTGGAGATGGTCTGTCCCCAGCCGATGGGGAGGCTGGTGTCCTCGTAGGCCTGCGCAACGAGACCGGAATCCACGAACCGGTGCCGTTCGGTGGCCGCGAACGCCTGCCGCACACCAGGGTGCTGCAACCCCTGCGCCACCAGCTTCTGAACCATGGCTTCGCGCACCGCTCGGGAATCCATGCCGGCGCCTGTGGCCGGGGCTGGAACAGTGGTCATGGGCCTTGCTGCCGGGGCTGAGCCCACGGGTGACCCTCGGGCTGACCCCTGCACCACCGCAGACGTGGCCACCCAGCCCGGCAGGCGGGCCGGGAAGCCGGGGCGCACCTTCGGATCGGGCGCAAGCGGCGGGTGCTGAACGGGAGGCCTTGAACGGTTCACCGCGGTTGATGCTCGATGGGACGTTGTGCGTCCAGCGGCTCGGTCGCCGACTGCCGTGCCGACAGATGGGCCGCCGATTGCGCCCAGTACGCCAGTCGGGAGTGATCGGTCAGGTCGATCTGCAAGGGCGTGATCGACACGTAGCCTTGGGCGGCGGCGTGGAAATCGGTGCCCTCGGCATCGTCCTTGGCGGGGCCGGCCGCGCCGATCCAGTACATGGTCTCGCCACGCGGGCTCACCTGGGTGATGACACGTTCCGCCGCATGGCGGCGCCCCAGTCGGGCCACCTTGAAGCCTTGCATCTGCGCCAGTGGCACACAGGGCATGTTCACGTTCAGCAACCAGGGTTCATGGTGCCCCCCCTCACTGGCGAGGCGATGGGCCTCGATCGAGGGCATCAGAAAGCGCACCAGCTCCTGCGCCTTGGCGGCGGCGGCGTCCAGGTGACGCCAGCCTTTCTCGGTCTGGGAAAACGCGATCGCCGGCACCCCAAACAGGTAGCCTTCCATGGCAGCGCCCACGGTGCCCGAGTAGATGGTGTCGTCACCCATGTTGGCGCCGTTGTTGATGCCGGACACCACCAGATCGGGCGTGTAACCCAGCAGACCCGTGAGCGCGATGTGCACGCAGTCTGCCGGGGTGCCGTTGACATAACGAAAGCCATCAGCGGCGGTGTGCACATACAGCGGCGAGTGCAGGGTCAGGGCATTGGATTTGGCACTGTTGTTGTGCTCGGGGGCCACCACCTCGACACTGGCGATCTCGCTCAGGGCCTCGTGAAGCGCCCGAATGCCCGGGGCCTGATAACCGTCGTCGTTGGACAGAAGAATCTTCATTGAACGGGATTGTAGGGCGTCGCCACAGGGACAAGTGGAACTGGTCCGGTGTGGTCGCCGTCCCTATGATCCAGCGTGATACAAGACTGACAAGGAGACCTGCATGCAAGCCTGGCTGTGCGAAAACCCCGTGGGCGTGGAAGCCCTGACCTGGAAGGATCTGCCCACCCCGCAACCCGGACCGAAAGACGTGCTGATCGAGATCCACGCGGCCAGCCTCAACTTTCCCGACCTGCTGATCGTCCAGAACAAGTACCAGATCAAGCCCCCGCTGCCGTTTGTGCCAGGCGCCGAATACGCCGGGGTGGTGCAAGCGGTGGGCAGCGAGGTGACCCACCTGAAACCTGGGCAGCCCGTGGCCTGCCTGAGCGGCACGGGGGGGTTCGGCACCCACACCCTGGCGCCGGCCGCCCTGTGCATGCCCCTACCCCCCGGGTTCGACCTAGTGGACGCGGCCGCCTTCATCATGACCTACGCCACTTCCTACCATGCCCTCATCGACCGCGCGGCCCTGAAGGCGGGGGAAACCGTGCTGGTGCTCGGCGGTGCAGGCGGTGTGGGCACAGCGGCCATTCAGATCGCGCGGGAAGCCGGCGCCCATGTGATTGCCGCGGCCTCCAGCGAGGAGAAATGCGCGCTGTGCCGCGAGGCGGGGGCGCACGCCACCATCAACTACAGTGAGCATACGCCCGCAGGCACACTGCGCGAAGCGATCAAGCAGGCCACGGGCGGCAAAGGCCCGGATGTCATCTACGACCCGGTCGGCGGCGATTTTGCCGAACCGGCTTTCCGCTCCATCGCCTGGCGGGGGCGCTATCTGGTGATCGGTTTCGCCTCCGGCCCCATTCCCAGCCTGCCGCTGAACCTGCCGCTGCTCAAGGGCGCTTCCATTGTGGGCGTGTTCTGGGGCGATTTCGCCAAGCGCGAACCCCAGGCCAATGCCGCGATGATGCAGACTCTGGCGCAGTGGTACCTGCAGGGCAAGATCAAGCCCGTGATCGACTGCACCCTGCCCATGAGCGAACTGCCTCAGGCCTATGCACGGATGGGCAGCCGCCAGGTGAAGGGCAAGTTGGTACTGGTGAATTCGCGCTAAACTCGCGCCTTCATCATTTGTTCAACAGTCGCCAGGGGAGTCCCGCAAGGGGCTGAGAGTGCGCCCAACCCGCGCAGACCCTGGAACCTGAACCGGTTCATGCCGGCGGAGGAAGCGCGACATGGCATACGCCACATTGGCCGCCCTGGGGGCGGCACTCCTGTTGTTCGTCTGGGTCGGCCTGCGGGCACGCACCCCACATGGCGACCTCGACCAATACCTCACGGCCCGCAACTCGCAGGGGGCCACCACGCTCGGCCTGTCGTTCCTGGCCTCGGGGATGGGTGCCTGGATCCTGTTTGCACCGCCCGAGGTGGGAGCCTTCGTGGGCCCAGTGGCCGTGGCGGGTTACGCGGCGGGCGCCGCACTGCCCTTCCTGCTGCTGGCATGGTGCGGCCCGGCCATCCGGCGCCGGCTCCCACAAGGCCGGAGCATCAGCGAATACGCCCAGGCACGTTTCGGTACCGGCCTGCGCCACTGGGTGTCGGCCATGTCGGTGCTTTATATGCTGTGCTTCATCACGGCCGAACTCACGGCCATCGGAGCCATCACGGCCATGCTGTCCGACATACCAGGCAGTTGGACGGTGGTGGGCGTGGCCATCACCACCCTCATCTACACTGCATGGGGTGGCCTGCGCGCCAGCCTGGCCACCGACCGCTGGCAGGCCTGGCTGCTGGTGGGCCTGCTGGTGATCGTCGCAGGTGTGGCCTTGCCGTCCCTGCCAGCCGGTACTTTTGACAACCCCCTGCCCGCCGCGCCGATCGGGGTGTCGCTGTCGGTGGCGCTGACGCTGGTGATCGCCGTGACCGCTGCCAACCTCTTTCACCAGGGCTACTGGCAACGGGTATGGGCGGCGGAAAGCGACCAGGCCCTGCACCGCGGTGCCTGGTTGGGTGGCGTGGCCACCGTGCTGGTGGTGATCGTGGTGGGCGGGCTGGGCATCCTCGCGGCCGCTTCGGGCAAGAACCTGGGTCAGCCGCCCATTCCCTTCTTCGCCCTGCTGGCCGATGCACCCGGGTGGCTGGCCCTGCCGGCGCTGCTGCTGGCGCTGGCGCTGGTCGCGTCGTCGGTCGACACCCTGCAAAACGGCATCGCCTCGCTGGTGGTCACCAGCCGCCGTGGGTTTTCCCTGTCGGCGGCGCGCTGGGTCACGGTGGGGCTGATGGTGCCTGTGGTGCTGGTCTCTCTGCAGGGGCTATCGGTGCTGCGCCTGTTCCTGATCGCCGATCTGCTCTGCGCCACGGCCGTGGTCCCGGTGCTGCTGGGGCTGTGGAGCCGCATGACGCCGGCGGCCGCCGTGGGGGGCTGCGTGGCCGGCCTGATCGGTGCCGTGCTGCCCGGCTGGGTGCAGACCGGCTCGCTGGCAGGTGGCCTGCTGGCGGCCAGCTTCCCCAACAGCATCCCCACCCTCGCCCCCTTCCTGGGTGCCCTGGTGGCATCGACCGTGGTGAGCGTGGGACTCGCCTGGCTCAGACCTGCCCGCTGAGTACCCAGGCGCACCGCCCATGGCGGGCGCTCCCGCTCACACGTGCAACAACAGGAAGCGGCGTTCCCAGGGGCTGACCACGTCGAAATACTCCTGGTATTCCGCCTCCTTGATGGCGCTGTAGGTTTCCAGGAAGTGCTCGCCAAAAAGCTCGGCCAGCGGTTGGCAGGCCGTCAGGCGTTCGATGGCGTCGTCCAGATGGCGCGGCAGCTGGTGCGGTTGCTCGTAGGCGCTGCCGGTGGTCGGCTCCGAAGGCCGGATGCGCTGTTTCATGCCCAGATAGCCACAGGCCAGGCTCACCGCAATCGCCAGGTAGGGATTCACATCCACCCCCGCCAGCCGGTTTTCCACGCGCCGCGCCTCTGGCCCTGAATGGGGCACGCGCAGGCCGCAGGTGCGGTTGTCGTAACCCCAGCTCAGGTTGATGGGCGCCGACGTGAATCGCGACAGGCGCCGGTACGAGTTCACATAGGGCGCAAAGACCGCCGTGGCGGCCGGCAGATAGGTTTGCAACCCACCGATGAAATGGAAAAACTCGTCGGAGGCCTCGCCGTCCGGCCGGCTGAAGATGTTCTGGCCGCTCGCCGTGGACAGCACGCTCTGGTGAATGTGCATGGCACTGCCGGGCTGCCCTTGCATGGGCTTGGCCATGAAGGTCGCGTACATGTTGTGCCGAATCGCCACCTCGCGCACCGTGCGCTTGAACAGGAACACCTGGTCGGCCAGCGGCAACGGATCGCCATGGTCGAGGTTGATCTCCATCTGCGCCGTACCCATCTCGTGGATCAGCGTGTCAAGCTGGATGCCCTGGGCTTCGCACCAGTCGTACATCACGTCGAAGATGTCGTCGTACTCGTTGACCGAGTCGATCGAAAAGCTCTGCATGCCGGCCTCGGTGCGGCGCGTGCGACCCACGGGGGGTTTCAGCGGAATGTCTTCGTCGGGTTCGACCTGGACCAGATAGAACTCCATTTCCGGGGCGATGACCGGCTTCCAGCCTTCGGCCTCGTACAGCCCGATCATTCGGCGTAACACACTGCGGGGCGACAAGGGGGTTTCGGTGCCATCGAAACGGTGGCAGTCGTGGATGATCTGGGCCGTCGGCTCCTTGGCCCAGGGCACCGGCCGCAGCGTGGTGGCGTCGGGCGTGAGCACCATGTCGCCGTCGGCCACCGACGTGAAATCCTTTTCAGGGTAATCGCCGGTCACCGTCATGGTGAGCACCGCCTCGGGTAGGCGCAGGCCCACGGCAGGGTTGTACTTGTGGCGGGGCACGATCTTGCCGCGCGCCTGACCCGCCATGTCGGGAATCAGGCATTCCACCTCGGTGATGCGGTGCTCGTCCATCCACTGCTGGATGTAGGCGGGGTCGTGTGAAGCTGAAGGCTGGGGCATGACAAACGGTCAAGTGACGATAGTCGTACTGTACGCCGGGCAGGCCACCGTCACTGCAACCGCTTGCCGCGATCTGGATGGAGCCGCTTTGCCCATGTCCTGGCGCTTGATCGGACAAAGCTGCCCGGCTACCATGAGTACCGTACACCGAAAGACCCTGCCATGCGACACCTGCAGACCCTGAGATCGCGTTCCCAAGACAACGCAGTCGTTCCCTTCGGCGTGCTGCATCACGTGATGTTCGCCTGCATGGCGTTCTTTATGATCCAGCAGCAACTGGTCACGACCGGGCCTGCCCTGACCGGCGGGCCCTGGGTGGCCCAGGCCCTGCATTACCAGCCCAGAACACCGCCTCCCACACTCGATCCGGAACAGCTGAACGTGGAAGACGCGGAATGGCTCGACGAACACCCGGTTCGCATGCACCCCTGACGGGCCGTGGACCTTCAGGCGACCGGTGGCCGAGCCTGCTGCAGCACCTCGCGCAGACGCCCGAACTTGCGTCGGTAAGTGGCAGGCGTGAGTTGCACCTCGCGTTTGAACAAACGCGAAAAAAAGCTTGCATCCTCATAGCCAAGCGATTCAGCGATGTCTTCCACCGGCCACGTGGTCGCCTCCAGCAACTGCTTGGCCTCCTCGATGCGGATGTGTTGCACATACGCCAACGGCGACAGACCCGTCACCTGACGAAACCGCCGCACAAAGGCACGCTCCGACAGCCCGCTGAGTTCGGCCATGCTTCGAACCGGATTGGGCTGCTGGTAATGCTCCGCCGCCCATAGCTGGGTCCGGGTGACCACAGCATCATCGGTCTGCCGGCTCGCGGCCAACCGGGCGTATGGCTGCTGCCCGGAGTGGTGCCAGTCGATCAGATAGATGCGCGCCAACTGCATGGCAGCTTCCACCCCTACCAGACGCGCCACCAGATACAACCCCAGATCCTGCCATGAGGTGCCTCCGCCAGCCATGACCAGCCGCTGGCCTTCGCCAGAAGCCACCAGCGACCGCTGTCGCCGCAGGCGGACTTTGGGGAAGTGCGTGGCCAAGGCTTCGCAATAGGCCCAGTGGGTCGTGGCCTCGTGACCATCCAAGAGACCGGCCTGCGCCAGCAACAAGCCGCCCGAGCAGGCCGCACTGACCAGGGAACCGGCGGCATGGCAATGCCTGAGCCAGACACACTCCGCCTCGTAACGTCCATGCAGCGACGCACCGGGAGCCAGAAACAATTCCGGGATGCACACCGCGTCCGGTACCGGCTGGTCGGCGAGCGCCGCATCGGGACAGAGCCGGACGCCGTTGGCCACCGTCAACGGATCGCCGCTGGCCGACACCAGCCGGGGCGCCATCAGAGGCCGCCCCGGCTGCCCATCGACGATCAACCCCCAGTCACGTCCGGCCGAATGGAACAGGTCCAGCAGGCCCAGCGCCACCGATGCCGTCACCTCCGGCGTCACCAGGACGTGCACCGACACCGGGCGATCAAGCTCAGAAACGTCTTGGCTGGCGGAATCGACCATACGGCGTCTGAAAAGACTGCAGTGCAAAGCGGCGAGTGTATCTAGCATCCCGACCACCCATCAAGCACCCTGTTCTCCTTAGGAGCCCCTCATGAACCACACCCTGGACCACGCCGGTCTTGACTGCACCGGCGCCCACCCTGAAGCAACCGCGGCCTACGCCCAGGCACTGCGGGCCTTCCACTGCTGTCAGGGCGACCCCGTCGGACTGATCACCCCCGCGCTGGAGCAGCAACCCGATTTCGCCATGGGCTGGCTGATGCACGGCTGGCTGCACGCCCTGAGCACCGAGCCGGCGGCTCGAACGGTGGTCGAGCAGGATGCGAATACCCTGCGGAAGCTTGCCTTGAATCGGCGCGAACGGTTGCATCTCGAAGCCCTTGTGGCCTTCAACTGCGGTCATTGGCAACAGGCTGGCCGGCTTCTTCTGACCCTGAGTCGGGAGTGGCCGCAAGATGCCTTGGCCCTGCAAGCGGGGCATTACATCGATTTTTTGCGGGGTGACAGCAAGCAGTTGCGCGACCGCATAGCCATGGCCCTGCCCGCATGGGATGAAAACGACCCGGGCAGCCACGCGCTGTGGGGAATGTGGGCCTTCGGCCTTGAAGAATGCGGACAATACGAAGAAGCCGAACGGGCTGGCCTCAAGGCCCTTGAGCTGGAGCCGGCTGACGCCTGGGCACACCACGCCGTCACCCACGTGTTCGAAATGCAGGGCAGGTCTGCCGATGGCATCCGCTGGATGCGCGAGCGAGAACCCCACTGGAACGACAACCATTTTCTGGCGATACACAACGCCTGGCACTGGGCGTTGTTCAACCTGGAGTTGGGGCGACTCGACGACGCCCTCCACCTCTACGACACCTACATCCGTGGCGGTCGATCCACTGCGATGGTCGATCTGGTCGACGCCTCGGCCATGCTATGGCGACTGGAATTCATGGGTGTCGACATCGGCCCACGCTGGGCCGCTCTCGCCGACGACTGGGAGGCTCAGGCAGAACCAGGTCATTACACCTTCAATGATTTCCACGCCATGCTGGCGTGGGTGGGCAGCGGACGGTCGGCGAAGGCGCGTGAGTGGCTGACAGCCCAGAACAGCACCGCCTCCCCCAGCGACCTGACGTCCTTGGCGCGGGACGTGGGAGAGCCTTTGCTGAGTGCCCTGCAGGAGCGCCAACAAGGGCGGACAGCAGCGGCGGTGACACAATTGCAAGCGATCCGACCGGTCATCCATCGCATGGGGGGCAGCCACGCCCAGCGCGATCTGGTCGACCTGCTGTTGATCGACTCAGCGATCGAGCTACCCGACCCGGAACTCGCCGCCAAGCTGATCGCGAAGCGGTTGCCACAACGACCGCAAGATGGCATTGGCCTGCGCATACAGGACCGGCTTCGAACCGCAACCGCGTCCGAAACAGACCAATCGAAAACGTTGCCCGTGACTGTGACCGCGACCGACTGAGTGCAGCAGAAGTCGCATTAGACGACAAGCTTTCACCCATGAAAAAGCCCGATCACGTGTCGGGCTTTTTCATGGAAAGACTGGGGTGGCTGATGGGACTCGAACCCACGACAACAGGAATCACAATCCTGGACTCTACCAACTGAGCTACAGCCACCGTAGCTCTCAATTATATCCCGTATCCCACGGCCCTTTAAGGCCGATACGAGAAAACAAGCGAATTTTTCAGGAAGCCTCCCCACGCTTGGCAAGCACCTGGACCTTGAAGCGGGCACGCAGGGACTGGATATATGCCTGGGCTTCCGCCTGCCCCCACAGCTCTGCCAGCTGGCTGCGCTCCAGGCCGGCACGGACTGGGTCGGGGGTTTCACGCTCAAGCACGCGGTTGACGCGGATGACCATCACACCATCGGCACCCAGGTCCGCCGACGTCCAGGCGGCCGTGGACGGTCCGGCACTCACACTCAACGCCGCCCCGAGTGCCGGGCCGGGCAGGCCCTGATCGTCGATACGGGAAACGACCAGAGGGGCCTGGAGACGAGGCTGCGCCCCCTCGCGCCACGCAGCGAGCCGATCCCGGGCCTCCTGACGCGCGGCCTCCAGTGCACGCTGCTGCACCAGACGTTCGCGCACCTCTGCCCTCACGTCTTCAAGTGGCTGCAGGCGCGCCGGGCGGTGCTCCAGCACACGGGCAGAAACCAAGCGGTTGGCACCGATTTCCACCGCCTCGGTGTTGCGCTTCTGGCGCACCGAATCGGGCGAGAACACGGCTTGGAGCACGCGGTTGTTGGCAAGTGCGGCGTCGCGGCCGGCATCCAGCGGACCGGTACGCAACACGCCATTGGCACGGCGCACGGTCAGCCCCAGGGCTTCGGCGGCGGGTGCAAAGCTGTCGGCCTGTTCGTACACAAGGTTGCTGAAATCCTCGGCCGCCTCGGCAAAGCGGCGCTGGGCCTGTTGTTGACGCAACTCCAGCTCAAGGCGGGGACGCGCCACCTCGAAGGGTTCGGGCGCGGGGCGGCGAATGTCGGTCACCTGGATGATGTGAAAACCAAACTCGGTTTCCACCACCTCGGAAATGGCGTTGCGCTCCAGCGCGAAGGCGGCATCCTCAAAAGGCTTGACCATCGCCCCACGGGCAAAGAAATCCAGATCCCCGCCCAAGGCGGCCGACCCCGGGTCCTGCGACCGGGTGCGGGCCAGCTCGGCAAAACGCTCGGGCTGGTCCCGCAGTTCGGCCAGCAGGGCTTGTGCTTCGCCACGCACAGCGGCCTTGGCTTCGGTGCTCGCACCCGGGTCCACCGTCAACAGGATGTGCCGTGCACGGCGTTGCTCCTGCAAGGCCAGGTTGGCGCTGTTCTGCTCATGGTAGGCGCGCAGGTCGGACTCGCTGAGTTGAATCCGGGCAGACACGGCCTCAAGGTCCAGCACCAGGTACTCGACATCCGCCTGCTCAGGCGACTGGAACAGCTGCGGGTTCTGGTCGTAGAACGCCTGCAGGTCCGCGTCGGACACCTCAACCGACGCCCGGAAATCCACCGGGCGGAAATGCGCGAACTGGACTTCTCGCCGTTCGAAAAACGCCTGCAGCGCCTGGTCGGCCACGGCCGGGGTGAGGAAGGCGGTCGCCGTGAGCCCGTCGATGACCTGGCGACGGGCCAGGTCGGCACGCACGGAGGCCTCGAACACCTCGGGGGTCATGCCCTGTGCGCGCAACAGTTGCTGATAGCGCTCCACATCCAGGCTGCCATCGGGTCGGCGGAGCGCCGCGATGCTCGGGTCCTGGGTGAGCTCGCGAGCCAGACGCTGGTCCGTGGTCAGATAGAGACCTTCCGCAGACGCCTGGGCGAGCACGCGCTCGTTGATCAACCGTTCCAGCGTATCGAAGCGGCTGGCCTCGTTGTCGAGCAGACTGCGTTCGATGCCGGGCATGGAGGCCACCAGGCGATCGATCTCGTTGCGGTGGGCAAAGTCCCACTCCTGGCGCGTGATGTCGACGCGACCCACCTTGGCCACCACATCGCGGCCTTCACGAAGGTTGCTGTAGCCCTCGACACCGAACAGCACGAAAGCCGGGATGATCAGCAACATCAGGAAGCCCATGAGGAACTTGATGTTGTTGCGGAAGAAATCAAACATGTGTGCGCAGCCTGAAACAGAAAAGGCGAACCCGTGTTCGCCTTTCATGGGAGTGGTGGGTGCTGACGGGTTCGAACCGCCGACCTACGCCTTGTAAGAGTATCAAGAGTATCGCACTTCCTTAGAAATCAACACCTTACACCCTCTACCAACTTTCTACCACCCGAGGCGAACAATTTGGTGGATAGCCTGAAATCTTACCAACTTTTGGCTCAGATGATTTACCAACATCCAGGAAGACCAAGATTGATACTGGGCAAGACATTGAATAGAACCAGCCGAATGTGGGGATTGTAACGATCTGCTGAAGAGCACAGGCTCTGCCCGCGCTACTTTTCAGCTGAAACCGGAAACAGACTGGCTTCCAGCGTTTTCTGGGTCCGCGTCAGCTGTCCTATAAAAGACCGCTGGAATTCAGCCATACTCATCCGCTCGGCCCTGACAGCAATGCTCATGGCAGCCACTACATTGCCTGACCTGTCGCGGACAGGCACAGCCATAGAGCGGACCCCCATCTCAATCTCTT
Source organism: Burkholderiales bacterium (assembly GCA_030603635.1). Classification (GTDB taxonomy): domain Bacteria; phylum Pseudomonadota; class Gammaproteobacteria; order Burkholderiales; family Burkholderiaceae_C; genus Tepidicella. The sequence goes on along the minus strand of JAUVXK010000015.1, from coordinate 12,258 downwards.
CATCACTTTCTGCCCACCCTACTTCTCGGCACCGCTCCAGCAAGTCCATGATCTGGGTCAAATCTGTGATCGTATTGCGTGTCAGTGCTCTTCTGTCCATTGACAGCAACTTGGCTTCAGCCTCTGCCATTGGCAGACTGGACAGCAAGACACGACCTATCGCAGAGCAGTAGCCCGGTAGCCGGGACCCTATGCCCAGGCCAATGCTCAAACTGCGCCTCGCAGTGGATCGGGCTACGATGATGGCATCGTGATCCAGCAACTGCCCCAGTGATGCCGACTCCCTGGTCCTTTCAGATAGAGCATCCAGCAGTGGCTGGGCTATGGCTGGCAATGGCCTGGAAGCAATAAAGGCGTTCGCCACCAGCAATGTTTTGGGTGACATCCAGAAGAATTTGCCATCCCCATGAAGGTAACCCAAATCGTACAGGGTCAACAGTGAGCGACGAGCAGATGCAGCACTTAAACCCGTCAGCCGGGCCACATCGGTAATGGTCAATCTCGGGTACTGCCTGCTAAAAGAGGTCAGTACCTGAAGTCCCTTGCGCAAGGAAACCACCGAGTCTCTGTCGCGCTCATGACTCATATGACTCATGACTCAAGGTTTACCCTAAATTTTGCGCATTGCGCAAATATTGCTTGAAGGGGCACTTGATTGCTTCCAATAATCCGTCTTCCAACAACACAGGAGACATGCATGAACCCAACATCCATCCGTCGTCGTACCGTCATTCAAGGCGCGGCCTTGACCTTGATGGGCGGGAGCGTATGGGCACAAAGCGGCAATACCCTACGCTTTATCGTTCCCTTTCCGGCGGGAGGCACCGCAGACATCTTGCCACGAATCGTAGCGGAAAAAATACGTGCCCACTATGCAGGCGGGGTCGTGGTGGACAACAGGCCGGGTGCTGGCGGCAACATTGGTGCAGAGCGAGTATTCCGATCTGAACCTGATGGTCTGACCGTACTGGCTTCGCCACCTGGCCCGATAGCAGTGAACCACCATCTATACAGCAAACTGTCTTTTGATCCCACCCAGTGGGTTCCAGTCACTGTTCTGGCCACAGCGCCCAACATCCTGGGTGTCAGCAACAAGCTGCCGGTCAAGAACCTGCAGGAACTCATTGCCTACCTGAAAGCCAATCCAGGCAAAGTCAGTGTGGCATCGCAGGGTAACGGCTCCACCTCCCACCTGACTGCGGCCCTGTTCATGCAGCTCACAGGCACTGAAATGATCCATATTCCATACAGGGGCACAGCACCCGCACTGGTGGACCTGATTGCTGGAAACGTGGACGTCTTTTTCGACAACATCAGCTCGTCTGCGCCCCATCACAACTCCAACAGCATCCGCATCTTTGCTGTCGCAGGTGAGAAAAGGTCCAAAATCCTGCCCGACATTCCCACTTTTGCCGAACAGGGCCTGCCCAACATGCAGGCCGTAACCTTCTTCTCGGTTGTAGCGCCTCCCGGAACACCTGCTGCAGCGGCAGCAAGGCTTCAGTCCCAGATTGCCGAAGCCCTGTCTTCCCCCGAGGTAAGACAACGGTTTGAAGAACAGGGCACTGAACCAGCGGGCTGGTCGCCAGAGCGCACTGGACAGTTCATCAGAGCCGAGTCTGAAAAATGGAAAAAAGTTATTCAAACAGCCAAGGTGACATTGGAATAAGGCCAAACATGCAAACGCAGACCATTCAATGGAAGCGGCGAGACAACACTCGCATTCCTTACGCGATCTACGGGGACAGCCTCACCCACCAGCAAGAGCAGGAACGCATCTTCAGAGGTGCAGTCTGGAACTACCTCTGTCTGGAAGTCGAACTGCCAGAAACTGGCAGTTACCGCACCACCTTTGTTGGGGAAACCCCAGTGGTGGTGGTTCGCGGTGAAGATGAAGAAATCTACGCTTTTGAAAACCGCTGCGCCCACCGGGGCGCGTTGATCGCGCTGGAGAAGACCGGAAAGGTGGAAAGCTTTCAGTGTGTCTACCACGCATGGAGCTACAACCTCCAGGGAGAGCTGACCGGCGTGGCTTTTGAGCAGGGCGTCAAAGGACAAGGAGGAATGCCTCCCACCTTCTGCAAGGAAGAGCACAGCCCTCGAAGGTTGAGGACAACTACCTTCTGTGGGCTGGTTTTTGGCAGTTTCTCTGACGATGTCCCCGACATCGAGGAGTACCTAGGTGAAGAAATTGCAGCCCGCATAGAGCGAGTACTGCACAAACCAGTGGAAGTCATAGGTCGCTTTACCCAGGCACTGCCCAACAACTGGAAGCTTTACTTTGAAAATGTGAAGGACAGCTATCACGCCAGTCTGCTGCATACCTTCTTTACCACCTTTGAAATCAACCGCTTGTCCCAGAAAGGCGGCGTGATCGTCGACAGTTCGGGAGGGCACCATGTCAGCTACTCCATGATTGATCCTGCAGCCAAAGACGACTCATACAAAGAACAGGCTCTGCGATCTGACAATGAAAGGTACCGCCTCAAAGATCCCAGTCTGCTGTCTGGCTTTCATGAGTACGACGATGGCATCACCCTGCAAATCCTCTCCGTGTTCCCCGGTCTGGTGGTTCAGCAAATCCAAAACTGCATAGCCATACGTCAACTTCTACCCAAAGGCATCGAGAAGAGCGAGCTGAACTGGACCTATTTGGGTTATGCCGATGACACCCACGAACAACGCAAGATCAGGCTGAAACAGTTGAATCTGGTCGGGCCGGCTGGGTTCATTTCCATGGAAGACGGTGCTGTCGGCGGTTTTGTCCAGCGTGGCATAGCCGGCGCCAGCGACCTGGATGCCGTGGTCGAGATGGGCGGAGATGCCGTTGGCTCCAGTGAAGGCCGGGCCACGGAAACTTCAATTCGTGGTTTCTGGAAAGCTTACCGCCATCACATGGAGGCAGCCCATGATTGACCTCCTTCAAATCGCGGTCTTCAATGCCGCCTACGCCGATGCAATTGACAGCGATGATCTGGAGCGGTGGCCCAGCTTCTTCACAGCCGAGTGTAACTACCGGGTGACCAGCATCGAGAACTATCGCGCGGGACTGGCAGCAGGGCTGGTTTGGGCGGATACGCGGGACATGCTGACAGACCGAGTTTCCGCCCTTCGGGAAGCCAATATCTACGAAAGGCACACCTACCGCCACCTGATCGGCATTCCCCTGATCACAGAAGCCTCGGACAGCACGGCGCAAGCACGGACCCCTTTCATGGTGGCTAGGATCATGCACACCGGCGAAACCGACGTTTTCGCGACCGGGGTGTATCTGGACCGGTTCATCAGGCAGGACGGACAACTCCTGCTGTCCGAGCGCATTGCCGTTTGTGACAGCTCAGTGGTAGATACCCTGCTGGTCCTCCCACTGTGAATACACCTGTCAGCCGACGCATAGCACTGGCTTTGGGCGATCCTCATGGCATTGGGCCAGAAATTGCCCTGAAAGCCATGAGCGCCCTGCCTGAGCCACAAAGGTCCAACATCACCTTGTTCGGCCCGGCTCAGGCACTGGAGCACGCTGCCAACATCTGCGGACTGCAAGACCTTCTGGGAAAAGTCAGTCACGTCGAAGCTGGCACTTTGCCAGGAAAGCTCAAACCAGGGGTAATTGACGCGGACGCCGGTCTTTCCACTGTGGAGTCGGCCACCGCAGCCATCCATGCCTGCCGTCAAGGTATGTTCGATGCAGTGGTGGCCTGCCCCCACCATGAAACCGCTATACACAGGGCAGGCATTCCATTCAGCGGCTACCCATCCCTGGTCGCCAGAGTCTGCAACGTCAGTGAGAACGAAGTCTTCATGATGCTGGTTGGAGGTGGCCTGAGGATAGTTCACACCACCTTGCATGAAAGTGTCCAGAACGCCCTAAACCGGATTACACCGGAACTGGTTATCAAAGCCACACAGGCAGGCATACGTGGCTGTCAGCGGCTGGGCATCGAAACACCCTCGGTGGCCCTGTTTGGCATCAACCCCCATGCCTCGGAGGGAACCCTCTTTGGCACAGAAGACGAAAACATCACCGTCCCGGCAGCCAAGACACTGCGGGAGTATGGCCTCCACATCGACGGCCCCATGGGTGCAGACGTTGCCCTGGCAGACCGCAGGCATGACCTGTACGTGGCCATCTTTCATGACCAGGGGCATATCCCCGTCAAACTGCTGTCGCCCAAAGCGGCCAGCGCCCTTTCCATTGGAGCTGATGTCCTGTTGTCGAGTGTAGGTCATGGAAGCGCCATGGACATTGCAGGCAAGGGGATTGCAGAACCAACAGCCGTTCTACGAACCGTGGCACTGCTAATGGGAAACCAGACCATATTCACATGAGCTTTCAGATCAAACTTCAAGGCACGGACATCAGCTTTGTCTGTCAACCTGGACAGACCATCCTTGATGCAGCCCTCAAATCTGGCATCTCACTGCCCTATTCCTGCCGCAAAGGCATCTGTGGCAATTGTGCCGGCAGCGTAACCGAGGGCAACATCCAGCCGCATGGCTCACTCCCCTTCCGCCACGACAATTGTGCTGAAGGACAGGTTCTTTTCTGTGGATGCGAGCCATCCACCGACCTGGTCATACAGCCGACCAGCTGGAAACGCTCAGAAGACGGTGCCCCCAAAACCTTCACCGCCAGGGTTTACCGCAATGAACTGGCCGCACCAGATGTATCGGTGCTGCAACTGAGGCTACCCGCTGGCAAAAAGATCAAATTCCGTGCAGGGCAGTATCTACTCATCCGCATGGAAGATGGCAGTTCCCGGAGCTATTCCATGGCCAACGCTCCGCATGAAAGTGACGGCGTAACCCTGCATATTCGTCATGTACCAGGGGGATATTTCAGCAGCAGGGTTTCAACTCTCAAACCAGGAGACACACTGGACATCGAACTGCCCTATGGCCATGTGGATCTAGATGAACAAGACAACAGACCCGTGGTTTTCGTGGCGGGTGGCACAGGCTTTGCACCCGTCAAATCCATTCTCGATGGACTGCTCAAAAAGAAAGCACAAAGACAGCTGGCATTGATATGGGGGGCGCGTGACCCTTCAGGTCTCTACATGCAGTCAGCTGTTGAAAAATGGCAGAAGTTCTGGCCTGACTTCCAGTTCGTGCCTGCAGTGAACACTGTACCCACAACAAGCCATGGAAACAGCTACTTTGTGGGCAGAGCCGATGAAGCGCTGGCCTGCCGCTTCAATGACCTGAATAACCACATCATCTACATCTGCGGTTCTCCGGGTATGGTGGAAGCCGTCAGACAAACCGCCCTCTCCTGTGGAGCAAGTCCCAAAGACATCCATACCGACAGCTTTGTTGAGGGGCCTGCAAGTCAATGAAGTGGATCATCGCGACTCAAGAATGGATGCCCCTTGCAAAACGAGGGGTCCAAATTCTTCTAATTTCTTGATTCAATTAGGTTTTTGTGGTGGGTGCTGACGGGGTCGAACCGCCGACCTACGCCTTGTAAGGGCGCCGCTCTACCAACTGAGCTAAGCACCCCACCGAAACCGGAAAACCGTTACTTGATGGCGTCTTTCAACGCCTTGCCAGGACGAAACTTAGGAATTTTAGCCGCTTTGATCTTGATGGCAGCGCCCGTGCGGGGATTGCGACCCGTGCGAGCCGCGCGCTTGGCGACCGAGAAGGAACCGAACCCGACCAGCGACACGGTGCCGCCTTTCTTCAGGGTGGTGCTGATGGCCTGGATGGTGGCTTCCAAGGCGCGCGCCGCCGCCGCTTTGGACAAATCGGCGCTGCTGGCGATGTGCTCGACGAGTTCAGCCTTGTTCATGGATTCCCCTCTGTGTTGCAACCGGTGGTGTAGCTTGGATCATACCAGCGACGGCGCGTCCCACATCACCCGTGGTGGCCCTGCCGCCCAGATCCGGTGTGCGGGGGCCGCCACTGCCGGGCTCCAGCACCGCCTCGATGGCCCGCAGCACGGCGTCGTGTGCGTCACGATGGCCCAGAAAGTCCAGCATCATCGCGCCGCACCAGATCTGGCCGATGGGATTGGCAATCCCCTTGCCCGCGATATCCGGCGCCGAACCGTGCACCGGTTCGAACAGAGAGGGGTGCTGCCGCGTGGGATTGAGGTTGGCACTTGGCGCAATGCCGATGGTGCCCGTGCAGGCGGGTCCCAGATCGGACAGGATGTCACCGAACAGGTTGCTGGCCACCACCACGTCGAAGTGGTCGGGGCGCTGCACAAAGTGGGCGGTGAGAATGTCGATGTGGAACTTGTCCACGAACACCTCGGGGTAGGCCTTGGCCATCTCGGCCACGCGCTCGTCCCAGTAGGGCATGGTGATGGCAATGCCGTTGCTCTTGGTGGCGCTGGTCAGGTGCTTCTTGGGGCGGCTTTGGGCCAGTTCAAAGGCGAATTTCAGCACACGGTCCACGCCGTGGCGGCTCATCACCGTTTCCTGCATCACGATCTCGCGCTCGGTCCCAGGATACATGCGGCCGCCGATGCTGGAGTACTCCCCTTCGGTGTTTTCGCGCACGATCATCATGTCGATCTCGCCGGGCTGGCGCGGACTGCCATCACGCCGCACCACCGGCGCGATCACGCCGGGCATGAGCCGGGCCGGCCGCAGGTTGACGTACTGGTCGAATTCGCGCCGGAACAGCAGCAGGGAACCCCACAGTGAGATGTGGTCCGGAATTTTCTCGGGCCAGCCCACGGCGCCGAAGTAGATGGCGTCGTGTCCGCCGATCTGGTCCTTCCAGTCGTCGGGCAGCATCTGGCCGTGCTTCTCGTAGTAGGCCCAGCTCGAAAAATCGAAGTGGTCGAACTGCAGGCCGATGTCGAACTTCGAGGCCACGGCCTCCAGCACGCGCAGCCCTTCGGGCATGACTTCCTGGCCAATGCCGTCACCGGCAATCACGGCAATGCGATGAGTTTTCATAAGGTGTGCAAGAGAATGAACGCATTCAGGCTTTGGCTGGCCGAACCACCAGGCTGACCCCCAGCGCCGTGAGCGCCATGCCGGCGATGGTGACGACCGTGATGGGCTCGCTGAACAGGAACCAGGCAATGAGAGCGGTGCACGGCGGCACCAGGTACATGAGGCTGCTGACCGAAGCCGCCGCCCCGCGTTGAATGAGCATGTAGAGCAGCGAACTGCCACCCAGCGTGAGGCCCAGCACCGACCAGGCCATGGCCCCCATCAGTTCGCCGTTCCAGTTCATGCCCTCGGTTTCGAGCAGGGCCAGCGGCAGGGTCACGGCAAAGGCGGCCATGAGCTGCACGGTGTTGGCGCTGCGCACGTCGCAGGGCTTGACGAAGCGCTTCTGGTAGAGCGTGCCCACGGTGATGCTGAACAGTGCCATCACCGCGAACGACAGGTTGACCCAGGTGGCGGTGTCGCCTTCGCTGCCGGCACCGAACTTGCGCGACACCACCAGCACCAGCCCGGTGAAGCCCAGGGTGAGGCCCATCCACTGCCGGCGCGTCACGGCGCCGCCTGTGGCCGAGAGCCACACGGCCGTGAGCACGGGTTGCAAGCCCACCACCAGTGCCGACAGGCCTGACCCCATGCCGGCCTTTACCGCCGCCCACACACCACCCAGATAGCCCGCGTGCATGAGCACACCCAGCACCGCCAGATGCAGCCACTGGTCACGATCCTTGGGCCAGGCCACCTTGGCCAGCCAGATCCACGGCAGGAAGCACAGGATGGACAGCGCATAGCGCCAGGCCAGGAAGGTCATGGGCGGGGCATGCGGCATGCCGTAGCGCGCCACGATGAAGCCCGTGCTCCAGATCAGCACGAACACCCAGGGCATGGCGCGCAGCCACGACTTGTCTCCGGCGTTTCCGACCATGATCGTCAACCCCGGGTCAGCGCGCCTTGGCCCGAATTTCGGGCAAGGCCTTCTGCAGGTAGTACACCATGGACCAGACGGTGAGCACCGCAGCCGCCCAGATGAGCAGCGTGCCCCAGAATCGGGTGTCGATCAGGCCCAGCACGCGACCGTCATACAAGAGGAAAGGAATGGCGACCATCTGCACCGTGGTCTTGAGCTTGCCCACCATGTGCACTGCCACGCTCTTGTTGGCACCGATCATGGCCATCCACTCGCGCAGGGCGGAAATGGCAATCTCCCGGCCGATGATGATGAGCGCCACGAACACGTCGGCCCGATCCAGATGCACCAGCACCAGCACACAGGCGCAGACCAGAAACTTGTCGGCCACCGGGTCCAGGAACGCCCCGAACGACGAAGTCTGGTTCAGCTTGCGTGCCAGGTATCCGTCGGCCCAGTCCGTGAGCGCAAATGCCACGAACAGCACGGTGGCGATCAGGTTTTGCGTGGACTCGGTCAGGCCAGGCCAGTAGAACACCGCCACGATGAGGGGGATGGCGACGATGCGCGCCCACGTGAACAGCGTTGGCAGATTGAAGAACATGGCCGTGATTATGCGGGGTAATCAGTGCAGGGCGCGGTAGATGGCTTGCGCGAGCTCAGAGGAGATGCCGTCGACCGTGGTCAGGTCTTCCACACTCGCGGCCTCGACTCCGCGCACGCCACCGAAACGCTGCAACAGGCGGGCGCGTTTCTTGGGGCCCACGCCGGGGATATCTTCCAGCCTGCTGCCGCCGGTACGGGTCTTGGCGCGCTGGGCCCGCATCCCGGTGATGGCGAAGCGGTGCGCCTCGTCGCGGATCTGGGCCACCAGCATCAGGGCCGCCGAATCCGCCCCCAGGTAGATCTTCTCGCGGCCATCGGCGAACACCAGTTCCTCCAACCCCACCTTGCGGCCCTCCCCTTTTTCCACGCCGACCAGCCGGCCCAGGTCCAGCCCGAGCGATTCGAACACCTCCCGCGCCACGCCCACCTGACCCTTGCCGCCGTCGATGAGCACGATGTCGGGCAGGCGGTGCAGGCCGGACTGGCTGGATGCGTCCTCGCGCAGCGCCTGGGCCAGCTTGCCGTAGCGCCGCTGCAGCACCTGACGCATGGCGGCGTAATCGTCGCCGGGGGTAATGCTGTCGATGTTGTAGCGCCGGTACTGGGCGCTTTGCATCTTGTGGCCTTCGAACACCACGCACGAGGCCACGGTGGATTCGCCAGCGGTGTGGGAGATGTCGAAACATTCGATGCGCAACTGCTCCAGCGCATCTTCCGGCAGATCCAGCGCCTGCGCCAGGGCGCGGGTGCGCGCCTGCTGCGAGCCCTCTTCGGCCAGCAGGCGCGCCAGTTGGAGGTCGGCGTTCTTCTGGGCCATGTCCAGCCAGACCCGGCGGTGCTCGCGCGGGTTGAACACCGTGTGCAGACGGATGCCGCTCTGCTCGGTCAACAGTTCGATCAGGTGCTCGTCCACCGGGGCACCCAGCACCAACACAGGGGGCGGAGGCACCCCGGTGTAGTGCTGGGCCATGAAGGCCTCCAGCACTCGCTGCTCCACCGAAAGCGGGCCGTTGCGGCATGCATCCGTCTGCTCAATGGGCTCTTCGTCCAGCGCAGCGATCACCGCGCCCTCTTCCACATGTGCCGGAAAGTACGGCCGGTCGCCGAGGTGCCGGCCACCACGCACCATGGCCAGGTTCACGCAGGCCCGCCCACCCTGCACCTTCACGGCCAGGATGTCCACATCCTGGTCGCTGGTGCTCTCCATGGCCTGCTGGTGCAGCACCTTGGAAAGCGCCGTGATCTGGTTGCGCACCTCGGCCGCCTGCTCGAAGGCCAGTTGCTCGGCGTGGGCCAGCATGCGACGCTCAAGCGCGTCAAGCACGGTCTGCGTTTCGCCGCGCAGGAAGGCACTCGCGCTGCGCACGTCGGCGGCATAGTCAGCCGGGCTCACAAAGCCCACGCAAGGGCCCGTACAGCGCTTGATCTGGTACAGCAGGCAGGGGCGCGTGCGGTGGTTGAACACCGTGTCTTCACAGGTGCGCAGCCGGAACACCTTCTGGATCAGCTGGATGGTTTCCTTCACCGCCCAGGCGTTGGGGTAGGGGCCGAAGTACTGGTGGCGCTTGTCCACCGCCCCACGGTAGTAGGACACGCGGGGGTAGTGTTCGGGTCGCGGTGTGCCACTGGCGCCGTCCGGGCTCTCGGCGACGGCGGGCGTCCAGCTGCTGGCGCTGAGCTTCAGGTAAGGGTAGCTCTTGTCGTCGCGAAACAGAATGTTGAAGCGAGGCTGTTGCGTCTTGATGAGGTTGTTTTCCAGCAGCAGCGCCTCGGCCTCGGACCGCACGACCGTGGTTTCCATGCGCGCGATCTTGCTGACCATGTGGCCAATGCGCGTGCCATCGTGGCTGCGGCTGAAGTAGCTGGACACGCGGCGTTTCAGGTCGCGCGCCTTGCCCACGTACAGCAACAGGCCCTGGGCATCGAAATAGCGGTAGACGCCCGGCAGGGAAGGCAGGGCAGCCACTGCCTTGAGCAGGTCTTCGGAGTGCGGACTCGTCATGATCGATCGCCATTGTGGCACCAGGCCAGCGACAATTCCGCCCATGCCAAACGTTGCGCCGCCTTTGCGCTGGGACATCTTCTGCCGCGTCATCGACAACCTCGGTGACGTGGGCGTGTGCTGGCGCCTGTGCCGCGAACTCGCCCACCGGGGCCAGCAGGTGCGGCTGTGGATGGACCAGACCGACGCGTTGCCATGGATGGCACCCGGGGCCCTGGAGGGCCATTGGCCAGCCATACGGATCTTGAAATGGGAGCCGCAATGGTCCCATGAGCGTTACGCCCAACTGCCGCGTTCCGACGTGTGGGCGGAGGCCTTCGGCTGCGAACCACCTGAAGTATTCATCTCTCAGCAGCGTGCGTTGTGGCCGAACGGCCAAGCCCCCGTGTGGGTGAACCTGGAATACCTGAGCGCCGAACCCTACGTGGAACGCATGCACCGCCTGCCCTCACCGCTCATGAGCGGTCCGGCACAGGGCTGGACACGCTGGTTCTTCTACCCCGGGTTCACATCTGCCACCGGCGGCCTGTTGCGGGAAAGCGATCTGCCTGCGCGACAGGCGGCCTTTGACCGCCAGGCATGGCGAAACTCGGCAGCACCCGCCACCACCCCAACCCGGATCAGCCTGTTCTGCTACGAGCCCCCTGCCCTCCCCTGGCTGTTGGACACGCTGCACGGCAACACCGATACCGCCTTGCTCATCACCCCCGGCCGGGCCGATGTCGCCGTCCAGCACTGGCTGGGGCAACGCCCATCGCCCCCCTACTGGGTGCGCCGCCCCCTGGTGGACCAGACCGGCTTCGACGAGATGCTCTGGGCCTGCGATCTCAACTTCGTGCGCGGCGAGGACTCGCTGGTGCGCGCGCTCTGGGCGGGTCAGGCCTTCGTCTGGCAGATCTATCCGCAGGACGACAACGCCCACCACGACAAGCTCGACGCCTTTCTGGACTGGCTGGACGCCCCCGCCGACCTGAGCGACCTCCACCGGTTCTGGAACGGCATGGGCGGCCATCCGCCCCCCGACCTGTCCCCCGCACGGCTGCGGGAATGGGCCAGCGCAACCCAACGCGCCCGCGCCCGCCTCCTTGAACAGGAAGATCTGGCGACGCAGCTCTTGGGCTTCGTCATGGAAAAACGTTAAAATCAGAGGTTTTGCGACACGCTCGCCCACCGCCGCGCGCTGAGGCCTCGCCCCCGCCAGAGCGGCACTACTTCCTGGAAACACCATGAAAATCGCCCAAGAAATCCGCGCCGGCAACGTCATCATGCACGGCAAGGACCCGATGATCGTCCTGAAAACCGAATACGCCCGTGGCGGCCGTGGCGCAGCCACCGTGCGCATGAAGCTCAAGGCCCTGCTGAGCAACATGGGCACCGAAGTGGTGTTCAAGGCCGACGACAAGATCGACAACGTCATCCTCGACAAGAAAGAGTGCACCTACTCCTACTTCGCCGACCCGATGTACGTGTGGATGGACACCGAGTACAACCAGTACGAAGTGGAAGCCGGCAACATGGGCGACGCCATCAACTACCTGGAAGACGGCATGGCCGCCGAAGTGGTGTTCTACGACGGCAAGGCCATCTCCGTCGAACTGCCCACCAGCGTGGAGCGTGAAGTGACCTGGACGGAACCTGCCGTCAAGGGCGACACCTCTGGCAAGGTCATGAAGCCGGCCAAGATCGCCACTGGCTTCGAAGTGGCCGTGCCCCTGTTCGTGGACCAGGGTGACCGCATCGAAATCGACACCCGCACCGGCGAATACCGCAAGCGCGTCTGAGCGTCCGCGTGACCCCCGTGCATCCAAAGGCTCTGCGGAGCCTTTTTTTGTTCC
>JAUVXK010000149.1 GCA_030603635.1 Burkholderiales bacterium | reverse complement strand
GCATGTTCTGCAACGACGGAAGGGCATGAGGCCCGCCCGTGTCACAGCGCTACCACATCGCGTTACACCCACAGGCCGGGGGTGACACGTGCGGAACGGTGCCGCCCGAAAACCCCGACATCGCGCCCGCACGCCCCGGGTCGGCGCTGCGGTGAGCGCGTAGTCGGGGAAGCGGCGCAGAAACCGGCCGATGGCGATCCGCCCTTCGAGCCGTGCCAGGCTCAGGCCGGCGCACTGGTGCACCCCGAAGCCGAAGGCCAGATGCTTGTTGTTCTGGCGTGCCAGGTCCAGCACCTCGGGGTGCTCGAACTGGGCCGGGTCGCGATTGGCGGCGCCGATGCACAGTGTGACCAGCGCTCCCTCGGGCAGGGAAACGCCCCCCACCTCGCAGGGTTTGAGGGCCCGCCGGTTGCCCAGCTGGTTCGACGATTCAAACCGCAGGAACTCGTCCACCGCCACTGCGAGGGTCTGTTCCTGGGCTTCGGCGTCGTCACGTTGCTCGTGCAGGCGCTGTTGCAGCCAGGCTTTCTGATCGGGCCACTCCTGCAGGCTGACCAGTGCATTGCCGATCAGGTTCGTGGTGGTCTCATGCCCGGCGTTGAGCAGGAAGATGCAGTTCTGCAGGAGCTCGACCTCGCTGAGCTTGTCGCCGCTGCTCTCGCCCTGGATCAGGCGGGTGAGCACGTCGTGCTCGGGGTCGCCGGGGTGCTGGCGGCGGTGCACCACCAGGCCGCGCAGGTAGTCCAGCATTTCCTGCACGCTGCGGTTGCCCAGGGCTTCCTGCTCGGGAGTGAGCACCGGTTCAAGCGCACCCAGAATCGCCAGGGACCAGCCGCGCAGCGGTTCGCGCTCGTCGTGCGGCACGCCCAGCAGGTTGCCGATGATCTCCACCGGAATGGCGCTGGCGAAGTCTTCGATCAGGTCGCCACCGCCCTGGGCCTCGATGCGGTCGAGCAGGCTGTCCACCAGGCGCACCAAGCCGGGCTCCATGTCGGCAATGGCGCGGCGGGTGAGGGCGCCCATGATGAGCTTGCGCACCCGGGTGTGCAGCGGCGGGTCGTTGAACACCAGGCTGTGGGTGTGGTGCTCGTACAGCGGGGAGTCTTTCCCGTACTTGGGGGCGAACTCCACCTGCTTGTCGGAACTGAAGGTGGCGGCATCCCGGTACACCGCCACCAGATCGGCGTAGCGCGTGAGGAACCAGCTGCCATCGGGCATCTGGCGGATGGGTTCACGCTCCCGCAAGGCGGTGTAGACGGGGAAGGGGTTGTCGAGGAAGTCCTGCGGCAGGCGGCGCAGGTCGAAATCGGTGGCAATGGCCTGCGCCCGCTCGGCCGACATGGGCGGCGTGATGGCCGCAGCGCTGATGGGAAGGAGGGTATCGGGCATGGTCTCAGGGTTTGAGGAAGCGCAGCAGCGCCATGAGGACGCCGTCGGGGTCTTCGGTCATGAGGGAGTGGCCGGCGCGCAGCAGCACGGTCTGGCCGTGTTTGGCACGGCTAATCAAGGCCTTGGCGGCTTTCGGGGGGGTCATCTGGTCGTGTGTGCCCAGAATGAACAGCGTCGGGCACTGCACCCGGTCCATGGCCTGCTCGCCCAGGTCGTAACGGTCGCAGGCCACGAAGCCCCGGTGGAACACATTGACCTTGGGGTTGCTGGCCAGCACTCGGCGCATCAACGCCTTGGAGCCTCCGTGCAGCCAAGTGCCGGGCCCCAGGGCCGAAGGCGGCGGCGCCAGGGTGGAGTGGCTGAACACGTTGACCATGTCGATGGCCTTCATGGGCTGGTTGAGCGAGCTGTCCAGCAGCGCGGGGGACACCTTCATGGGGTAGGCGGTGCCCACCATCACCAGGTGACTCACGCGCTCGGGCGCGTCGGCCGCGGTCTGCAGCGCGATCAGCGAGCCGAAGCTGTGGCCCACCAGCGCGGCTTTCTCGATCTTCAGCGCGTCGAGCAGGCCCAGCACGGCGCGGGAAGCGTCCTGCACGGTGGCAGGGGCTTCGCCGCCGCTCTTGCCGTGGCCGGGCTGATCGATGGCCAGCACGTTCCAGCCGTGATGGGCCAGGTAGCGGCTCTGCAGGATCCACACGCTGTGGTCGTTGAGCACACCATGGATGAACACGACCGTGGGCTTGGCCGGGTCGAAGGGTTTGCCGCCGGTGTAAGCGTAGAGTGGGGTGCCTTGAGCGTCGATGATCATGGTCAGGCCCCTGCCTTTTCTGCGGCCTTGAGCGCCCGCTTCAGGTCGTCGATCAGGTCGTCCGGGTCTTCCAGCCCGATGGACAGGCGGATGGTGCCCGGGCCAATGCCGGCGCTCGCCAGGGCCTCGTCGGTCATGCGGAAATGGGTGGTGCTGGCGGGGTGGATGACCAGGCTGCGGCAGTCGCCCACGTTGGCCAGATGGCTGAAGATCTTGAGGGTTTCGATGAAGGCCTTGCCCTGTTCGCGGCTGCCTTTCATGTCGAAGCTGAACACGCTGCCGGCACCGCGTGGCAGCAGCTTCTGCGCCAGTGCGTGGCTGGGGTGGGACTCCAGCAGCGGGTGGCCCACACGGCTCACGAAGGGGTGGCTGGCCAGGAACTGCACCACCTTTTCCGTGTTGCTCATGTGGCGGGCCATGCGCAGAGGCAGGGTTTCGATGCCCTGCAGGATCAGCCACGCGGTGTGCGGGCTCATGCAGGCGCCGAAGTCGCGCAGCCCCTCGCGGCGTGCACGCAGCATGAAGGCGCCCACGGTGGATTCCTCACTGAACACCATGTTGTGGAAGCCCTCGTAGGGTGCGGTGAGTTCGGCGAACTTGCCCGACCTTTCCCAGTCGAAGCTGCCGCCGTCCACCACGATGCCGCCGACCACCGTGCCGTGGCCGCTCAGGAACTTGGTGGCCGAGTGGTAGACGATGTCAGCGCCCAGGTCCAGCGGCTTCATGAGCCAGGGCGTGGTCAGGGTGGAGTCCACCAGCAGCGGCACGCCGTTCTCGTGGGCCATCTGCGCCACGGTGGGAATGTCCAGCACGTCCAGCCCCGGGTTGCCTACGGTCTCGCCAAAGAACAGTTGGGTGTTGGGACGGATGGCGGCACGCCAGCCGTCGATGTCGCCGGGTTTGACGAAGGTGGTCTCGATGCCGAAGCGCCGCAGCGTGTAGTGCAGCAGGTTCTGGCTGCCACCGTACAGCGCGGTGGACGCCACGATGTGCGAGCCCGCGCCCATGAGTGTGGCGATGCTCAGGTGCAGCGCCGCCTGGCCGCTGGCCACCGCAATGCCGCCGATGCCGCCCTCCAGCGCCGCCACGCGCTGCTCCAGCACCGCGTTGGTGGGGTTGCTGATGCGGCTGTAGACGTGGCCGGATCGCTCCAGGTTGAAGAGCGCCGCCGCGTGGTCGCTCGATTCGAACACGAACGACGTGGTCAGGTGGATGGGCACGGCGCGCGCGCCAGTGGCGGGGTCGGGGGCGGCGCCTGCGTGCAGCGCAAGCGTGTCGAAGCCGGGATCGGCATGGCCGGACATGGTGTCTCCTCTGGTGTTGTCAGGTGCAATTGTGGGCTATATTGGTAACCGTATTCGCCACCCCGGCGACAGAGGAGAACCCATGAAGGTCAGCGACATCCTGCGTGTCAAAGGTGGCACGCTCTACACCGTGTCCCCCGACGAATCCCTGGTCCGTGCCGTGGAAACCATGGCCCAGTTCGACATCGGCTCGCTGGCCGTCATGGAACACGGCGATCTCGTGGGCATGCTCACCTTCCGCGAGGTGCTGCACACCATCGCCAAGAACGGCGGCGGCGTGGGCAGCGGCACGGTGCGCAGCGTCATGGACGACCACCCCATGAGCTGCACCTCGGAAACCGACCTGGAGCAGGTCCGACCCATGATGCTGGAAAAACACACCCGCTACATGCCGGTCATGGACAACAAGATGCTCATGGGCGTGATCAGCTTCTACGACGTGGCCAAGGCCGTGGTGGACAGCCAGAACTTCGAAAACAAGATGCTCAAGGCCTACATCCGCGACTGGCCCGAGGAAGAAGAACCCGCGCCCAAGGCGTGAACCCGGCCGGGCCTGGCCGCTCTGGGATAATCCCTCTCCATGAGCGGCAACACCTTCGGCACCCTGTTTTGCGTCACCAACTTCGGTGAGTCCCACGGCCCGGCCATCGGCTGCGTGATCGACGGCTGTCCGCCGGGCATGGCATTGAGCGAGGCCGACATCCAGGGCGACCTGGACCGTCGCCGCCCTGGCACCAGCAAGTTCGTTACCCAGCGCAACGAGCCCGATCAGGTGCAGATCCTCAGCGGCGTGTACCAGGGCAAGACCACAGGCACGCCCATCTGCCTGCTCATCCAGAACACCGACCAGCGCAGCAAGGACTACGGCGACATCGTCCAGACCTTCCGCCCGGGCCACGCCGACTACACCTACTGGCAGAAATACGGCATCCGCGACCCGCGCGGCGGTGGCCGCTCCTCGGCCCGCCTGACGGCGCCCACCGTGGCGGCCGGGGCCGTGGCCAAGAAGTGGCTGAAGGAAAAGTACGGCACCACCTTCCGTGGGTGCATGACCGCCATCGGCGAGGTGAACATTCCCTTCGAGAGCTGGGACCACGTGCCCCACAACCCCTTCTTCGCACCCGTGGCCGACGTCTCGGCGCTCGAAGCCTACATGGCCGAGTTGCGCAAGAGCGGCGACTCCTGCGGTGCCCGCCTGCGCGTGACGGCACAGAACGTGCCCGTGGGCCTGGGCCAGCCGCTCTACGACAAGCTGGACGTCGACATCGCCTACGCCATGATGGGGCTGAACGCGGTCAAGGGTGTCGAGATCGGCGCCGGTTTCGCCAGCGTGGCCGACAAAGGCAGCACCCACGGCGATTCGCTCACCCCCGGTGGTTTCGTGGGCAACAAGGCCGGCGGTGTGCTGGGCGGCATCAGCACCGGGCAGGACCTGGAGGTTTCCATCGCCATCAAGCCCACCAGTTCCATCCTGGTGCCACGCGACACGATCGACACCCAGGGCCACCCGACCGAGGTCATCACCAAGGGCCGGCACGACCCGTGCGTGGGCATCCGCGCCACACCGATTGC
>JAUVXK010000026.1 GCA_030603635.1 Burkholderiales bacterium | reverse complement strand
ACTTGCCGTTGCGCAGCTTGTGCAACGCCACCACCCCGTCCTCGGCCTCGTCCGCATCGGCGTGGCCGATTTCCTTGAGCAGGTTGCGCACGATGCGGCGCATGGTGGAAAAGTCGTCAACGATCAGAAAACGCAAGTCGGGCATACGTGGCTCCGTGTGGGGAGAGCTCTTAGTGTAAGGGCAGTGTTGGTGGATGCGGTCATCGTGGAACGCCAGGGGGCGCCACGGGGAACGGCAATGGGATCGCGCCCGGCGGCAACTCGGTGCTGGAGGGGGTGGGCAGGACCGCCCCGTTGCCACCGACGGTGGAGGAGGAGATCCGGTACCCTTGGGCCATGCGCTCCTCCGCCTCTCTGGTGAGCACCAGGATGCTGATGCGCCGGTTCACCGGGTCGAACGGACGATCGGCCAGCAGGGGCTGGCTGGAACCCATGCCGACCACGCGGGCGAGCTTGTCGTCGGGGAGGCCGGCAGCCACGAGTTCGCGCCGAGTGGCGTTGGCCCGATCGGCCGACAGTTCCCAGTTGCTGTATGCCCGTGCCCCGCTGCCGTAGGGTGTCGCATCCGTGTGCCCGGACAGGGAAATGCGGTTGTCCACCTCAGCGAGGGCGGTGCCGATTTCGCGCAGGATGTCGCGCATGTAGGGCCGAACCAGCGCGCTGCCCACGTCGAACATCGCCCGGTTCTGGTCATCCACGATCTGGATGTTCAGCCCATCCTGCACCATCTCCATGCGGATCTGGTCGCGGTATTCGGACAGCCGCAAGTTGTTGTTGATGACGGTTTCGATCTTCTCGCGCAGGCCTTCGATGCGCTGGCGCTCCAGCCGCATCGCTTCTTCCCGGATCACCTGCGCCCCCAGCTCACGGGCCGCCAGCTCGGCGTCCCCGCGAGCCATCTGGCCCGTGGTGCGGGTGAGATCGTCGCCACCGCCTGGCAGGATGCTGTCACTGGCCCCGCTGCCAGGCCCACCGAACAGGGTGACCATGAGCGGGGCGCTGAAATAGTCGGAAATGCCCTTGCGGTCCGCCTCCGTGGTGGAGCCCAGCAGCCACATCAGCAGAAAGAAGGCCATCATGGCCGTGACGAAGTCAGCGTAGGCAATCTTCCAGGCTCCCCCGTGCGCACCATGCCCGCCCTTCTTGACGCGCTTGATGATGATGGGTTGCAGCGGTTTGCCCGAAGCGGCCATGGTCGTCGACGCCCTGTGTTATTTCTTGGTCTTGACGTGACCTTCAAGCTCCGAGAAGGTGGGGCGCTCGGTGGAGTACAACACCTTGCGCCCGAACTCGATCGCCGTCATGGGTGCATAACCCTGCATGCTGGCCAGCAAGGTGGTCTTGATGCACTGGAGTTCCTTCGTGCCCTCTTCCATCTTCTGTTCCAGCAGCCCGGCCAGCGGCTCCACGATGGCATAGGCCAGGAAAATCCCGAGGAAGGTACCGACCAGCGCCGAGCCGATCATGCCACCCAGCACAGCTGGCGGCGAGCCCACCGCCCCCATGGTCTTGATCACGCCGAGCACTGCCGCCACGATGCCGAACGCCGGCAGCGCGCCGGCCAGGCGGGTGAAGGCCCCCACCACGGCATGTTCCTCCTGGTGATGGGTGTCGATCTCGCTGTCCATCAAGGCCTCGATCTCATGGGCGTTCAGGTTGCCGGAGACCATCATGCGCAGGTAATCGGTCACGAATTCAATGACATGGTGGTCCGAGCCGACCGTGGGGTACTTCTGGAACAGGGGAGAGGCCTCGGGGTTCTCGACATCGCTCTCGATCGCCATCAGGCCCTCCTTGCGGGCCTTCTGCAGGATCTCGTAGAGCATGGCCAGCAGTTCCATGTACCGGTCCTTGGTGTACTTGCTGCTCTTGAGTGCCTTACCGAAGGCCCCGGCGGCCTTCTTGAGCACCTTGGGCTGGTTGTTGACAGCAAACGCCCCCATGGCCCCACCCATGATGATGAGCATTTCGACCGGCAAGGCCACCAGAATGACGCCGATGTTGCCGCCGGCAATGATGTAGCCGCCGAACACGCAGCCCAGCGCGACGATGTACCCGATGATCACCAGCATGTGCGTCTCAACCCCGGTTGCAGTGCAAAACCATTCTATCGGCAGACGCCGACCCAACTGCAGGGCGGGTGCTCACACCCGTCTGCCTTCCCACGCCCGGCGAACACGCAAAACCAGCCGCCAGGCCGTCCACCCCTTCCAGGCCCAGCGCCACAACCGGCGCGGCCGACGCCACACCAGCAGACCGACCACACTCAGGGGGACCCAGGGGTGGGCACGCATCCAGTGCGCGGTGTGCCGAGCCTGCTCGGCCGCCTGAAACAGGGGCCCCAGTGCACGGCCATGAACCACCAGCCGCTCGCGCAGGAGGCCGGAACGCTGCACCAGCTCGGCGCGCCGCACCCACAGAGCCTCCCGTGGGCTCATGGCCGCAACTGCTGGGCATCGCGGGCCAGCTCCTGCGTGGTGGCTTCAAACCAGCGACGTGTTTCGCGCAGCCGATGCCGCACGATCACCAGCGCCACCACACCGAGCGTGACAAAGACAGCCGTGAACACGGCCAGGGCCAGCGCGCGGTGCGATTCCCAGAACAGCACGGTGAGCAGCACCGCGAGAAACCCGAGTCCTAGACAGAGCAGCACTGCGGCCGCCACGGCCCAGGCAATCAGCTCGACGACCCCCATCGCGTGCTCGCGCGCTTCCACACCGAGCAATTCGAAGCGCACGCGCAAGAGCTGCAACCCGTCATGCAGCCATCCCTTGAGGCCCGCCAGCAACGACTCGGTCGGTGGCGACGAGGGCTCTGTGCGTTCGTCCTGCGGCATCGCCGGGCCGGCCAGCGCGTCAGCGGCGGCTGATCAGCAGCCCCACGATCAGCCCGACACCGGCTGCCAGCCCGATGGATTTCCAAGGATGCTCATGTACGTAATCATCCGTGGCACGGGCCACTTCGCGGGTCTTGACCCGAACCGCGTCTTCCAGGTCACCCATCTTGTGGCGGGCATTGCGCAGGTTTTCCTGCATGCGTTCACGCAACTCGGACATCCGCTCGCCTGTCTGGCTGGCGGTGGCGGCCAGCAACTCTTCGGCATCGGCCATCACGGCCTTGAGGTCGGCCACCAGCTTGTCTTTGGGCGGGTGTTGGGCTTCTGTCATCGTCGGCTCCCGTTACGGTTGAGTAAGCACTATATCAGGCAGATGCCGGTGCCGCGACAGGGTTCCGCAGACGGATGTGCAGTTCCCGCAACTGTTTCTCGTCCACCATGCTGGGCGCCTGGGTGAGCAGACACTGGGCACGCTGCGTCTTGGGGAAGGCGATCACGTCGCGGATGGACTCGGCCTTGGTCATGAGCGTGATCAGGCGATCCAGACCGAAGGCCAGGCCGCCATGCGGCGGCGCGCCGTATTGCAGCGCGTCGAGCAGGAAGCCGAACTTGGCCTGCGCTTCTTCCGGGCCGATCTTCAGCGCGGAAAACACCTTGCTCTGCACGTCGGCACGGTGGATACGCACCGAGCCGCCACCCAGCTCCCAGCCGTTGAGCACCATGTCGTAGGCCTTGGCCACGCACTTGCCGGGGTCGGTGTCCATGTAGTCCTCGTGCCCGTCCTTGGGCGCGGTGAACGGGTGGTGCACGGCGTTCCACCGGGCCTCGTCCTCGTCGTACTCGAACATGGGGAAATCCACCACCCACAGCGGCGCCCAGCGATCCTCGAAAATGCCGCTCTTGCGGGCAAAGTCGCTGTGACCGATCTTGATGCGCAAGGCACCGATGGCGTCGTTGACGACCTTGGCCTTGTCGGCACCGAAGAACAGGATGTCGCCGTTCTGAGCGCCAGAGCGCTGCAGGATGGCGGCGATGGCGGCGTCGTGCAGGTTCTTGACGATGGGGCTCTGCAGCCCGTCGCGGCCGGCGGCCGCGTCGTTGACCTTGATCCAGGCCAGGCCCTTGGCACCGTAGATCTTGACGAACTCGGTGTAGGCGTCGATCTCGGAACGACTCATCTCGGCGCCACCCGGCACGCGCAGGGCCACCACGCGGCCGTTCTTCATCTGGGCCGGCGCGCTGAACACCTTGAAGTCCACGTCGGCCATCACGTCGGTCAGCTCGGTGAATTCGAGCTTGACGCGCAGGTCAGGCTTGTCGGAGCCGAAGCGGTGCATGGCCTCGGCGTAGGGCATCACCGGGAACTCGCCCAGGTCCACGCCCAGGGTGTTCTGGAACACGGTCTTGATCATGCCCTGGAACATGGCGCGGATGTCCTCCTCCGTGAGGAAGGAGGTCTCGATGTCGATCTGGGTGAACTCGGGCTGACGGTCGGCGCGCAGGTCCTCGTCACGGAAGCACTTGGTGATCTGGTAGTAGCGGTCGTAGCCGGCCACCATCAGCAACTGCTTGAACAGCTGGGGCGACTGCGGCAACGCGAAGAAGTGGCCATCGTGGACGCGGCTGGGCACGAGGTAGTCGCGCGCACCTTCCGGGGTGCTCTTGGTGAGCATCGGTGTTTCGATGTCGATGAAACCGTTGGCGTCGAGGAACTTGCGCACCTCCATGGCCACCTTGTAGCGCAGCATCAGGTTGCGCTGCATGTAGGGGCGGCGCAGGTCCAGCACGCGGTGCGTCAGGCGGGTGGTCTCGCTGAGATGCTCGTCGTCCAGCTGGAACGGCGGCGTGACCGACGGGTTGAGCACGGTGATCTCGTGCGCCAGCACCTCGATCTTGCCGCTCTTCATGTTGTCGTTGGTGGTGCCTTCGGGGCGGGCACGCACCACACCCTTGACCTGGACGCAGAACTCGTTGCGCAGGCCCTCGGCGGTCTTGAACATCTCGGGGCGGTCGGGGTCGCACACCACTTGGACGTAGCCTTCACGGTCGCGCAAGTCGACGAAGATCACCCCGCCGTGGTCGCGGCGGCGGTTCACCCAGCCGCACAGAGTCACGCTCTGCCCCATGTGGGCCTCGGTCACCAGACCGCAATATTCGCTACGCATCGCCATACACATTGCTTTCGAGTAAGGACCGGCGCGCCTCCGCCGGCCAGGGGGTGTGAAGTTCAGCCACCACCCTGACGCGGCAGCCGTGTGAAGTGGATTCAGTGGCAGGCGCAGGCACTGCCACAAGGCGTGGCCGAGGCGCCGCTGTCGCCGCTGCTGCCAGTCGTCGCTTCGGCGGCCGTGGCAGTGGCCCCAGCCGCCGCACCCGCTGCCGACGCCGCAGACCCGACGCCACCGCTGTTGTTGCGAAAGTCGGTGACGTACCAACCCGAGCCCTTCAGCTGGAAACCGGCAGCGGTCAGTTGCTTGCGGAAGCTGGACGCCCCGCAAGCAGGGCATTCGGTCAGCGGATCGTCGGCGATTTTTTGCAGAACGTCCTTGGCATGTCCGCAGGACTCACACTTGTACGCATAGATGGGCATGATGATTACCTGTGCAAACCGGGAGGATCTGAAAAAGGAAGTCAACCTGCCATTATAGTTGGCGCCACCCGATCACCACAAGCTCATGCGGACGTACAGCTGCATCGCCAGCAAGCCCAGCACAAACCCGATCCCGCCATAGATGATGCCCTGCAGCAGCCGATTGGTGCGGCGCTGCTCGCGCACCAGCTCCTGCACCTCCCGGCGCAGATCGGTCGGGCGCTGACGCAGGTAGTCGTGCAGCAATCTGGGCAGCTCAGGCAGCAGCTTGGCGTAGAGCGGCGCTTCGGCCTTGAGCTGGTTCCAGAACTTTTTGGGCCCCACCTGCTCCAGCATCCACTTTTCCAGGAAGGGCTTGGCGGTGCTCCAGAGGTCCAGATCGGGATCGAGTTCGCGGCCCAGGCCTTCGATGTTGAGCAGCGTCTTCTGCAGCAGCACGAGCTGGGGCTGGATCTCGACATGGAAGCGGCGCGAGGTCTGGAACAGACGCATCAGCACCAGACCGAGTGAAATGTCCTTGAGCGGGCGATCGAAGTAGGGTTCGCACACCGCACGGATGGCGGCCTCGAGTTCATCGACCCGGGTGTCAGGCGGCACCCAACCGCTTTCGATGTGCAATTCGGCCACCCGCTTGTAGTCGCGTCGAAAGAAGGCCGTGAAGTTCTGCGCCAGGTATTCCTTGTCGAACTGGGTGAGGGTGCCGACGATGCCGAAATCCAGCGAGATGTAGCGGCCGAACGTCTCGGGCTCGACACTGACTTGGATGTTGCCGGGGTGCATGTCGGCGTGGAAGAAGCCGTCGCGGAACACCTGGGTGAAAAAGATGGTCACGCCGTCGCGCGCGAGTTTGGGAATGTCCACCCCGGCGGCGCGCAGCCGTTCCACCTGGTTGATGGGCAGGCCCTTCATGCGCTGCATCACCAGCACATCGGTGCGGCAATGGTCCCAGACCATTTCCGGGATCAGCACGAGCTGCAGATCTTCCATGTTGCGGCGCAGTTGCGTGGCGTTGGAGGCCTCGCGCATAAGATCCAGCTCGTCGTGCAGGTACTTGTCGAACTCGGCCACCACCTCGCGCGGCTTCAGGCGGCGACCGTCGGCAGACAGCGCCTCCACCCAGCCGGCCATCATGCGCATGAGCCCCAGGTCCTTCTCGATCACGGGCAACATGCCGGGGCGCAGCACCTTGACCGCCACCTCCCGCCCGTTCCGGAGCACCGCGAAGTGGACCTGGGCAATGGACGCACTGGCCACCGGCACCTGATCGAAACTGGCAAAGACCTCATCCAGCTTTTTGCCGAACGCACGCTCAATGGTCGAGACCGCCACTGCGGAGGGAAAGGGCGGCACGCGGTCCTGCAACCTGGCCAGTTCCTCGGCGATGTCCAGGGGCATCAGGTCACGGCGGGTGGACAGGACCTGGCCGAACTTGACGAATATCGGGCCCAGGCGCTCCAGGGCCTCACGCAAACGCTGGCCACGCGGGCTGTCGAGCCGGCGCCCGACGGTGATGACGGCCCGCACGGCCCGCACCACAGGGTTGCGAAAGCCGGACAGCACGAGTTCGTCGAGCCCATAGCGGAACACGACCCAGACGATGAACACCCCTCGGAAGAATCGCGTGATCACTGGCCGACCCCGCTGTCATCGGATTCGGCAGTGGGCCCGGCATCGGCTCTGCCTCCTGGCGTCCAGGCGCCGACCTTGGCGCGCAGGTCCTGGGCCTGGCTGGCGGCCCCGGCGGCAAAGGCTCGCAGGCGGGTGAGTGCGGCCTTGGCCCCGTCAACCAAGGTATGTGCAGCCGCATCACCGACGAAGCGGGACAGGTCTTCCTCCACATCCCAGCGGATGTTGTCGACCAGCCAGGCGATGTCGGCCGCGAATTGAACATCTCCCTGGATGTCCACCGCGGGTTTCTCGCCCGAGGTCAGCGTCTGGGCCAGCGCCACAGGCGACGCTTCGTTGAGCGTGACGCGCAAGTCCGGCGTGGGGTCTCCGGAGGTGGTGGCCAACAGACCGGCAGGAGTGGCGTGCAGGCTGAGCGACAGGCGCCCCCAGTGCGCCTGCAGCACCTTGCCTTTTTGCCGCCGCAACCGCTCCATGGCCTGGGGCTCCTGCATCAGCACGTGGTTCAGAAAGAGCACGAGGCGGTTTTGCAGCTCTTCGCGCAACCAGTCAGGCGGGGGCGGCAAGGCAGCAGCGAACTGTGCGAACAAGTCAGACGGGGGAAACGGAAACGGGGGCTTGGTCATAAGCCCCCGATTTTGACGGATAAAGACGCAACCGGTCGTACCACGCTCAAGGTAGACTCAACGGCGGAGCCGGCGCAGAGTCCGCCACAGCGGCGGCAGGAACAGCGAAACCACTGCGATGCCCAACAGAGTGGCGGAAATCGGCTTGTCGAGAAACACCATCCAGTCACCGCCCGAAATCTGCAGTGCCCGGCGCATGTTCTCTTCCATGATGTCGCCCAGTATCAGCGCGAGGATCATGGGCGCGACCGGGAAGCCGTTGAGCCGCATCAGCAACCCCACCAGACCGAAGCCCAGCAGCAGCAGCAGGTCGAAGGTGGTGAACTTGAGCCCGTACACACCGATCATGCAGAACAGCAGGATGAGTGCCAGCAGCATGGGGCGCGGCACCTCCAGGATGCGCGCAATGTACGGGATCAGCGGCAGGTTCAGGATCAGCAGGAACAGGTTGCCGATGTACATGCTGGCGATCACACCCCAGAACACGTCGGGGCGCTCGGTCAGCATCATGGGGCCTGGCGTCACTCCCATGACCAGCAGGGCACCCAGCAGCACGGCCGTGGAGCCGGACCCCGGCACCCCCAGGGTGAGCAGGGGCACGAACGAGCCGCTGCAGGCCGCGTTGTTGGCCGCTTCGGGTGCTGCCACGCCCTTGATGTTGCCTTTGCCGAAGGTGTGGCCGTCCTTGGCGATGCGCTTTTCGGTGATGTAGGCCAGGAAAGACGCCACCGTCGCCCCCGCCCCGGGCAACACCCCGACGAAGAAGCCCTGGGTGGAACTCCGCACCACCGGACCGGCGATCTCGCGCACCTCCTGGCGGCTGAGTTTCAGCGATCCGAGGGCCTGTTGCACATAGCCCTTGGCATCGCGCCCCTTCAGGAGCATGACGAATACCTCGGCCAGGGCGAAGACGCCGAGCGCCACCACCAAAAAGTCGATCCCCTGCAGAAGGTGCAGGGAGTCGAAGGTGTAGCGTTGCGTGCCGGTCTGCCGGTCGATGCCGACGATGGACACCATGACACCAAAAACGGCAGCCATCAGCCCCTTGACCAGGGACTTGTCCGACAGGCTGACCACGGCCGTCAGGCCCAGCGCCATGAGGGCGAAATACTCCGGCGGCCCGAAGCTGACCGCCACCTTGGCCAACAACGGCGCCACCAGCATGAGGGCCACCACGCTGATGGTGCCTCCGGCGAACGAGGCCCAGGCTGCAAGCGCGAGCGCCTTGCCGGCCTGCCCTTTCTTGGCCAGCGGAAAACCGTCGAACGAGGTGGCCACCGTGCCCGCCACACCCGGAGCGTTCAGCAGAATCGACGACGTTGACCCCCCGAAAATGGCACCGTAGTACACCCCGGACATGAGAATCAGCGCCGAGGTGGGGTTCATGGAGAAGGTGATCGGAATCATCAGCGCCAGTGCGCTGATCGGCCCCAACCCCGGCACCATGCCGATGATGGTGCCGGCGAACACGCCGATGAACACGTACATCAGGTTGCCCGGTTGCAGGGCCACGCTGAAGCCGAAAAGAATGCTGTCAAGCACGTCCATGTCGATTCCTTGACGTCAGATGGGCAGCCAACCGGCCGGCAGGTGGATGTTCATGAACCGGGTCATGATCAGATACAGCCCCAGTGGCACTGCCAGCGACACGATGGCATTGATGCCGTGGCGCCGAAAACCGTAAAACCACGTCAGACCGGCGGTGAGCAGGAACGAGGCCAGCACAAAACCCATCCAGCCCAGGGCGAAGGCGTAGACAGCGATCGCGACAGAGGTCACGATCACCGGCTGCCACCGCTCCCATGGGGTGCGCACGGCCTCCCCCTCCTCTGCGGGTGCGACGGTCTTCTCGTCCTTCTCAAAGAAGAGCCAGACAGACAGGCCCAGCATCAGCACACCTAGCAGTTTCGGAAAGGCGTCCGAATCGACGGGCCTCGGAATGGGGAACACCGGTATCTGAAACGCCGCCCAAAGATAGGCCGCGGACAGCAAACCGATGATCACGGCCAGGATGCGATTGGCACTCATGAACAGTCTCCACACAGGACGCGCGAAGGCTGGCGGCCCCTTGCAGGGCCCGCCAGCCGAGAGGATTTGCCTCGACGATCAGCGGCGAACCAGTCCGAGGTCACTCAGCACGGTGCTGAACTGCTTGTGCTGTTGATCGAGGAAGCCACCGAAGTCGGCACTGGTCTGGAAGGCATCGATCCAGCCGAGCTGGTCACGTGCCTGGGCCCAGGCCGGGGTCTTGAGCATGCGGGCGTACATGTCCTGGTAATAGGCCACGGCTTCGGCGGGCATGCCGGGCGCACCCATGATGCCGCGCCAGATATCGAAGGTGAAATCGATGCCCTGCTCCTGATAGGTCGGGACGTCGGGGATCGAACTCATGCGTTTCGGACCCGAGATGGCCAGTGCACGGACCTGCCCGCCCTTGAGCTGGGCCTGGGCCTCACCAGCCCCGGTGATGACCGCTTCGACGTGACGGCCCAACAGATTGGTCATGGCCTCGCCGCCGCCCGAGAAGGCGATGTAGTTCAGCCGGTTCGCTGCCACCCCGGCCGCCGAGGCGGCTCCCGCGATGGAGATGTGGTCCATCGAGCCGGGTGCAGAGCCCCCACCCACAGCCAGATTGGGACGGGCCTTGATCGCCTCGAACAGCTCCTTGGCGCTCTTGTAGGGCGCATCTGCACGCACGAGCAGGATGGAGTAGTCGGTGATCAGGCGGGCGATGGGCGTGAAGTCCTTGTGCCCAAAGCGGGAGGCCCCCGACAACGGCACCAGGATTACGGGCGGGCTGGCCGCAAACAGCACGTGCGGGTTGCCCCGCTTGGCCGCAATCTGTGCCCACGCCACGGCACCCCCACCACCTGGGGTGTTGATGGGCGCGAAGTTCACCGGTGCCAGCTTTTCTTCCTGGATCACACGGGCAGTCGTGCGGATCAGGGTGTCCCAACCGCCACCCGGGTTGGCCGGGGCAATGTATTCCACCGCCTGACGGGGCTGCCATGCCTGCGCCCAGGCCATGCCCAGCGGGCTCATCGAAACGCCTGCCAGACCGGCAGCGCCCATCCACTTGAGCGCATCGCGGCGCGCCAAACCTTTGTCGTGTTGCATCATCTCGTCTCCTGGTGAATGCCATGCCACCCCGCTCGACCGCGGGGAGTGACGGGATGCTAGGGGGTGGGCCCCCTCTGGGCATGAGGGTTTCCCCCCATTCAGGGGGTTGAGGTCAAATTGGGTTTTTTGTCCATTTTGCTCACGCATCCGACCGGAACTGGTACAGGCGTTGCGGTCTGCCGACTTCGCCGTAGGACGGAGCCACCACCGCCTGCCCGGTCCCCACCAGGTACTCAAGATAGCGCCGTGCAGTGGACCGGCTGGTCCCGGTGCGTTCCGCCAGCTCGCTCGCCGTCAGTGGTTCATGGGCCTGGGTCAGGGCCTGAATGAAGGTGTCCAGCGACAGGGCATCCACCCCCTTGGGCAAGGTGCGTACGCGGCTCTCGGGGAGTGCACTCGACAACGCTTCGTCCAGCTGTTCCTGATTGACCTCCCGACGCCTTCGCCCCATGTTGCGGCGCTGTACGTAACGGTCCAGCATGGCCTGCATGCGCACGGCTTGAACCGGCTTGATGAGGAAATCAAACACGCCTGCTCGCAGGGCCTCTTCCACCGTGTCCACCTCCTTGGCGGCGGTGACCATGACGATGTCGAGGTTGCGGCAGCAACGGCGTGCCTCCCACAGCAAGGACAGGCCCTCGACATCGGGGAGGTAGACATCGAACAAGGCCAGGTCTGCACCGCGAGGATGGCGTTGCAGCCACTCCAGGGTTTCACGGCCATCCCGGCAACTGCCCACCACCTCGAAGGCGCCATGCTGCTCCACCATCGCCTGGTTGATGCGGGCGATGCGAAAGTCGTCCTCGACGATCAGCACGCGGTAAGGCGGTCCATCAGCTTTCATCCAATGCTCCCGACGCCATGACCCGGCGCTTGTCCACCACGGCGACGAAGCAAGCCCCACCGGCCTGGCCGGGCTCCAGCGACACGTCTCCCCCGAATTCGCGGCACAACCGGCGCACCAGCGCCAACCCGATGCCGCGCCCGCTGCCCTTGGTGGACGTGCCACGTTCGAACACGCGCTCGCCCTGCTGTTCGTCCACACCACTGCCGTTGTCGTCCACCTCGATGACGATGTCGTCCCCCATGTCGGTGAATGACAGTCGCACCACCGGCCTACGACCATCCGGGCGCTGTGCCTCGCAGGCATTGTCCAGCAGGTTGCCAATGATGCTCAGCAGCGCCTCCCGGCCCTGCAAGGACAGCTCGGACTGCAGGGCGCTGCCTTCATCGACCTCGATCGTCACACCGCGCGCAGAAGCGCGCATGAGTTTGCCGGCCAGCAGGCCACACAGCGCCGCGTCACGCACCCGGCTCTGCAGCAGGGTCAAACGGGCCTGTTCGAGCCGGGTCTCCTCGCCGATCATCTGGATGGCTTCCTGCACCTGGCCGAGCTGCAACAGACCGGCGAGCGTGTGCAGCTTGTTCGAAAACTCGTGCGCCTGGGCGCGCAGCCCATCGGCCAGTTGCCGCACCTCGGCCAGACTGCGGGAAAGCTCCAGGATTTCCATGCGGCTGCGGAAGGTGGCCACCGCGCCCTCGACACGACCATTCACCACGATGGGGACCCGATTGACGACGACCAGTTGCTCCCCCACCCAGGTTTCGCGGTCGTACTGGGCCTCGCCGGTTTCCAGCACCTCGTGCAATCTCGAATGCGGCAAAGCCTCCAGAATGTCTCGACCAACCGGATCCTGTGCTTCGCCCCCGGGCAGGAAGCGGCGGGCACCGGCATTGGCCAGGGTGATGCGTCCATCGACGTTGACCGCCACCAGCCCCTCGTGGATCGACTGCAGGATCGCGTCTTTCTCTTTCAACCGCCGTGCGATCTCGTGCGGCTCCAGCCCCAGGATGGCACGCTTGAAACGGTTGGCGATCGCGACCGCACCCAGCAGGCCCAGCCCCGCCGTGCCCAGCATGAGCAGGAGGTTGTTGCGCAGATCTCCGGCAATGCGCTCCTGGATCTCGCTGGCCAGAAACCCCACCGACACGACGCCGACGATGTCACCCGCCTCGTCAAACACAGGAACCTTCCCCCGGATCGAGGGCCCCAGCGATCCGGTCGCCCGCGACACGTAGGCCTCTCCATGCAGAAGAGCGGGGTCGTTGTCCTCTCCCACCATGCGTTGCCCGATCCGGTCCGGCAGCGGATGGGAATAGCGGATGCTGTCACGGTTGCCCACCACCACGAAGCTGGCACCGGTCTTCAGACGCACGCGCTCCGCTATCGGCTGGATCACGGCAGCGGGATCGGCCTGAGCAAAGGCGTCGATCAGCTGGCGGTTCGTGGCCAGGGTGCGGGCGACGCTAAGGGCTCGCTGCCCGATCTGATCCTCCATCAGCGCGGCATAGCGCTGGCTGAGATAGGTGCCTTGGATGCCGAGCATGAGAATCAGCAGCGAGCCGACCAGCAGGATCATCTGGGCACGGAAACCCGGTACCCAGCGTCGGGCATAAGCAGTCGGGGACAGGGCTCGGATCACGTCGGACGACACGGCAAACGGAGTGCCCAGAGTGTGCCGCAGGAAAACGGCCGTTGCCACACGGGTCCACCCTTAGACGGCCACGACCCAGGCAACGAAAAGGGCCCCCGCAGAGGCCCTTGGGCAAACGGAAGCAACTGGCCTGCGCTTACTGCAACGCCTGCACGCCCGCCACCAGCCACCCCCCGTTGCCGGCCTTGGGGCGGGTGATGTTCCACACCTCGCGAAAGGGGTTGGGCCCGGCCGAGGGCTCTTCGCGAATCATGCCCGAGAACTCGACGCTGGCCATGTATTCGCCATCCAGCTCCTCGATGCCGAGCAGCTGGGCTTCCAGCATCACGACTTCGGTCTTGTTGGGGACACCACCGGACTGTCGCTCACGGTCGGCAAGCTGGGCCTGGATCTGCTCGATCATCTCGTCGGTCATCATCGCGCGCAGGGCGGGGATGTCGGCACGGTCCCAGGCTTCCTGCAGCTTGATGAAATTGGCCTTGGACGCGCGCAGAAAACCTTCGGTGTCGAAGCCGGCGGGAATGCCCCAGGTCTGCGGGCCACCGAGGGCGGAACCGATGAGGCTGCCCCCGTTGCCGGCCAACTCGCCCTGGCCAAAGGTGCTGTTGCCGCGTTCCCAAGGGCGTGCCGAAGCATCGTTGCCGACATTGCTCGGGCTGTAGCTGCGAGCAGCGGCCTGGCCAGCGCCCTGGAACGCCAGGGGCGATGGCTGCGCGGCGGCACGGGAGCGGCGGATCATGCCGATCACGGCCAAGATGGCGACCCCGACCAGAAGCAGCAGCAGGAACTGGGCAAACCCCTCACCAAAGCCCAGTGCAGACGCGAGCCATGCCAGACCGAGGCCTGCTGCCAGCCCCCCCAGCATCGCCCCCCAGGGCCGGGAGGCCGGCGCCTGAGTCGGCGTGGTGGCGGGCCGGTTGGCCGTGTTCGCGTTCTGGGTCGTGTTTTGCGTCGGTGCCTGGGCCGGCTGGGCCGGGGCGTTGCGCTGCGTCACGTTGCCCGACTGCTTGCCAAACGACAAACCACCCCCCAGGCGCTTCTGGGCCCAGACCTCCGAAGAGGACAGCACCATCACCAACGCCAGACACACAGACCAGAATTTCATGCCTCTCTCACTTCTTTCATCAAAAAAACATAACCGCCACTCAACACTTGATGCCCACGTGCAGGGCCGTCACGCCCGCCGTCAGGTTGTGCACATCCACATGCCCGAAGCCGGCATCGCGCATCATGGCGCGCAGGGCCTCCTGGTCCGGGTGCATGCGGATGGACTCCGCCAGGTAGCGGTAACTGGCCTCGTCCCTTGCCACCCACTGACCCAGCTTGGGCAGGATGTTGAAACTGTACCAATCGTACGCCTTCTGCAAGGGCGGCGCCACCTTCGAGAACTCCAGCACCAGCAGCTTGCCCCCGGGCCTGAGGACTCGATTCATTTCCCGCAGCGCAAGTTCCTTATGCGTCATGTTGCGGAGACCGAACGCCACGGTCACGATGTCGAACCAGCCGTCGGGGAAGGGCAACTGCTCCGCGTCGCACACCAGCGTGGGCAGTGCCACGCCCTTGTCGAGCAGGCGGTCACGGCCCTCGCGCAGCATGGACTCGTTGATGTCGGTGTGCACCACGGTGCCGGTGGGTGCCACCAGCGGTGCGAACGCCAGGCCCAGATCGCCTGTGCCACCGGCGATGTCGAGCACCCGGTCGCCAGGGCGCGGGTTCGCCACCGTGATGGTGTAACGCTTCCACCAGCGGTGCAGCCCGGCGGACATCAGGTCGTTCATCAGGTCGTAGTTGGACGCGACCGAGTCGAACACGCCGCGCACGCGACGCGCCTTGTCGCGCTCGTCCACCGTCTCGAATCCGAAATGGGTTTGGCTCATGGGTGCAATGGTAGCCGCTGCACGGGCCAGCTCAATGGTGGTGCCCGCAGGCCGAAGCGGCTTTCTCGGGCATGGGCTGATCGCGGTCGACACCGGCCTCGGCCAGGCGGCGCTCGTAGTCGGCCCACAGTTCTTCCTGTTTGGCGCCCAGGAAGTAAAGATAGTCCCAGCTGAAGATGCCGGAGTCGTGCCCGTCCGAGAACGTGGGCTGAACGGCGTAGTTGCCCACCGGCTCCAGCGCCACGATGCCGACATCGCGCTTGCCGGTCTGCAGCACCTCTTGCCCAGGCCCGTGACCCTGTACTTCGGCCGACGGGGAGTAGATCCGCATCAGCTCGAACGGCAGCCTGAAGCGGGCCCCATCGGAAAACGCGATGTCGAGCACGCGGGATTGGGAATGAACCGTGATGTCCTGCGGATAGGGGCTTTGTCTGTCGAGTCCAGCCATGGGTGCAGCTCCTTGGGATGCCTCAATGAAGGGGATGCTAACGCGGCCGGCCCGTCACCCGGCGGTCTGCGGTCAAAACACCCCACCGGCAATGGCGGCATCGCAGGCCGGCAGGCGCGAAAGGACCGCGTCCAGCCGATCGGGAGGGGACGCGCGGCGGGCCGTGGCCCACAGTGGGGCGGGGAAATGGCTGTCCCAGTCGTAACGGGCCACCACATGCCAGTGCAGGTGGGGCACCATGTTGCCCAGCGAAGCCAGGTTCACCTTGGTCGGCTGCAGGTGCTCGCGCACCGCCCGCTCCACGCCACCCACCACCCGCATGAGCAGGGCCTGCCCGGCTTGCGGCAGGTCGGTCCACTCGGCCACGTGGGCGTTCCAAATGACGCGGTAAAAGCCGGGGAAATCGATGGCCTCGGCCCCCGCCGTGACACGCACGATACGCAACTCGGCCTGGCGCCACAGCACCAGTCCGCCGTCGTCGGCGCACAGCGGGCACGGGGCAGTGTCGCTCACACCAGCACCCGCTCGATACCCCCGGCGTTGGCCTGGGCCACGTAGTCGGGCATCCAGTTCTCTCCCAGGATCTGGTTGGCCATCTCGACCACGATGTAATCAGCCTCCAGCAAGCCGTTGTTCAGGTCGTCGCCATAGCGGCTCAGGCCCTGGTAGCAGCTCGGGCAGCTGGTGAGGATCTTGGTCTTGCCCTGGGGCGCAGCCACGCCGTTCTTGCCTGCCAGCTCGGCCAGTTGCGCCGCATTCTTGCGCAGCTCCTCTTCCTTGCGGAAGCGCACCTGGGTGGACACGTCGGGGCGCGTCACGCCCAGCGTACCCGACTCGCCACAGCACCGGTCGGCCTTGACCACGGTGTCCCCCACCAGCGCCTTGACCGTGGCCATCGGGTCCTGCAGCTTCATGGGGGTATGGCAGGGGTCGTGGTACAGGTAGGCGCCCTTGGGTTCGAGCGTGATGCCCTTCTCCAGCAGGTATTCGTGGATGTCGATGATGCGGCAGCCGGGGAAGATCTTGTCGAACTGATAACCCTGCAACTGGTCGTAGCAGGTGCCGCAGCTGACCACCACGGTCTTGATGTCGAGGTAGTTGAGCGTGTTGGCGACACGGTGGAACAGCACCCTGTTGTCGGTGATGATCTGCTCGGCCTTGTCGAACTGTCCACTGCCGCGCTGGGGATAGCCGCAGCACAGGTAGCCGGGCGGCAACACGGTCTGCACACCGGCATGCCAGAGCATGGCCTGGGTGGCCAGGCCCACCTGGCTGAACAGGCGTTCGGAACCGCAACCGGGGAAGTAGAACACCGCCTCGGTATCGCTGTGGGTGGTCTGGGGGTTGCGGATGATGGGGACGTAGTTCTTGTCCTCGATATCCAGCAGGGCCCGCGCCGTTTTCTTGGGCAAACCGCCCGGCAGCTTCTTGTTGATGAAGTGGATGACCTGCTCCTTGATCGGAGCAGCCCCCACCGTGGCCGGCGGCGCACTGGTCTGCTTGCGCGCCAGGCCCTTGAGCAGGTTGTGCGCGAAACGCTGCGCCTTGAAGCCCACCCCCACCATGGCGGCGCGGGCCAGCTTGATGGTCTCGGGGTTGGTGGCGTTGAGCATGAACATGGCCGCCGCATTGCCAGGACGCCACGTCTTGCGTCCCATCTTGCGCAGCAGGTTGCGCATGTTCATCGACACGTCGCCGAAATCGATCTTCACCGGACAGGGGCTTTCGCACTTGTGGCACACGGTGCAGTGGTCGGCCACGTCCTCGAACTCCTCCCAGTGCTTGATGCTGATGCCGCGGCGGGTCTGTTCTTCGTACAGAAAGGCTTCCACCAGCAGCGAGGTGGCCAGGATCTTGTTGCGCGGGCTGTACAGCAGGTTGGCGCGCGGCACGTGGGTCGAACACACCGGCTTGCACTTGCCGCAGCGCAGGCAGTTCTTCACCGAATCGGCTATCGCGCCGATGTCGCTCTGCTGCATGATGAGCGATTCGTAGCCCATGAGCCCGAAACTAGGGGTGTAGGCCATGCTGAGGTCGGCACGGCGCTGGTCGGGCTGGTCAAACAGTACACCTTGGCGCAACAGCTTGCCCCGGTTGAAACGGCCGTGCGGGTCCACCTTCTGCTTGTAGCCGGTGAACGATGCCAGTTCCTCGTCAGTCAGATACTGCAGCTTGGTGATGCCAATGCCGTGCTCGCCCGAGATCACGCCGTCCAAGTTTCGCGCCAACACCATGATGCGATCCACCGCCTCGTGCGCGGTCTGCAACATCTCGTAATCGTCGCTGTTGACGGGAATGTTGGTGTGCACGTTGCCGTCACCGGCATGCATGTGCAGCGCCACCCAGACGCGCCCCTTGAGCACGCGCTTGTGGATCGCCTTGCACTCTTCCAGCACCGGTGCGAACACGCTGCCGGTGAAGATGGCACGCAGCGGTTCGCGGATCTGGTTTTTCCAGCTCGCGCGCAGGGTGTAGTCCTGCATCTGCTCAAAAAACGTGCGTCCGGTGTCGGGCTGGGTGTGGTCCAGGCCCTCCATCCACTGCTGCCACTGGGCGCGCGCCGCACGGATCACCTCCAGGGCACGCTCGACGTGCTCCTGCAACGTCTCGGGGCTGGGCATTTCGCCGGCCTCCTCCACCTTGCCCAGGGGCAGGTGCCCGCGCCGGAAGAAGGCCTCCAGTTCGTGCGTGAGCTTGATCTTGTTGCGCAGGCTCAACTCGATGTTGATGCGCTCGATGCCCAGCGTGTATTCGCCCATGCGCGGCAGCGGGATCACCACGTCCTCGTTCACCTTGAACGCGTTGGTGTGCTTGCTGATGGCGGCGGTTTTCTTGCGGTCGGCCCAGAACTTCTTGCGCGCCTCGGGACTGACGGCGGTGAAGCCTTCACC
Organism: Burkholderiales bacterium; assembly: GCA_030603635.1. GTDB lineage: Bacteria > Pseudomonadota > Gammaproteobacteria > Burkholderiales > Burkholderiaceae_C > Tepidicella. Next base: position 11,183 of record JAUVXK010000026.1, on the reverse strand, counting down.
GGCCCGTCCGTTGGCCAGTCGCACCACCTCGCTGGCGGCCCGCGCCACGGCGTCCGGGTCATCGCCCACGATGTCGCCGATCAGCACCATCTTGGGAAACCCGCCGCGCTTGCTCTTGGTGGAATAACCCACGGCGCGCAGGTAGCGGTCGTCCAGATGCTCCAGGCCGGCCAGCAAGGTGCCCGAGCGTTTCTGCTCTGCGAACATGAAGTCTTTGATCTCCACGATCGACGGCACGGCCTCCTTGGGGTTGCCGAAGAACTCCAGACACACTGTGCGGGTGTGCTCTGGCATGCGGTGCACCACCCAGCGCGCGCTGGTGATCAGGCCGTCGCAGCCCTCTTTCTGCACACCGGGCAGGCCACTCAGGAACTTGTCGGTCACGTCCTTGCCCAGGCCTTCCTTGCGGAAGGTCTTGCCGGGAATGTCGAGCCGTTCGGTGCGGATCAGCGTCTTGCCGTCGGCCTCGAAGTACTGCAGCTCGAAGCTGGCCACTTCGGCATCGTGGATCTTGCCCAGGTTGTGGCCGATGCGCGTGACCTGCAGCCACTGCGCGTCGGGCGTGACCATGCGCCAGCTGGCCAGGTTGTCCAGTGCGGTGCCCCACAGCACGGCCTTCTTGCCCCCGGCGTTCATGGCGATGTTGCCGCCCACGCACGAGGCTTCGGCGCTTGTCGGATCCACCGCGAACACGAAGCCCGCGCGCTCGGCGGCGTCGGCCACGCGCTGGGTGACCACACCGGCCTCGGTCCAGATCGTGGGCACCTTGTGGTCCAGTCCCGGCAGGTCGATCAGCTCGACCTCGGTCATGGCCTCAAGCTTTTCGGTGTTGATGACCGCGCTCTTCCACGTCAGCGGAATGGCGCCGCCGGTGTAGCCGGTGCCGCCCCCGCGCGGGATGATGGTCAGATCGAGTTCGATGCAGGCCTTCACCAGACCGGCCATCTCGGCCTCGGTGTCGGGGCACAAAACGACGAACGGGTATTCCACACGCCAGTCGGTGGCGTCGGTCACGTGGCTGACGCGGCTCAGGCCGTCGAACTTGATGTTGTCCTTGGCGGTGTGGCGGCGCAGCGTACGCGCCACGCGCTGCCGCAGTGCGGCCATGTCGTCAAACAAACGCGCGAAATCGTGCACCGCCCGCCGCGCGGCGTCCAGCAGTTCGCCCACGAGGGCATCACGCTCGCCATCTTCCTGCGGGCGACGGCGCTTTTCCACCTCGCCCAACCGATGATGCATCGCCTCGACCAGCGCGGCGCGGCGCTTGGGGTTATCCAGCAGGTCGTCGTGCAGATAGGGGTTGCGCTGCACAACCCAGATGTCGCCCAGCACCTCGTACAGCATGCGCGCCGAGCGGCCGGTGTGGCGTTCCTCGCGCAACTGGTTGAGCACCTCCCAGGCGCGATTGCCCAGCAGGCGGATGACGATCTCCCGGTCGGAAAACGAGGTGTAGTTGTACGGGATCTCGCGCAGTCGCGGCGTGTCGGGGGCGGCGTCAAGCAGATGCTGGAGCGGGATGGGCGCGTTCATATCGGTAGGCACTGGCAGCACAACGCTGGGCCGCAGATGTTACCGCAGCGCAACATCGCCGTGAGCCCCTGAGCGGCATGCACCCATTGCCGGGAGGGGCTCGATCAGCGCGAACGCCATGTCGCCACCGCCGTGCCCAGGACCAGCACGAGGGCCGCATAGGTGGACAGCCGCCCGTCGCGCCCATGCCACCAGAGACCGACCAGCAAAACCGCGCACCCCAGAATCGAGAGCAGCAACCAGCCCCACAACAGGCTTTTCCAGCGTGCCCCACGACGCCGACCGGCCCCGGTACGCCAACGCACCGTCGCCGGGGCCAGCAGCGCGGACAACACCAACGCAGGCAGCAACAAATGCAGAAGATGGAGGCCAGCGGCCAGGATGTTCATGAAGGCGCCGTTTCCCAAGAAGCGTCGATTTTATAATCGAGGGCTTATGGCAGTCTGGGCGCTCGGCATCAATCATCAGACCGCTCCGCTGGATCTGCGGGGCCGTTTCGCGTTCGCGCTCGATCAGCTGCCCCCGACACTGGAGCGCTTCCGCGCCTCCCTGGCCCTTCAGCCCGAAGCCACGCTGCTGTCCACCTGCAACCGCACCGAAATCTACTGCGCCTCCGACGAACTCGCCGTGGAGCCCACGGTGCAGTGGCTCGCCCAGACGGGCGGCGTGTCGCCCCAGGCGCTGCTGGACCACGCCTACGTGCTCCATGAAGGCGAAGCCGCACGCCATGCGTTTCGCGTGGCCAGTGGGCTCGACAGCATGGTCCTGGGTGAGGCCCAGATCCTGGGCCAGATGAAGGACGCCGTGCGTGCTGCCGACGCGGCCGGTGCCCTGGGCACCACGCTGCACCAGCTGTTCCAGCGCTCCTTCGCGGTCGCCAAGCAGGTACGCAGCTCCACCGAAATCGGCGCCCACTCGATCAGCATGACGGCGGCGGCGGTTCGCCTGGCCGGGCAACTGTTCGAGGACCTGCAAGACATCCGGGTGCTGTTCGTGGGGGCCGGCGAGATGATCGAGCTGGCCGCCACCCATTTCGCCGCCAAGAACCCGAAATCCCTGGCCATCGCCAACCGGACGCTGGAACGCGGCGAGAAACTCGCCACCCGCTTTGGCGCCGAGGTGCTGAGGCTGTCGGATCTTCCCGACCGCCTGCACGAATTCGACGCCGTGATCAGCTGCACCGCCTCCACCCTGCCGCTGATCGGCCTGGGTGCGGTCGAGCGCGCCCTGAAGAAGCGCCGCCATCGCCCCATGTTCATGGTCGATCTGGCCGTACCGCGCGACATCGAGGCCGAGGTCAAGGAACTCGACGATGTCTACCTCTACACCGTGGACGACCTCGCCGCCGTGGTGCAGACCGGCAAGGACAACCGACAGGCCGCCGTGGCCCAGGCCGAAGCCATCATCGACGCCGGGGTGCAAAGCTTCATGCATTGGCTGCAACAACGCGACCCACGGGCCGGCGTGGTCGGGCTGATCCGCGAGCTCAATGCCCAGACCGACGCCTGGCGTGCCACCGAACTGGCCCGGGCGCGCAAGCTGCTGGCCAAGGGCGAGGACGTGGACGCGGTGCTCGAAGCCCTGTCGCGCGGCCTGACCCAGAAAATGCTCCACGGCGCCCTGGCCGAGCTGCACGCCGGCGACGAGCGCACCCGCCAGGCCACCGCCGAAACCGTCTCGCGCCTGTTCCTGCGGGGCGCGGGCCGCTCATGAAGCCGTTCATCCGCGACACGCTCGAGCGTCAACGGCTGCGGCTGCACGAACTCGACGCGCTGATCAGCGCCCCGGACGCCGTGGACGACATGGAGCGGTTCCGACTGCTCACCCGCGAACACGCCGACACCGATGCCGTGGTTCAGCCCTACCTGCGCTACCTGCAACGCGAGGCCGATCTGCAGGAAGCCCGCGCCATGGCCCAGGACAACGACCCCGAGCTCGCCGCCATGGCCGCCGAGGAAATCGCCGCTGCCGAAGCCGATCTGACATCGCTGGAATCGGAGCTTCACACCCTGCTGGTGCCCCGCGACCCGGAGGACGACCGCAACGCCTTTCTCGAAATCCGGGCCGGCACCGGCGGCGACGAGGCCGCCCTGTTTGCCGGCGACCTGGCCCGCATGTACAGCCGCTACGCGGAACGCCAGGGCTGGCGCGTCGAAACCGTCAGCGAGTCGCCGGCCGAACTCGGCGGCTACAAGGAACTGGTGCTGCGCATCGCGGGGCCACGTGCCTACGGTCTGCTGCGCTTCGAGTCGGGCGGCCATCGGGTGCAACGCGTGCCCGTCACCGAGAGCCAGGGCCGTATCCACACCAGCGCCTGCACGGTCGCGGTGATGCCCGAACCCGACGAGGCCGAGGCCATCCGCCTCAACCCCGCCGACCTGCGCATCGACACCTTCCGCGCCAGCGGCGCGGGTGGCCAGCACATCAACAAGACCGACTCCGCTGTGCGGGTGGTGCATCTGCCCACCGGCATCGTCGCCGAATGCCAGGACGGGCGCAGCCAGCACAGCAACAAGGCCAAGGCCCTGCAGGTGCTGCAGGCGCGGCTGCAGGAAAAGGAGCGCAGCGAACGCGCCGCCAAGGAAGCCGCCGAACGCAAGGGGCTGATCGGCAGCGGCGACCGCAGCGACCGCATCCGCACCTACAACTTCCCGCAGGGCCGGCTCACCGACCACCGCATCAACCTGACCCTGTACAAGCTCGGGCTGGTCATGGAAGGCGACCTGGACGAGGTGATCCAGGCCTTGCAGATCGCACGGGGGGCGGAACTCATGGCCGATCTGGAGCAACGGGCGGAGCAGGCCGCCCTCGGGACCCTGGCGTGACCCTGACGCTGCGCGCGGCCCTGATCCGGGCCCACCGGCTCGGGCTGGAGCGGCTGGACGCGCAGATCCTGCTGCTGCACACGCTGGGAAAACCCCTGCACGACCGTGCCTGGCTGCTGGCGCACGACAGCGATGCGCTCTCCCCCTCCGAAGAGGAATGCTTCAACGCCCTGTGCCGTCGGCGCCAGGATGGCGAACCGGTCGCCTATCTCACGGGCGAGCGGGCCTTTTTCGGATTGCGACTGCGGGTCGATGCCCGCGTGCTCGACCCACGCCCGGACACCGAAACCCTGGTCGAGTGGGCGCTTGAGGTGCTGGCGCCCTGCTCGTCTCCGCGCGTGCTGGACCTGGGCACCGGCAGCGGCGCCATCGCGCTCGCCCTGCAGAACGAGCGCGCCGATGCCGAGGTCTGGGCCGTGGACGCCAGTGCCGACGCCCTCGCCGTGGCACTGGCCAACGCCCAACGCCTGAACCTGCCGGTGCACGGCCTGCACAACCACTGGCTGCGTCACTGGCCCACCACGGCCCCCGAACGGTTCGAGCTCATCGTCAGCAACCCGCCCTACATCAGCGCCGACGACCCGCACCTGCCTGCCCTCCGACACGAACCCGCCCAGGCCCTCGTCGCCGGAGCGGACGGTCTGGACGACCTGCGTGAAATCATCGCCACCGCCCCCGACCGCCTGATGCCCGACGGGTGGCTGCTGCTCGAACACGGCTGGGACCAGGCCCGCGATGTGGCCGACCTGCTCCACGCCCGGGGCTACCGGCACATTGCCCACCGACAGGACCTGGGAGGCCACATCCGCTGCACCGGTGCGTTGGCTCCGGCCTGCACGCTTCCCGCCCCGAAGCGATAATGCGGGTTTGTCCCGATCTTTCCCTCTCGAGAGGCAGCCCATGAGCGACGTCCAGCAGCGCATCGACCAACTGGTCAAATCCCACGACATCGTGCTCTTCATGAAAGGCACGGCGAGCTTTCCCATGTGCGGCTTTTCCGGCCGCGCGGTCCAGATCCTGAAGGCCTGCGGCGTTGATCCCCGTGCGCTCACCACGGTCAACGTCCTCGAAGACCCGGAAATCCGCCAGGGCATCAAGGACTACAGCAACTGGCCAACCATTCCCCAGCTTTACGTCAAAGGCGAATTCATCGGCGGTTCCGACATCATGATGGAGATGTACGAGTCCGGCGAACTGCAACAGGTGCTCACCGCCCAGCTGGGTTGAAACCCCTGGCGACCGGCAAACCGGTCAACTGCGGCTGTCCATCGGGGCTTTTCCGGCGTTGAGCGTTGGCACGAACTGTGCTTGAATGCATCCACAGCGTCGTGAAGGAGATCCCGATGAGCACCACCAGCCTCGCCGTCCCCTCCCTAGGGCTGCCGATAGCCCGCATGCGCAACGTGTTCCGCGAAGACGACGTGGAACGCAAACTCGCCAAGTTGCAGGCGCAAGGCAACGAGCGTGAATACGAAAGCCTGCGCAGCACCTACGAGCGCATGCTGGAGCGCGGTCCGCAGCGCTTTGCCGTCAAGCCCTCGGGCGTACCCGACATGGCCCCGCTGTATGGCCAACTGCCCAACTTCGGCGAAGTCCTGGACGACGTGAAGCGCCACGTGGCGCTGGCACAGGACAGCCAGGACCACTTGGAGGTGACCCCGCTGCTGCTGCTGGGGCCACCCGGTGTGGGCAAGACCCACTTTGCCCACAAGATGGCCGAACTCCTCGGCACCACCATGAGCCTGGTGCCCATGAGCTCCATGACCGCCGGCTGGCTGCTGTCGGGCTCATCGTCCCAGTGGAAAGGCGCCAAGCCTGGCAAGGTCTTCGAGGCCCTGGTGGACGGCCAGTACGCCAACCCGGTGATCGTGGTCGATGAGATCGACAAGGCCAGTGCCGACGCCCAGTACGACCCGCTGGGCGCCCTGTACAGTCTGCTCGAACACGACACCGCCCAGCGCTTCGTGGACGAATTCGCCGAAGTCCCCATCGATGCCAGCCAGGTCATCTGGATCACCACCGCCAACGATGAGCGCAGCATCCCCGAACCCATCCTGAACCGGATGAACGTGTTCCTGATCGAGCCCCCCACCCCGGACGCCGCCAGGCAGATCGCCCGCCAGCTCTACCAGGGACTGCGCAGCGAGCACGACTGGGGCCGCCTGTTTGCCGACGAACCGGCTCACGACGTACTGGACCAGCTCGCCACCCTGGCACCGCGTGAGATGCGCCGGGCCCTCATGACCGGCTTCGGCAACGCCCGGCTGGAACGGCGTGACGCCATCGAGGTCCGTGACCTGCCCAAGGCTGGAAACGGTAAGTCGCGCATCGGCTTCCTGCAATAGCAGGGATCAGGGGGACGATTGGGCCAAGCGCCACTGGCGCTGGGCGGTGAACACGGCATCCGGGTAGGTGGCGCGGCCCCGGCTGCCGTTGTATCGCCCCAGCGCCAGGAACAGGTCGCCGCGCTCCATGTCCAGGTAGTGCCGCAGGATCACGCAACCGAAGCGGATGTTCGTCTGCAGGTGGAACAATTTGGCGGGATCACCGTCGCCGATCAGGCGGGCCCAGAACGGCATGATCTGCATGTAGCCCCGCGCCCCCACGGACGAGATGGCGAACTTGCGAAAGGCGCTTTCCACCTGGATCACGCCAAGCACCAGAGACTCCTCCAGCCCGGCGCGGCGGCTTTCGTACCACACGGTCTGCAAGAACTCGACGCGGTCCTGCAGCTCCGGCTTGCGCCGCTGCAGCCGGGGACTGAGTTCGCCCAGCCAGCGTAGGTAGGCGATGCGGGCTTGGGTCGAGAGGAATTCAGGTTCGGGCGGCCCCGAAAACTCCACTGCCGCCCGCAAGGCTTGGCGCACCGAATCGGACAGGGGTTCCTCGATCTGGCTCGCATGCACCCAGGTGGGGCAGACCAGCGCGGTCATACCCGATACGCCGGCGAGCAAGGCCACCCGGCGCTCGACACCTTGGGCAGTCAAACCGGCAACCCGCGCCATTTCACACCCCCAGCTTCTCCTTCAGCAGGCCCAGCACCTCAGCCACGGCCACCTTGGTGGCGGCGCTGTCACGACGATGCTGGTACTCCACCAAACCTTCCTTCAGGCCCTTGTCGCCGATGGTGACACGGTGCGGCACACCGATCAACTCCCAGTCGGCGAACATGGCGCCCGGGCGCTCGCCCCGGTCGTCCAGCATCACGTCCACGCCCAGCGCAGCGAGCTGGTCGTGCAACTGTTCGGCGGCGGCCTTCACGGCCTCGCTGCGATCCATGCCGATGGGGCAGATCACCACGGTGAACGGCGCAATCGCGTCGGGCCAGATGATGCCGCGCTCGTCGTGGTTCTGCTCGATGGCCGCCGCAGGCAGGCGCGTCACGCCGATGCCGTAGCAGCCCATCTCGAAAGGCTTGGGTTTGCCGTCTTCGTCGAGGAAGGTAGCGCTCATGGCGCGGCTGTACTTGGTGCCCAGGTAGAACACATGACCCACCTCAATGCCGCGCTCGATGGCCAGCACACCCTTGCCATCGGGCGACGGGTCCCCCGCCACGATGTTGCGGATGTCGGCCACCAGGTCCGGCTCGGGCAGGTCGCGGCCCCAGTTCACGCCGGTCATGTGGAAATCGACCTCATTGGCGCCGCAGACCCAGTCGGCCATCACGGCCACCTCGCGGTCGGCGACCACGGTCACCGGCTGCTTCATGTTCAGCGGCCCCAGGTAGCCCGGCTTGCAGCCGAAGTGGGCCACGATTTCGGCCTCGGTCGCGAAGCGGAAGCCCAGGTCCAGGCCCGGCAGCTTGCCCACCTTCACCTCGTTCATGTCGTGGTCGCCACGCAGCAGCAGCAGCCACACCGTGGTCTTGACCACCTCGTCGCGCTCGTTGATCTCGTCGGTGGCCAGCACGATGGACTTGACCGTGGTGGACAGCGGCACGCCCAGCAGTTCAGCCACCTGGGCGCAGGTGCTCTTGCCCGGCGTGGGGGTTTTGGTCAGCGGCTGGCTGGCCGCCGGGCGCGGGCCTTGCGGCGCCAGGGCCTCGGCCTTCTCGATGTTGGCCGCGTAATCGCTGTCGGGGCAATAGACGATCGCGTCCTCGCCGGTGGCGGCGATCACCTGGAACTCCTCGCTCAGGTCGCCCCCGATGGCGCCGCTGTCGGCCGCCACGGCCCGGTAGGTCAACCCGAAGCGGTCGAAGATGCGGCGGTAGGCCGCCGCCATCACCTGGTAGCTGATCTGTGCGCTGTCGCGGTCGCGGTCAAAGCTGTAGGCGTCCTTCATGATGAACTCACGCCCGCGCATCAGGCCGAAACGGGGACGGCGCTCGTCACGGAACTTGGTCTGGATCTGGTAGAAGTTCTTGGGCAGCTGCTTGTAGCTGCGCAGCTCCTGACGCGCCACGTCGGTCACCACTTCTTCACTGGTGGGCTGCACCACGAAGTCACGCTCGTGCCGGTCCTTGATGCGCAGCAGCTCCGGGCCCATCTTGTCGAAGCGGCCCGTCTCCTGCCAGAGCTCGGCGGGCTGGATGACGGGCATGGTCATCTCCACCGCGCCAGCGGCATTCATCTCCTCACGGATGATTTTTTCCACCTTCTGGATCACCCGCAGGCCCATGGGCATGTAGGTGTAAATGCCGGCACCGAGCTTCTTGATCATGCCCGCACGAGTCATGAGTTTGTGGCTGACGACCTCGGCATCGGCCGGGGCTTCCTTGAGGGTGGAAATGAAGAACTGGGAGGCTTTCATGGATGGGCGGTGCACGACTGTGCCGTTCGTTGCAGGCGGGGCGGCAAACTCGGGAATTACCCCGGGTCATGCTACCCAAGCCGAAGTCAACGATGCATAATCGAGACAGTTTAAGAATTTGGGGTTGATTATGCTTGACAGAGACGGCTTCAGGCCCAATGTCGGCATCATTCTGCTCAACCAGAAGAACCAGGTGTTCTGGGGCAAACGCATCCGCACCCACTCCTGGCAGTTTCCGCAGGGCGGCATCGACCGGGGCGAAACCCCCGAGCAGGCCATGTACCGCGAACTGCACGAGGAGATCGGCCTCAAGCCGGAACACGTGGCCATCATTGCCCGCACGCGGGACTGGTTGCGCTACGAAGTGCCAGACCGCTTCATCCGTCGGGATGCACGCGGTCACTACAAAGGCCAGAAACAGATCTGGTACCTGTTGCGACTCGTGGGTGGCGACTGGAACCTGAATCTGAGGGCCACCAGCCATCCGGAATTCGACGCCTGGCGCTGGAACGATTACTGGGTGCCACTGGATGTGGTGGTCGAGTTCAAGCGGGGCGTCTACGAGATGGCCTTGACCGAGTTGTCGCGCTTCCTGCCCAAGCAGGACCACCGCAACCGGTTCCTACGTGCCAACGCACGGCCACGTCCGCCCAGAGCAGCGTCAGAGCCGCATCCGCATCTCTCGCCCCCCCTGGCGATCCCGGTTCACATGGAACTTCCTCCGGGTGCGAGCTACGACCCGGATCCGCAACACCCCCAGGCTGCGACCACCGTTGGTCCGGCTCCTACGCCCACGGGCAAATCGCTTTGAAAACCCTTTCCCTCCTGGCTCTCGGCCTGATTGGGCTGACTTGTTCGGTGCAGGCCCAATGGCGAGGCGCCGATGAACCTGACTGGAAGGAGGGCGACGTACCGGCGCCGCCCGCCTTCTCGACCGAGCGACTGATCCCATTCGAGGTCTCCGTCCACTCCGAGCTGCGCTATGGACTGGTGCCTGACACCCTGTCCGTTGGCACCGACGGCGTGGTTCGTTACGTGGTGGTCGCCCAGAGCCGCAGCGGTGCCGTGAACGTGTCGTACGAAGGCGTGCGTTGCCGCACCAGCGAGATGAAAACCTATGCCCGCTGGGCGCCGAATCGCTTGCCCGTACCCACGCCGTTCTCAGCCTCGGATGGCGAATGGCGCACTACGGTCCAGGCTGACTGGGTGGGGCTGCGGGAACAGCCTGTGGCCCGACCCGCCTGGGTGCTGGCCCGCACGGCCCTGTGCGAAGGGGCCACGGTCAATGGCACTTCCCAGCGCATGCTGCGCGACCTGCGCCTGGGTCGGCCACGTGACTGAGGTCACACCGCCCGGGTGAGCACCAGGTTGTCGCGGTGGATCATCTCGGGCTCTGCGGCATAGCCCAGCAGGCGCTCGAAATCCGCAGAGGACTTGCGGCACAGCAGCCGCGCCTCGGCTGCCGAATAGTTGGCCAGCCCACGGGCAACCTCGGCACCACGCACATCGCGGATCGCGATCACGTCGCCACGCGAGAACTCGCCTTCCACCCCAGTCATGCCGATGGGCAGGAGGCTTTTGCCTTCCTGGACGATCTTGGCGACAGCGCCCTCGTCCACCATCACCGCGCCACGCAGCTGCAGGTGATCGGCCATCCATTGCTTGCGTGCCTGCTTTTTGGGCATGTCGGCGATCAGGCAAGTGCCTATGGGTTCACCCGCCACAAGGCGCTGCAAGGCATGCGGCTCGCGCCCCCAGGCGATGACGGTGGACGCCCCCGAACCCGCGGCCCGCTTGGCCGCCAGGATCTTGGTGATCATGCCGCCAGTGCCGATACGCGAACCGGCGCCACCCGCCATCTCCTCCAGCTTGGGGTCACCAGCGCGGGCCACGTGCACGAACTGCGCGGCCGGGTCCTTGCGCGGATCGGCGGTATAGAGGCCTTTCTGGTCGGTCAGGATGACCAGCACGTCGGCCTCAACCAGGTTGGCCACCAGCGCACCCAGGGTGTCGTTGTCGCCGAACTTGATCTCGTCGTTGACCACCGTGTCGTTTTCATTGATCACGGGCACCACC
>JAUVXK010000085.1 GCA_030603635.1 Burkholderiales bacterium | reverse complement strand
AGCGGAATGAACTCCGTGCGGTCCATGGCCAGCTCCAGGTAGAAGATGTGGTTGCGGCCGGTGTAAAAGGTCACGCGGCGGGCCTCGGGCTGGTCGAGGTTGGCGTCCACGCTGAGTGTGACCTGCTTGTTCAGCACCAGCATCTTGGGCTGGCTTTGCGTGATGTTGGTGCGGAACTCCCGGTGCACCTTGCTGGTGAAATCGCCAAGCACCTGATTCATCAACTCGCCCATCACGTTGCTCACCTCGTCGGAGGTGTAGCTGCGCGCCAAATCCTCCCGCGCCATGCCCATGTGCAGCATGTAGCTTTCGTAAATCTCCATCGCCGCCGGGCCCGAAAAGTTCAGGATCACCAGCCCCGAAAACCCCCCGTCAAACAGCACGAAGCAGCCGATGTCGGGCTTCAAACAGGTGCGCGAAATGCGCTGCACCATCCCGGAATAGCGCATCTGCCCCTGCGTGGCGGTGTTGAGCACCTTCGTCACCGAATCGCACAGGCTCATGAGGATGTCTTCGGTCTGGTAGACGGGGCGGGGCGGATGACTGGCGTGCATGGTGGGTGTGACAGGTGTGGAAGAAGAAAAGGGCTGTCTGGGAGTATCGCGTGCTTTGTGGCATGGATGCAACAGGAACCGGAAAAAATCGGCCCCAAAGATGGCTGCTGCTGCTCGGTTCTGGTGCAATACGTACAACTTCCTCAACGGAGGTTGGTTCGGAGGCTAGGCTTCCGGCCTCATTCATCAACCTTGGAGATGTTTTCAATGAAAAAGACTCTGATTGCTCTGGCTGCCGTGGCAGTTTCCGGCGCTGCTTTCGCACAAGCCACCATTTCTGGTTCCATCAACGTCGGTGTCATGGACACGGGTGCTGCTGGTTCCAAAGCAGCTGTTTCTCACCTGGGTAACGGCGCCAACGCCCTCAACATCGCCACCAACGAAGACCTGGGCGGCGGCCTGCGTGCCGGCTTCACCGGTCAGATCCGTTTCAACGCCGCTACCGGTGACATGAACTCCTCCGGCGTGGCTGAAAACGGCACTCTGCTCCATGCCGCCAACGTGTTCGTGGCCGGCAATTTCGGTACCGTTCGTGTCGGTAAGATTATTGAAACCGGCAACTGTGGCTTCGACCCCTGGGCCTGTACCGGTGGCGCCGCTCTGCAAGCCGGCGTGGGCGTGTCTGCTCTGGTGGCCTCTGGCACCCAAGCCAGCTCCCTGAGCTACTTCACCCCCAGCTTCTCGGGCTTCAGCGCTGGCGTGCAAACCACTCTGACTACCCGTCAGAACGAGCGCCGCGTGTTCAACCTGAACTACGCGCAAGGCCCGTTGGCTCTGGCTTTCGTCCGCTCCAACAACTCGGCTAACGTCTCTGGCCCCACTGGTGCCCCTGCCATCACCGATACCAAGGGTTCCGTGCAGTCCATCGCCGGTAGTTACGACTTTGGCGTGGCCAAGGTCAGCTTGGTGAACACCGGTACCAAGGATCTAAATGGTGTCAAGACCGCCAGCGTGACTTCTCTGGGTCTGTCTGTCCCGATGGACGCCTTCACTATCCTGGCTGGCTACAACAAGGACAGCAAGGCCGCATCGAATGCGGACACCAAGTTCGCCGTGGGCGTGAACTACGCCCTGAGCAAGCGCACCACCTTGGGTGCTGACGTGTTCAAGGCTGAGCAAGGTGCTGGTTCTGGCACCGGCTACGTGCTGCGCGTTCGCCACACCTTCTAATCTCCACGCTGGCCCAGCGCCAGCTTGAGGTTTGGAAAATGAAAACCCACCGTGGTGCACGGTGGGTTTTTTTTCGGGGGCACGAACCTGAGTGGGGCGATGCTAAGAGGTCTGTTGGCTCAATGTTGCAAAAATGTGACAAAAAAACGGGGGTTCCGCCGGGTGAAGTTGGTGTAATCCCTTAGGTCGGTTAAAGTGGAACGGTATTTGCATGACTTGCACGAACGTTTTTTTCCACTCTCAACCGAAAGGATGCATATGAAAAAGAGTTTGATCGCTCTCGCGGTTCTGGCCGCTTCGGGTGCCGCCATGGCCCAGTCCAGCGTGACCGTGTACGGCATTGCCGACGTGGTGGTCCACAAGGACAAAGGCCAGTCCACCACCATGACCAGCGGTGGCGTGAGCGCCAGCCGCATCGGCTTCAAGGGCACGGAAGATCTGGGCGGCGGACTCAAGGCCCACTTCGTGCTGGAGCAAGGCTTTGATCTGGTGTCGGGGGATGAAACCTTTGTTGACAAGGCCTTTGGTCGCGAAGCGTCTGTGGGTTTGTCGGGTGCCTTTGGTGCCTTCAAGCTGGGCCGTATGGCCACCGCGTTCGACGCCAACGAAGGCGCCGGCTTTGCCGCTTTCTACTCGGTGCTGAGCCCCGCGAACGAGTGGGTGGGCTATTCGAGTGGGTATCACGACAACGGCGTGTACTACTCCACGCCTGAGTTCGGCGGTTTCAGCGCAGACGTGAGTTTCAACCTCAACGGTGCCGCTCCCCGTCATTCCGCTCTGGTCCTGAAGTACAGCGATGGCCCGGTTTATGCCGCCTACCTGTATCAAAAGGACAAGGCCAACACCGAAAAGCAGAACCGCCTTGAAGTGACCTATGACTTCGGTGTGGCCACGGCCCTGTTTGCCTACGACAAGATCGACGTGGCTGGTGTGGACTCCAAGCAGTACACCATCGGTGCCGATGTGCCCCTGTCCGACCAGCTGACCCTGTCGGGTGGTTTTGCTTCCACCAAAACCGTTGGCAACACCCGTGTCAACGGCTGGAGCTTGGCTGCTGCCTACTCCCTGTCCAAGCGGACCACGGTGTACGGTGGTTACTACGGTGACAACGGCGCCGCAGGTACCACTCTGAAGTCCCGCTACGGCGTCGGCGTCAAGCACACCTTCTGATGAACTCGCAGCGCAGGCTGCGATTTCCCGGAACCGTCAAGGCCACCTGCTCAGGCAGGTGGCTTTTTTTCGTTCTTAAAAAAACCGCCAAGCCCGAAGGCGTTGGCGGTGTGAATGCGCGGGCTTGCCCCGCGCGCTTTCCCGAACCGTGTGTGGGCGTGTGCCTCAGGTGCCGATGACGCCGCCGTCTTCCTTGGTGATGACCAGCGTGGCGGAGCGGGCGTAGCGGCCCTGGTTGGGCCAGGTGCCGGTGAGCTTGCCGGCGGCAAAATCGTCTGCGCTGGTGGTGGCGCCGGGGTGCTGCACGTTGACAAACATGGTCTTGCCGTCGGGCGTGGTGATCACGCCGGTGATTTCCTGCCCCAGCGGGCCCACGAGGAAGCGCTTGAATTCCTGGGTGCGCGGGTCGGCGCAGAGCATCTGGTTGTTGCCGAACGGCTCGTAGTCGCCCTTGTTCATGGCGCTTTCGCTGATGTCGGTCTGGATCCAGAGGCGGCCGTCGCGGTCGAACCACAGGCCATCGGGGCTGTTGTGGATTTGGTCGGCGGTGAGCGGCTTGCCAGCAAACTGCGAGTCGTTCTGCGGGCCGGAGAGCAGGAAGATGTCCCAGTTGAAGGTGGTGGCTGTGGGCTTGTTGCCCGCTTCCGACCAGCGGATGATGTGCCCCCAGCGGCTCTTTTCCCGGGGGTTGGCCTTGTCGGTGGCGGTGCGGCCGCTGTTGTTGGTGAGGGTGAAGTAGACCTGCCCGTTCTTGGGGTCGATGGCGCCCCATTCCGGGCGGTCCATCTTGGTGGCACCCACGGTGTCGGCGGCAAGGCGGGTGTTGACCAGCACGTCGGCCTGGCTGTTGAAGCGGAACGGGGTCAACGGGCCTTGGCCGAACACCAGCGGCAGCCACACGCCGGTGCCGTCGTCGTTGAACTTGGCCACGTACAGGGTGCCTTCGTCGAGCAGGGCGCCGTTGGCCACGCCGGCGGCCTTGCGGTACACGCCTTTGGAGACGAACTTGTAGATGTATTCGTTGGTGGCATCGTCGCCCGAATAGCAGACCACGGGTTGGCCTTCCACGCCGGGCTGGAAGATCACGCCTTCGTGGGCAAAGCGGCCCAGGGCGGTGCGCTTGACCGGGGTGCTGTTGGGGTTGAAGGGGTCGAATTCCACCATCCAGCCGAAGCCGTTGGCTTCGTTGCGGTAGTCCTGTGTGGGGTTGGCGCCTTGGGCGGTGACGTTGAAGCGGGCGTATTCGTCCGCACCGTTGTCGGCCAGTTCCCAGCCGTAGCGCGAGGTGGCGGGGCGGCTTTCGTTGTGGCGCACGCCATAGCGGGATTGTTCCCGGGTGCGGCCGTTGGCGCCGACCTGGTTGATGAAGTAGCCGGCCCAGTTTTCTTCGGCCATCATGTAGGTGTTCCAGGGCGTGACGCCGTGGGCACAGTTGTTGAGCGTGCCACGGGTGCGGGTGCCTTCGGGGCTGTACTTGGTTTTCACGAAGTCGGTGCCGCGCACGGGGCCGCTGATCTCCATGGGCGTGAGGCCGGTGATGCGGCGGTTCAGGCGGCTCTGCACCATGCTCCATTGGCCGTTGGTGCCTTTGCGGATGTGGATGACCGAGACGCCGTGGCCGTTGAGTTCCTTCAGGCATTCGTCGGCCGGGCGCTTGCCGTTGACCAGTGCGGGCACGGCGTTGCGGTCCAGCTTCTGGCCCACGGCGGAGGCGTGCATGTAGCGCGGTTCCACGTATTCGTGGTTCATGACCAGCAGGCCTTCGGTGGAGCTGCCGTTGTAGGGGTCTTTGCCTTCGATGGGGAAGAAGTGCATGCCGTCGTGGTGGCTGCCTACTTGATTCCCTTGATCGGCCCCCGAGTTTTGGAGGGGGTCAAAGGCCGGCAGGTTGCCCGTCAGCGGGGTGCCCCAAGGCACCAGGGTCTGGACTTTGTAGCCGGGAGGCACGAGCACGGTGTCGGCGCTGCTCACGGGCACGGCCTTGAAGCCGATGAGTGAGCGGACTGCTGCCGGTGTGCCGGCCGTGGTGGTGCAGCCTGCCAGCCCCACACCGCCGAACAGCGCGGCGATGGAGGCGCCCAGCGTGCCCTTGAGGGCGTTGCGGCGGCTGAGGTGGGCGTCCAGCACGTCGGCGAAGTGCCGGTTGGCGCTGGCGTTGCTCATGGGCTCGTCGCCTTCGCCGTTGTTGATCACGAGGTTGGAGGGGATGGGGTTCATCGGCAGGGTCCTGGGTTGGAGAAGTGAGTGACTGACGTCGGCAACGATAAGGACCGTGTGTGAAAAAATGGTGAAAGTCCGTCCAAGAGGCATACCATATGGGGTGTGTTCGATGTGTGGCCTTCAACCAGGAGTGGCTTATGAAACCGAATGTGGGTGGATGGGATCGCGTGGCGCGTGTGGTGGTGGGGCTGTTGCTGATCGCACTGGCCGCCACCGGGACCGTGGGGGTCTGGGGTTACATCGGCATCGTGCCGATCGTGACCGCGGCGGTGGGCTGGTGCCCGGCCTATCTGCCTTTCGGCATCAGCACCTGCAAGACCCGGGATTGAAGCCGGGGCGCCAACTGCATGGATCGGTCCTATGACCGAGATGCAGCGGTTTTTCGGGTGGCAGGCCGACCAGGGATCGGCCCTGGCTTGTGCTGCATCAGCAGATCGAGCATTCCCTGAGCGGCGGACGACAGGGTCCTGTCGGCGCGGTGGATCAGGAACAGTCGACGTTTGAGCCCGGCGGCCCGAATGGGGCGGGCGTGCAAGTGGGCGTCGGCGAAGTGAAAGAGTGTCAGCGACGGCACGATGGACACACCCAGGTTTTCCTTCACCATGGCCGCGACGGTGCTCAACTGCTCAAGTTCAAGGAACGTCTGCAGGGTGTGCGGGTAGAGGGCCATGTCCACATACTGGCGTACGCTGCTGGAGCGCGCGAGGTGGATGTGGGGGTAGGGCGCCAGTTCGCCGAGCTGAACCGGTCCGCTGCCTTGCGCCAGGGGATGGTCTCGATGGCACACGACGTGAAACGCGTCGGTACAAAAGGGCAGTGTTCGCAGCTCGGGGGCATCGCCCCGCGTGGCGGCGATGGCCAGATCGGCCTGCCCTGATCGGACGCGGGTGATGCAAACGTCGGACAGGACATCGGCCACATCAAGTTCGATGCCGGGATAACTGCGGTGGAACTGGGCGAGCAAGGGTGGCAGCCACCCGGCGGCCAGCGATGGCAGCACGGCCAGGGCCACGCGTCCACGCTTGCGGGCCACGTGGTCACGCACGTCGGCCACGGCGGACTCGGCGTCTTTGAGCAGGCGCAGGGCCGCATGCAGGAATGTCTCACCTTCCACGGTCAGCTCCACCTGCCGCGTGGTGCGGTCGAACAGGCGCCCGCCCACATGTTCTTCGAGTCCCTTGATCAACGCCGAGAACGCAGATTGCGAGAGGTGACACCGTGCGGCCGCCCGGGTGAAGTTGCGTTGCTGGGCCAGAGCCACGAAGGCGCGCAGTTCCCGGGTTGAAAGATTGATCGACATGGCAGATCAATATATCTGAAATTCAAGTTTTACAGATAAATGGTGAGCCTCTACAGTCCAGTGCATGTCTGGCACATCACCTTTGTTCATCGGCTCAGGCGCGGGATTTTCTGGCGACCGTGTGGACGCAGCCGTTCCGGTGGTCGAGGAACTGATTCGACTGGGGGGCACGTCGGTGCTCATTTTCGAAACCCTGGCCGAACGCACCTTGGCACTCGCCCAACTGGCGCGGCGCCAAGACCCCAGCGGCGGTTACGAGCCCTTGCTCGATGAACTGCTGCGTCCCGTCTTGCGACCCTGTCTGGCGCATGGCATACGCATCGTGGGCAACTTTGGCGCGGCCCATCCTGTGGGGGCTGCGCGTCGCATTCATCAACTGGCCCGTGAACTGGGGTTGCGCAGACCCCGGGTGGCGGTGGTGGAAGGGGATGACGTGAGTGGGCCGCAGTGGGCAAGTGCCCTGCAGCAGGCCTGTGCAGGCGCCCTGACCGATCGGCAGCTGGTGAGTGCCAACGCCTACATCGGCGCGGCGTCGATAGCCGATGCGTTGAAGGCCGGGGCGGACATCGTGGTGGCGGGCCGCGTTGCCGATCCGGCGCTGGTGCTGGGCCCGGCATGGGCCCACTTCGGCTGGCGCAGCGACGACTGGGACCGGATTGCCGGAGCCACGATGGCAGGGCATCTGCTGGAATGCGGCGCTCAGGTTAGTGGTGGTTACTATGCCGACCCTGGTGTCAAGGAGGTGCCCGACCTGGCCCGACTGGGTTACCCGGTGGCCCAATTGTTCGACGACGGCAGTTGCATCATTGGCAAGCCGATCGGCAGCGGTGGGGTGATCGACCGGCACACCGTGACGGAGCAGTTGCTGTACGAGTTGCACGACCCGAGTGCCTATCTCACGCCTGACGTGGTGGCCGATATCACCCAGGTGGAACTGGAGGAGCTGGGCCCGGACCGTGTGCGGGTGCGCGGCGTGCGTGGCCACCCCAGACCCGAGACCCTGAAGGTCAACCTGTGCTTTGCCTCGGGATGGCTGGCCGAGGCGGAAATCTCGTACGCCGGTGTCCGGGCTGAAGACCGGGCCCGGCTGGCGGCCGACGTGGTGCGACAGCGGATGGGGGCGGGGGTGCGGTTGCGCGCCGACCTGATCGGGGTGTGCAGTGTGCTGGCCGACGATGACGGTGTGCTCATGGCGGCGACCGAAGCGGGGCACGCCACCGATGTGCGTTTGCGCCTGGCCTTGCGTGACGACAACCCTGCGTTTGCGCAGCGGCTCCTGCGCGAGGTGACCGCGCTGTATACCTGTGGACCGGCCGGCGGAGGCGGGGTTCGTACCCGCCTGAGTCCGACCCTGGGCACGGTCTCATGCTATCTGCCTCGGGAATCGATCACGACCCGTCACGTCTGGGTGGAGGATGAGCATGTCTGACGTCATGGTCGAACTTTGGCGGCTCGCCCACGGGCGCACGGGTGACAAGGGCAACCGTTCCAACATCAGCGTGATTGCGTGGGATCAGGCGTTCTATCCACTGATGGCCGAACAGCTCACGGCCGATCGGGTGCAAGCCCATTTCGCTTTTCGCCGCCCCCAGGCCGTGGTGCGCTACGAGCTGCCACGTCTGAGCGCGTTCAATTTCGTGCTGGACGACGTGCTCGATGGTGGGGTGAATGACTCGCTCAACCTGGACAGTCACGGCAAGGTGCTGTCGTTTCACCTGTTGACGGTGCAGATGGCTGTGCCCCGCCATCTGCTGCCCCTGTTGCGCGGCCCCGCCGCGTGACGTTTCGTTTTTTCAACCGCAAGGAGACACCAACCATGAAAATTCCGACATCTGCACGACTGCACCGTCGCCACGCCCTGATGGGTGCCGTGGCCTTGATGACAGCCTCGTTGGCTTGGGCACAGCCGGCGACCTTCCCGACCAAGCCCATCACTTTTGTGGTGCCCTTTGCCGCTGGCAGCGCGACGGACACGCTGGCCCGTGCCCTGGCCCAGTCGGTGTCGGAGCAAACCGGCCAGCCGGTGGTGATCGACAACAAGGCTGGGGCCAGCGGGATGATCGCCGCCCAGCAGGTGGCGCGCGCCCCGGCGGATGGCTACACCGTCATCATCTCGACCAACACCACGCACGCGGCGAACGAACACCTGTTCAAGCGCATTGCCTACGATCCCGTCAAGGACTTCGCGCCCATCACCGGTCTGGGCAAGGGGGGCATGGTCATGGTGGTGAAGTCGGACTCACCTTATCAGACCGTGGCAGATGTGCTCGCCGCAGCCCGGCAATCGCCGGGCAAGCTGTCGTTTGCCAGTGGCAGCGCGTCGAGCCGTGTGGCGGGTGAGTTGTTCCAGCAGATGGCCAACCTGAAGCTGTTGCACGTGCCGTACCGCAGCAACCCGATGGGGGTGAGCGATCTGCTCGGTGGTCAGGTCACGATGATGTTCACCGACACCTCCACCGGTGTGCCGCAGGTCACGGCGGGCAACCTCCGCGCCCTGGGCGTCACCACCGCCGTGCGCAAGGCGGCACTGCCGAGCGTGCCCACCATCGCAGAAGCCGGTGTGCCAGGCTACGAGATGGGATACTGGTTTGCAGCCTATGCGACTGGCGGGACACCGGCGCCAGTGGTGCAGCGCCTGAACGGCCTGCTTCACAACGCGCTGAAGAGCCCGGGTGTGCAGCAATTCTTCACCGCGAGCAGTGGAGAGCCGTTCCCCACCACGCCGGAAGGCCTGGCCAAGTTCCAGGCCGAGGAAACCGCCAAGTGGGGCCGGGTGATCAAGGCCGCCGGTATCGAGCCCGAATAAGGGGCTGCGCAGCCCATGCCGGCTGCCGGAAATCGTGGGCATGCGCATCTTCCAAGAAGTCGGCCAGTTGAAGTCAGGAGATTAGAATTGTCGAATATGTTTGACAATTATTGATCGCCTGTGCTCCAATTCGCTCATGAATCTGGCAACCATCGGTCAACTCGTCAAGCGGCGTCGGCAGGTGCTGGGCCTGTCGCAGGCCAGGCTCGCCCGCCTCAGCGGTTTGTCGCGTGCCACGATCAATCAGTTGGAAACCGGCACCATCGTGGACCTGGGTGCTGCCAAACTCATCGCGCTGTTGGACCTGCTGGGGCTGACCCTGGATGCCGCAGAGCGTCCGTCAAAAGACAACGCGCTGGCGCTGGCCAGCCGCACGGCCAGCGTGAGCTACAAAGAAGTGCTCACACCCGAAACGTTGGCTGCGGCGCTGGTGGAAGGGCAACTGCCGGCCAACATCACACCCCAGGTAGCCACCTTGCTCGATGAAGCACCGCTGCCCCTCATCGTGGGAGCGGTGGAAGAGGTGGCTCGCCACACCCAGTGCCCAGCAAAGACGCTTTGGAAGCATCTGCTGCAGTGGGCCCATGACTTGGAATCGCCTAGGGCAGTGTGGGCATGATGGCCGGAGTCAAACACCTTCCAATTTGCCCTCAGGCGTCTGGCCGGTTCTACTGGGCTTTGCGCATACTCTGATCGACGACATCGCCAGGCACGGCATCAGCGTTTTGGGCAATGACTGACATTCTTTGGGGAAAATTTCGCCGTTCCAGGGAAACTCAACGTGCTACCGTTCCCTGGAAGCCTTCTTTAGCCAGTCGTTTTGTTTCCGGCGGATGCGCGCTACCGTGACCGGCCAGTCCTTTTCAGCAAAACCAGTGCCTCCCGCAGCCACCACGTCTGCATCCACCGTCAGCAGCGGATCGATCTGGTACCGGGTAAAACAAAACTCCGCCGCCTTGCTGCCGTATTCTGCGATCTCGGCACACGGTGGCATTGCTTGCGCATGGTGTCCTTTGGGGCACCGCATGCCACCATGTAGCGCAGGTAGGCCCGCAGGATGTCTATGGCCCACTGGGCTTGCAGCAGTCCATTGCCAGCGCGTTTGGACGCATAGGCTTTCAGGTTGGCCATACGGCTGTGCTTGGGGTGGGGTCACCCACGGCAGGAATGGATAGTTCGGTGTGATCCCGGCCCAGCAGATCGGCCAACCACTGGGCGTCAGCCTTCTGGCCAAGCCAATCGGCATCGACCGTCAAGGCATGAAAGTGCTGCTCATCAATCACCACTGCAGAGGGCGGCTTCACGTCCAGCACGACACCCCACACCTCCAAGGCTTGACCACCGACAAGGATCAGGCGCTCAGGTGAACGGGATGTTTTGTCGAGCACATAATAGAAGTCACTGGGCGAAAACGGGGCCAGTTGCCCGGACATAGCCCGTTGGCCCAGGCCCGAATTGGCCATCAGAGGCCACGCCAGCGGATGGCCGCGCCCTTCATTTCCAGTGGCATGAAGCCCAACGCTTGCCGTGCATCGACGTCGGGCTTCACTTGGCGGGCGGCGGCCTGGACAGCCTGTTGCTTTGACTCACCCCATGAGGGCGCGAGCTGTCCACTCCGATGGTCATCAGAGTGGTGTCGCTGGCCAGGGGGCAGTTCAAGGGCATCCATGCACATGAGAATACAACAAACAGCCCAGAACCGCCAAAAGTAAAAGCGTCCAGTTCATGGAGGTCGCCGTGTACTGCATCCGATTGCCAACCAGGGCCAGACTGTGGACAATCCGCAACAGCGATTTGCTTCGTGTACTTGGCTACGGACTGAAAGCGCAAAACAAAAGGCTTGCACCATCGCTGATGCAAGCCTTTGATTTCAAAAGAAATTTTGGCTCCCCGACCTGGGCTCGAACCAGGGACCTACGGATTAACAGTCCGGCGCTCTACCGACTGAGCTATCGGGGAA
>JAUVXK010000136.1 GCA_030603635.1 Burkholderiales bacterium | reverse complement strand
GATCTGGCCGTGGGGCAGCCCTTGTGGCTGGGCGACCGCCAGTTCCGGATCGAACGGGTCATCGTCATCGAGCCCGACCGGGGCGCGGGCTTCATGAGCTTTGCCCCACGGGTCATGATCCACGCCGACGACCTTCCCGCCACCGGCCTGGTGCAGCCCGCCAGCCGCCTGAGTTACCGGCTGGTGGTGGCAGGTGACGATGCCGCTGTGCGGCGCTACACCCAGTGGGCCGAGACCGAAATGGCCCGGCCGGACGTGCGAGGGGTGGGCCTGGAGTCGTTCGAGAGCGGGCGCCCCGAGATGCAGCAGACTTTGGCCCGGGCCGAGAAATTCCTCAACCTGGTGGCCTTGCTGGCGGCTCTGCTGAGCGCCGTGGCGGTGGCCATCGCCGCGCGCGTGTACGCCAGCCGCCATCTGGACGATTGCGCCATGCTGCGCGTGCTGGGCCTGTCGCAAGCCACCATGGCCAAGGCCTACACCCTGTCCTTCGTGGTCGTGGGGCTGCTCTCGGGGGTGGCGGGCGTGGTGCTGGGCTACATCGTCCACCACGGTTTCGTGGTGCTGCTGGCCGAACTGGTCAAGACCGACATGCCGCCGCCCTCTGCCTGGCCGGCGGTGTTCGGTTTGGGGGTGGGGTTGACGCTGATGCTGGCCTTTGGCTTGCCCCCGGTGCTGCAGCTGGCGCGGGTGCCGCCGCTGCGCGTCATCCGACGCGAGGTGGGCAACCTCAAGCCCGCCTCCCTGGCCGTGTTGGGGCTGGGGGCGGCAGGCTTTGCCGCGTTGCTGCTCACCGCCAGCCGCGACCTGACCTTGGGCCTCATCGCGGTAGGTGGTTTTGCCGCTGCGGTGGCCGTGTTCGCCCTCGCCAGTTACATCGCGGTGCGGGTGTTGCGAGCCGTGGTCAACGAGACCGTGGCGCCACGCTGGCTGCGCCTGGCCACCCGCCAACTCAGCGCCCGGCCCGCGTATGCGGTGGTGCAGGTGGGTGCGCTGTCGGTGGGCCTGCTGGCGCTGGTGCTGCTGGTGCTGCTGCGTACCGACCTCATCACGAGCTGGCAGCAGGCCACGCCGCCCGACGCGCCCAACCGCTTTGTCATCAACATACAGCCCGAGCAGGCCGAGCCTTTTCAGCAGACGCTGCGCGAGCAGGGGGTGGAGCGCTACGACTGGTATCCCATGATCCGTGGTCGCCTCGTCGCCATCAACGGCCGCACCGTGGTGCCTGAGGATTTCGAAGGCGATCGTGCGCAGCGTCTGGTGGATCGAGAGTTCAACCTGTCGCACAGCGCCATCGCACCGCCGCACAACCAGGTCGTGGCCGGGCGCTGGCAGCCCGAGGAGCCCGACGCCATCTCCATCGAGGATGGGTTGGCGGAAACCCTGGGCCTCAAGCTGGGAGACCGCCTCACGTTCGACATCGCCGGCATTCCGGTGGAGTCGCGCATCACCAGCCTGCGCAAGGTGGACTGGGGGTCCATGCGCGTGAATTTCTTTGCCATGTACCCCGTCTCCCAGATGGAAGACGTGCCCCTGACCTACATCAGCGCCTACCGGGTACCCGATACTCCGGGTTTCGACAACACCCTGGTGCGCGCCTTCCCCAACATCACCAACGTGGACATGAGCAGCACGATCGCGCAGGTGCAGCGTGTGCTGGGGCAGGTGATTCGCGCCGTGGAGTTCCTGTTCGCCTTCACGCTGGCGGCGGGGCTGGTGGTGCTTTTTGCCGCCGTCACGGCCACGCGGACCGAGCGCGAGCGTGAATACGCGATTCTGCGTGCCGTAGGGGCACAGGCCTCTCTGTTGCGGCAGGTCCAGCGGGCCGAGTTGCTTGGCGTGGGCCTGCTGGCGGGTTTTCTGGCCTCGGTGGTTGCAGTGATCGTGGGCTGGGCGCTGGCCCGCTATGCCTTCGAGTTCGAATGGAATGCCTCCGCATGGGTGCCACTCGCCGGTTCGTTGGCTGGGGCCTGGCTGGCGCTGGCGGCTGGCTGGTGGGGTTTGCGCGGCGTCTTGCGCACGCCCGTGGTTGAGACGCTGCGCAAGGCGGCACAATAAGCCATGCAGACACAGGAACCCACTGCCCGGGAAGTCCCTCACGAGCCCGACACCCCTTTCGCCTGGATCGGGGGCGAACCCGCCGTGCGGGCGCTGGTGGATCGCTTCTACGACCTGATGGACC
This sequence comes from Burkholderiales bacterium, assembly GCA_030603635.1. Classification (GTDB taxonomy): domain Bacteria; phylum Pseudomonadota; class Gammaproteobacteria; order Burkholderiales; family Burkholderiaceae_C; genus Tepidicella. The sequence goes on along the minus strand of JAUVXK010000136.1, from coordinate 4,047 downwards.
TGGAGCCGGGTTACCGCGAACTGCGCGCCAGCCACGGCACCACGCTCGACGACGCCCGGCAGAAGCTGTTCTGGTTTCTATGCGGCTGGCTTGGGGGTCCCCAGCATTACCAGGAGCGTTTCGGCCACCCGCGCCTGCGCATGCGCCACATGCCGTTCCAGATCGGCATCCTGGAGCGTGACCAGTGGCTGGCCTGCATGAACCAGGCCATGGGCGACACCGGTGTGCCCGCCGACTTGCGTGAGCGCCTGAACCAGAGTTTTTTCCAGACTGCGGACTGGATGCGCAACACGCCTGGTTGACAGGCCGCTGCTGCTCTAGCTGTGACCACGGGCCGAAGGCCGCAGCAGCACCACCAGCGCCCCGGCGCCTCCCTCGGCCGGTCGTGCCTGCACAAAGGCCATCACCTCGCTTTTCTGCACCAGCCAGCTGTGCACCTTGCCCTTCAGCACCGGTGTCTTGCCGGGTGAACCCAGGCCCTTGCCATGCACCACGCGCACGCAGCGCAGGCCGTGGCGCCAGGCTTCGCGGATGAATTGCCCCAATGACTCCCGGGCCTCGTCGGTGCGGTGGCCGTGCAGATCGATCTGCGCCTGGATCGACCAGTCCCCCTTGCGCAGTTTGCGCACGACTTCCGGCCCCACGCCAGGGCGGCGAAAGCTCAGGTGCTCGTCGGTGTGCAGCAGCGTTTCGGCGTCGAATTCGTCGCTCAGCGCTTCGCGCATCACGGCTTCTTCGTCGAGCTGACGTTGTACGGGGTGGGGCAGAGGACTGGACGGCGTCGCCACGTGCCGGCCGTGATCGGGCAGACGGTGTACCCGACCGACGGCACGTTCGAACATCAGCCGGTCGCCGCGGTGCAGGCGTTCGTGGGCCTCGCGCCGAGCGGCTTCCTGCGCCAAACGTTCCGCCGTTTCACGGGCAGCGCGTTCGGACAAGGCCTTTTTCAGACGCTTGAGGTCGGACAGGCTGTGCGCTTTCATGGCCGGATTGTGGCTCAGGGGAACACGCCCTGCCGGCGCAGGGGCGTTCAAACCCTGCCCATCTCGGCCATGGATCGGCAGCCGCCCGCCGTGACGATGAAGTGATCCAGCACCCGCACGTCCACCAGGGCCAGGGCGGACTTGAGGGTCTGGGTCAGCATTTCGTCGGCGCGCGAAGGTTCGGCGGTGCCGCTGGGGTGGTTGTGGGCCAGCACCACGGCCGCTGCATGGTGGTGCAGGGCACGCAGCACCACCTCGCGCGGGTACACGCTCGTTTGCGTCAAGGTGCCGCGAAACAGCTCTTCCATCGCCAGCAGCCGGTGCTGGCTGTCCAGGAACAGCACCGCGAACACCTCATGCGGCTTGTGGCCCAGATGCAGCTGCAGGTAGTGCGCCACGGCCTGCGGCGAATCGAACAGGGGCCGCTCTTTCAGCTCCTGGGCCAATGCGCGCCGGGCCAGTTCCACCACGGCCATGAGTTCGGCGCGTTTCGCGGGCCCCAGCCCCTTGACGGCCTTAAGGGCATCGGCGCCGCTGTGCAACAGCCCCGCAACGCCACCAAAGCGGTCCACCAGCTCCTGCGCCAGCAGCAATACATTCTTGCCTTGAATGCCGGTGCGAAGCAGCAGCGCCAACAACTCGGCATCGCTGAGGGCGCCGGGCCCGCGCTGCAGCAGTTTTTCGCGCGGCCGGGCATCGGCAGGCAGCCCTTTGAGGGGCAGGGGTACTGTCGTCATCATCCACTCCCTGGGTTTCTACAATACGTTTTTTCGCCATTGTGCCTGCAAGGCCAACACCCATGCCCCACGTCGAAACCGGCTCCTTTCTCACGCTGCACTACCGCCTTTCGGGGCCCGATGGTCGCGACTTCATCAACACGTTCGACGCCCAACCCGCCACCCTGAGCCTGGGCAGTGGCGAGCTTTCGCCCGCCATCGAGCATCACCTGGTGGGCCTGGAAGAAGGTACGCACACCGTGATCGAGCTCGCTGCGGGGGAGGCGTTCGGTGAACGCCAGCCCGAGATGGTCCAGTGGGTGGCGCGCAAGCTGCTCAACCAACTGGGCGACCCGCACGAGCAGTACGCGGCGGGCGACGTGGTGCAGTTCCCCACGCCCGACGGCCTGGGCAGCTACGCGGGCGCCGTGCGCGAGGTGCGTGAGGACGGCGCCGTGCTGTTCGACTTCAACCACCCCTTGGCCGGACAGCCCGTGCGGTTCGAGGTCCAGATCATCGGGGTGCTGTGATGAGCGCCTTGAACAGCGCCGTGCAGGAAGTCCTTCTGGCCGAACCGCGCGGCTTTTGCGCCGGGGTGGACCGCGCCATCGAGGTCGTGGAGCGTGCGCTGGAAAAATTAGGCCGCCCCATCTACGTGCGGCACGAGATCGTGCACAACACCCACGTGGTGAACGACCTCAAGGCCCGGGGCGCCATCTTCATCGAAGAGCTTGACGAGGTGCCCGCCGGGGCCACGCTGGTGTTCAGTGCCCACGGGGTGAGCCAGGCCATCCAGCGCGAGGCCGAACGGCGCGGCTTCCGCATCTTCGACGCCACCTGCCCGCTGGTCAGCAAGGTCCACGTCGAAGTGGCCAAGCTGCACAAGGAAGGCTACGAATTCATCATGATCGGCCACAAGGGCCACCCCGAGGTCGAAGGCACCATGGGCCAGCTCGACAGCGGCATCCACCTGGTGGAAGACGTGGCCGACGTCGCCCGGGTGCAGCCCGCCCAGACCGACAAGCTCGCCGTGGTCACACAGACCACGCTGAGCGTGGACGACGCGGCCGAAATCGCTGCCGCCGTCAAGGCGCGCTTCCCCCAGATCCGTGAGCCCAAGCAGCAGGACATCTGCTACGCCACCCAGAACCGGCAAGACGCCGTCAAGCTGATGAGCCGTCAGGTAGACGCGGTCGTGGTGGTGGGCAGCCCCACCAGCTCCAACACCAACCGCCTGCGCGAGCTGGCCGAACGCCTGGGCGTGCCCGCCTTCATGGTGGACGACGCCTCCGAACTCAGGGACGAATGGTTTTCAGGTCGCGCCCGCGTGGGGGTCACGGCCGGGGCATCTGCGCCGGAAGACCTGGTACAGGGCGTGGTGCAGCGACTCAAGGCGATTGGGGCGGTTTCGGTGCGCAGCCTGGATGGCATTCGCGAAACCACGAAATTCCCGCTGCCCAAGGGGCTGAAGATCGAATAAACCGCTGAATCGCCAATCGGCCACCCCCTAAAATCGGGGGCATCATGCTAGACATCACCTTTCTGCGCAAAGACCTCGACGCCGTCGTCGCGCGCCTCCAGACCCGCAAGAACCCCCAGCCCTTCCTCGATGTGGAGGCCTTCCAGTCGCTCGAACACGAGCGCAAGGCCCTGCAGGTCAAGACGGAAGAGCTTCAGGCCCGCCGCAACAGCCTGTCCAAGCAGATCGGCATGCTCAAGGGCAAGGGCCAGCACGCCGAGGCCGACGCCGTCATGGCCGAGGTTGGTGAGATCAAGGGCACGCTGGAGGCTTCCGCCACACGGCTGGAGCAGATCCAGTCTGAACTGCAAGCGCTGCTGCTGGCCGTGCCCAACCTGCCGCACGAAAGCGTGCCGGTGGGGGCCGACGAGCACGGCAACGTGGAACTGCGCCGCTGGGCACCGCAAGGTGGCCTGGGTGCCAACCCGCCCGAGCTGGGCTTCACGCCCAAAGACCATGTCGAGCTGGCCGAACCCCTGGGACTGGACTTCGAGACCGCCGCCAAGCTCAGCGGCTCGCGCTTTGTGGTCATGAAGGGCAAAGTGGCGCGCCTGCACCGCGCGCTCGCCCAGTTCATGCTCGACCTGCAGACCCAGGAGCACGGCTACACCGAGTGCTACACCCCCTACATCGTCAACGCCGACACACTGCGCGGCACCGGCCAGCTGCCCAAGTTCGAGGCCGACCTGTTCGCCGCCAAGAAGGGCGGCCAGGAGGGTGACAGCGAGTCGGCGATGTACCTCATTCCCACCAGCGAGGTGACGCTGACCAACTTCGTGCGTGACGAAATCGTGGCCGAGGCCGACCTGCCCATCAAGCTCACCGCGCA
>JAUVXK010000178.1 GCA_030603635.1 Burkholderiales bacterium | reverse complement strand
TGCTGCCGCTGCTGGTGGGGCTGAGTGCCTGGGCGTTCGGCATCACGGGCATGGCGCTCGTCGTCATGGTGGTGGCTGCCGGTCTGCCGACCGGGGCCAACGTGTTCCTGTTTGCCCAGCGTTACCGCGTGGTGCAGGACCTCACCACGGCCGCCATGGGGGTGTCCACCGCGCTGGCGCTTTTCACCCTCAGCGCCGTGATGCTGGTGATGTCGTGGCTCGTGCCCTTGTAGCACCTGCGGTCGACGTCACTGGCTCAGTTTGAGGCCTTCTTCGATCTGGTATTCAAAATAGCGCTGGAAACCGAACGCCAGGCCAGAGATCAGTCCAATGGTGCCGAACATGAGGGCAAAGACCAGCGCGCCGATGGTCAGCCAGTTGGTGTGGCCCGCTGGGGCTTCCGGGTCATGGCCGGGGTTGTGTCTGGCGTTCCAGTGCTCCGGGGTGGCCAAGGCATAGAGGATACCGGTCAGGCAGGCCGCTGCGATGCTGAAGCCCAGCAGGGGCAGCAGGAGCCAGGAGAGCTTGTCGTCCTGACCGTAGGCGAACACGCGGTCCACTCCCCACAGCCCAAGGGCTGTGGCGATCACGTGCGTCCAGGCCCACACATCCATCCAGCCGTGCAGGTACAGGCGATGCCAGCCGAAGGCGCCACCGACGAGGGCCAGCCAGGCGGCGAGGGTTTTGTTCTTGGTCTTGCGCAAAGGGGCGGACAGGGTGCTCGTGGTCATGGTCAGGTCTGTGCAGGTGTGGCCGAAAAAGTTCCGTCACGGGTTTCTGCGGGAGTGCTGTGTCCGAGCCCCAGGGCGCGCTCCATGATCACGATGTCGAGCCAGCGTTCAAACTTCCAGCCGCAGGCCGCCATGGTCCCGATGAGGTCAAAGCCCAGCGCCCTGTGCAGGCCGATGGAGCCGGCATTCGCGGAGTCCCCGATGACCGCCACCATCTTGCGCATCCCGGCCTGCTGGCAGCGCGTCATCAGCTCGGCCAGCAGGGCCCGGCCCAGACCGCGCCCTTCCATGTTCGGTGCCAGGTAGATCGAGTCCTCCACGCAATAGCGGAATGCCGAGCGGGGCCGGAACCAGGTGGCGTAGGCGTAGCCCTGAACCAGACCATCCACCTCCACCACCAGCCAGGGCAATCCCTTGTTCAGCACGTCGGCACGGCGTTGCGCCATCTCTGCCGGTGAAGGGGGTACAGTTTCAAAGGTGGCCGTGCCGTGCAGCACGTGGTGGGCATAGATCGAGGCGATCGCATCGATGTCGGCGTCGCTGCTCGGACGTATCAGGATCATGGCTGGTGTCCAGGTGAGAGTGAGGGGTATAATGCGCGGTTTGCAACGTTTCGCTGGCCGGGTGGTCAGTCGTGTGTCTCAGGCGTTGCGGAATACCCTACCACCCGAAGGATAAATCATGGTCGTGATCCGACTTTCCCGCGGCGGCGCCAAGGCCCGTCCGTTCTACAACATCGTCGTGGCCGACAAGCGTGCCCGTCGTGACGGCCGCTTCATTGAGCGCATCGGTTTCTACAACCCCCTGGCCAAGGGCGGTGAAGAGCCCCTGCGCATCGCTCAGGACCGCCTGACCTATTGGATGGGCGTGGGCGCCACCCCGTCCGACACCGTGGCCCGCCTGATCAAGCAGGCCGCCCAATCGGCACCGGCTGCCGCCTGATCGCGGTCGTCCGTTCATGGCCCTGGTGCCCGGCTTGAACCACGCGCCACTGCCTGCGGATGCGGTGGAGGTGGGTCGGGTCCAGGAGGCCTGGGGCATCAAGGGCTGGGTGCGTCTGCACCCGTACAGCGCCGCCCCTGAGGCCCTGTTTCATTCGCGCCAGTGGTATCTGGCCCCCCCCGAAGGTCGTTACGCTCGGGGTTTCGATGCCTTCACCGGCACCGTGTCGGTGGGGGTCTCCGAGATCAAGTCACATGGCGAGGGTGTGGTTGCCCAGCTCGACACCGTCCCCGACCGCAACGCGGCCGAGTCGCTCAAGGGTGCCCGGATCTATATCGCCCGCGCCGATTTTCCCGAATCCACCGACCCCGACGAGTTCTACTGGGTCGACCTGATCGGGCTGACCGTCGTCAACCGGGAAGGTCTGTCCCTCGGTATCGTGCGTGACCTCATGCCCACCGGCCCCCATTCGGTGCTGGTGCTTGAATACGAGGCCGATGGCAAGCCGCAAGAACGCCTGATCCCGTTCGTCTCGGCTTTTGTCGACGAGGTGGACAAGGTCGCAGGCCGCATCACCGTGGACTGGCAGCCGGACTACTGACCGCGCTGGCCGGCCATGCGTTTCGACGTCATCACCCTGTTCCCCGAACTGTTCGGGCCCTTTCTGCAGCATGGCATCAACCGGCGAGCATACGCCTCGGGTATCGTGGATGTGCGGCTGTGGCCCCTGCGCGACCATGCCGAGGGCAACTACCGTCGCGTGGACGATCGTCCCTTCGGGGGAGGACCGGGCATGGTCATGCTGGCTGAGCCTCTGGCCCGCTGCTGGCAGGCGGTGCGCGAGGATCGCCTGGCCGAAGGCGCACCGCCGGCCCCGACTGTGCTGTTCTCGCCTCAGGGGCCGCGCATCGACCATGCGCTGGTGGAGCGCGAAGCCGCGGGGCCGGGGGCAATTCTGATCTGCGGCCGCTACGAGGGGATTGACCAGCGCTTCATCGATCAGTGCGTGGATGTGCAGCTGAGCCTGGGCGACTTTGTGCTGTCAGGCGGAGAGCTTGCGGCCATGGCGCTGCTTGACGCGGTGGCCCGCCTGCAGCCCGGTGTGCTCAACGACGAAGGCAGCCACCGGCAGGACAGCTTCAACCCTGCACTCGATGGTCTGCTGGATTGCCCGCACTATACCCGGCCCGAAGTCTGGCAGGGGCCGCATGGCGCGCAGGCCGTTCCGGCGGTGCTGCTGTCCGGTCATCACGAACAGATCGAGCGCTGGCGCCGGCAACAGCGGCTCGCCGCCTCGGCACGCTTGCGGCCGGATCTGCTCGACCAGGCCCGATTGGCCGGTCGCCTGGATGCTGAGGACGAGCAGTGGCTTGGGCAACTTGATCAGCCGGGTTCAGGCGGGTTATAATCAAAAGCTTTCGATCCTCTGGCCGGCCGCCCGGGGCCTGTTCGTTCAGGTCCGACCAGCAGCCGAGGGGCTGCCCGGTGGGCCTTCAGTGCAGCGCGGTCACGATCGAGTACCAAGGAAACCATGAACCTGATCCAGACCCTCGAGCAGGAAGAAATTGCTCGCCTGAACAAGGAAATCCCCGAATTTGCCCCCGGTGATACCGTCATCGTGAGCGTGAATGTGGTCGAAGGCAACCGCAAGCGCGTGCAGGCCTACGAAGGCGTGGTGATTGCCCGTCGCAACCGTGGCCTGAACTCCAGCTTCATCGTCCGCAAGATCTCCAACGGTGAAGGCGTGGAACGTACGTTCCCCCTGTACAGCCCCCGTATTGCCAAGATCGAAGTCAAGCGCCGCGGTGACGTGCGTCGCGCCAAGCTGTACTACCTGCGCGACCGCAGCGGCAAGTCGGCCCGCATCAAGGAAAAGCTGGGCGCGTAAGTCCCCTGCTGGCCCCGACAAAAAACCGGAACGCGTGAGCCTTCCGGTTTTTTTCTG
>JAUVXK010000143.1 GCA_030603635.1 Burkholderiales bacterium | reverse complement strand
TACGCGTTTGGCCAGCAAGGCGCGCCCCACGCGCGAACCCGTGGGCCGCCCCAGCTGCTCGCTGATGTAGGCCCCGGCGTCCACCAGCGCGTCCAGGTCGATGCCGGTGGCGATGCCCAGCCCGTGCAGCAGGTAGACCACATCCTCGGTGGCCACGTTGCCGGTCGCACCCTTGGCGTAGGGGCAGCCGCCCAGGCCGGCCACCGACGACTGGAAATTCCACACGCCCATCTGCAGGGCCGCCAGCGTGTTGCTCAGCGCCTGGCCGTAGGTGTCGTGGAAGTGGCCGCTGATGTGGTCGATGTCGTAATGTGCCAGCGTCGCCTCGATGGCGCGCTGCACCTTCAGCGGTGTGCCCACGCCGATGGTGTCGGCCACGTCCACGCGCTGCACGCCTATGTCTTTCATCAGCTTCGCCAGCATGCCCACGCGCTCGGGCGCGATGTCGCCTTCGTAGGGGCAGCCCACGGTGCAGCTCATGGCGCCGCGCACGGCAATGCCGGCCTTCAGGGCCGCGTCCACCACCGGGGCGAAGCGCTCGATGCTCTCGGCAATGCTGCAGTTGATGTTCTTCTGGCTGAAGGCTTCGCTCGCCGCGCCAAAGACGACGATCTCGTCGGGCTTGTCGGCCAATGCAGCCTCGAAGCCCTTGAGGTTGGGCGTGAGCACCGAATAGCGCACGCCCCCCTGGCGATGGATGCCGGCCATGACCTCGTGGTTATCGGCCATTTGCGGCACCCACTTCGGGCTTACGTAGCTGGTGACTTCCACCTCCTTCAGCCCGGCGGCCTGCAAGCGGTGCACCAGTTCGATCTTCACGGCGGAGGGCACGGGCTGCTTCTCGTTTTGCAGGCCGTCGCGCGGGCCCACATCGATCAGGCGCACACGGTCGGGATAAGGTTGTGTCGTCATGGCTTCGTCCTCGAAAGGTCAATACCCCCGCGCCCGATCCACCACCCCTGCAATGGACTCGCCCCGCTCCAGCGCACGGATCTTGCGGGCGATCTGGGCAATGCTTTCGTCGCGCAGGGTGCGGGCCGAGGTGTGGGGAGTGACGGTGACTTTGGGGTGGGTCCAGAAAGGGTGTGCGGCGGGCAGGGGCTCGGTGCGGAACACGTCCAGCGTGGCGCCTGCCAGGTGACCGCTGTCTAGCAGCGCCAGCAGGTCTTCCTCCACCAGGTGCGCGCCGCGCGCCACGTTGATGACGTAGCCGCCCGGGCGCAGGCGGCCCAGCGTGTCGCGGTTGAGGATGTCTCGCGTGTCGGGGGTGAGGGGCAGCAGGTTGACCAGCACCTGGCTCTCGGCCAGGAAGGCATGCAGGCCCTCGCCCATGCCGTGGAAGGTCTGCACACCATCCAGCGCCTTGGGGTTGCGGCTCCAGCCATTGACCGGGAAGTCGAAGCCCCGCAGCGCCTGCGCCACGCGCGAGCCGAGCACGCCCAGACCCATCACGCCCACGCTGAAATCCTCGCGGCGCCGGGGTTTGCGGAACGCCCATTCGCCGCGCACCTGGGCCTGCTGGTACAGGTCGAACTCGCGGAAGTGGCGGATGACGGCGTGGCACACGTATTCGGCCATCTGCACGGCCATGCCGGCGTCGTCGAGCCGCACCACCTTCAGGCTGTCGGGGAGGTTCAGGCGCAGCAAGGCGTCCACCCCGGCGCCGATGTTGAACAGGGCCTTCACGCGGGGTTGCGCGTCGATGAAGGCCTGCGGCGGCGCCCAGACGATGGCGTAATCGGCCGGTTCGGTAGGGGCGCCTGCCTGCCACAAGCTCAGGTCGGCTTCGGGCAGGGCGGCGCGCAGCCCGTCCAGCCAGGGTTCAGGGCGGGTGTCGGTGCAACAGAAAGCGATCTTCATGCGCCAGATGGTAAGCCCAAGCGCCGGGCTCAGCCGGCGCTTGGGCGACTGTCAGCCGATGCTGAGCTTGAGCAGCTCGGCGCCTTCGGTCACCTGGTCGCCGGGCGCAAACAGCAATTCGGTCACGGTGCCATCGGCCGGGGCGGCGATGGTGTGCTCCATCTTCATGGCTTCCATCACGGCCAGCGGCTGGCCTTTCTTCACGGCCTCGCCCGCCTTCACGGCAAACGAGACCACCTTGCCCGGCATGGGCGCGGTGAGGCGTCCACCTTCTGCGGTGCTGTCGCCGGCATGGGCCAACAGATCCACCTCCACCACCTGACGCGCACCGCGCGGCGTGAACACATGGGCGCGCTCGCCTTGCATGTACACGGTGGCCCGGGTGTGCTCACCGGCAAAGGACACATCCAGCCGCCAGGCGGCGCCATCACCGGCAGCGGGGGCCTGGGCACACGGCGAGAAGCTCAGCAGGCCCACGGCAGCACCTTCGCCTTCCCCCACGGTGAGCCGCAGGGCGCCATCGTGCAGGTAGGCCAGGGTGGCGGGAATATGCGCATCGCCGTCCTCGAAAGCAAAGCGGCGCTGGAACATGCCGTGGCTGCGCCAGCCATCGGTCTTGCTGAAGGGATCGACGCCCTCGCCAGCACGCTCCTGCACCAGGGTTTCGGCCACAGCGGCGGCCACCGCCAGCGGCAGGCTCACCGGCTGCTGGTTGAACAGCACAGCCTGTTCGCGTTGAATCAATGCGGTGTCCAGTTGGGCATTGGCAAACGACGCGCTGCGCACCACATGGCGCAGGAACTGCACGTTGGTGGCCAGCCCCACGATGTGGGTCTGCGCCAGGGCCTCGTCCAGCCGGGCCAGGGCCTGTTCGCGGGTGTCGCCGTGCACGATCAGCTTGGCCACCATGGAGTCGTAGAACGGGCTGATCGTGTCACCTTCGCGCACGCCGTCGTCCACCCGCACATCGGCACGGGCGAAGCTGCTGTGTACGGGCTTGCGGTACACATTCAGCGTGCCGGTGGCGGGCAGGAACTGGTTGTCGGGGTTTTCGGCGCAGATGCGGGCCTCGATCGCGTGGCCGTGGATGCGCAGGTCCTCCTGCTTCAGGGGCAACGGCTCGCCCGACGCCACGCGCAACTGCCACTCCACCAGGTCCAGCCCGGTGATGGCCTCGGTGACGGGGTGCTCGACCTGCAGGCGGGTGTTCATCTCCATGAAGTAGAACTTCATCTGCTCGGGGTGGTCGTAGCCGCCCGGCTGCTCGACGATGAATTCCACCGTGCCGGCGCCCACGTAATTCACCGCGCGCGCGGCAGCCACGGCGGCCTCGCCCATGCGTGCACGCAGCTCGGGTGTCATGCCCGGCGCGGGCGCTTCTTCCAGCACCTTCTGGTGGCGGCGCTGCACCGAGCAGTCCCGCTCGAAGAGGTACACGCAGTTGCCGTGCGTGTCGCCGAACACCTGGATTTCGATGTGGCGCGGGCGCTGCACGTATTTTTCGATCAGCACCGCGTCATCGCCAAAGCTGTTGATGGCTTCGCGTTTGCACGATTCGAGCGCAGCCAGGAAGTCTTCGGTTTTCTCCACTGCGCGCATGCCCTTGCCACCACCCCCGGCGCTGGCCTTGATGAGCACGGGGTAGCCGATGCGGTCGGCCTCGGCCTGCAGCAGTGCCGGGTCCTGGTTGGCGCCGTGGTAGCCGGGCACCAGCGGCACCTGGGCCTGCTCCATCAGTCGCTTCGATTCGGCCTTCAGGCCCATGGCGTTGATGGCCGACGCCGGCGGGCCGATGAACACCAGGCCCGCGGCCGTGCAGGCGTTGGCGAAGTCTTCGGTCTCGCTCAGGAAGCCGTACCCGGGGTGGATGGCCTCGGCACCGGTGGCCTTGGCGGCGTCCAGAATGGCTTCCCAGCGCAGGTAGCTCTCCTTGGGCGCACTGCCGCCGATGTGCACGGCTTCGTCGCAGGCGGCCACGTGCTTGGCACGGGCATCGGCATCGGAATACACGGCCACGGTCTTCACACCCAGGCGCCGGGCGGTGGCCGCGACGCGGCAGGCGATTTCGCCCCTGTTCGCAATCAGAATCTTCTTAAACATCGTTCAGCTCCTCAGCCCAGCCAGTTCGGTTTGCGTTTCTGCAGGAAGGACTGCACACCCTCTTTGCCTTCCGCGCTGGCGCGGATGTCGGCAATGCCTTGCACCGTGCGGTCGATCAGCGCGGCGTCGATGGTTTGCTCGGCCACGTCCTGCACCAGCTGCTTGCAGGCACGCACGGCGGCGGGGCCGGCGCTGGTCAGCGCCTTCACCAGTTCATCCACCTTGGCGTTGAGTTGCTCGGCCGGCACCACCTCGTGCACGAAACCGATGCGGTGCGCCTCGGCGGCGCTGAAGCGTTCGGCCGTGAGGAAGTAGCGGTGCCCGGCGCGCGCACCCATGGCCCGGGCCACGTAGGGGCCGATGGTGGCCGGGATCAGGCCCAGCTTCACCTCGCTCAGGCAGTAGCTGGCCGTGTCCACGCTCACCGCCATGTCGCAACAGGCCACCAGGCCCATGCCGCCCGCGTACACATCGCCCTGCACCCGGGCCACGGTCGGCTTGGGGCAGGTGTAGATCACGCGCAGCATCTCGGCCAGCTTGCCGGCATCGACCACGTTTTCTTCGCGGCTGTAGTCGGCCATGCGGCGCATCCAGTTCAGGTCGGCGCCGGCGCAGAAGGCCGGGCCCTCGGCGGCCAGCACGATGGCGCGCACGTCGTCGCGCCGGCCCAGCTCGGTGAACACCTGGGTCAACTCGGCGATCACCTCGTCGTTGAAGGCGTTGCGCATCTCGGCGCGGGTCAGCGTCACGGTGGCGCGGTACGCCTCGACTTTGACAGTCAGGTTGCTCATGCCTCGCCCCTCACATGCGGAAGACGCCGAACTTGGTGTCGGGCGTCGGGGTGTTGAGGGCAGCGCTGAGGCCCAGGGCGAGCACGCGGCGCGTGTCAGCGGGGTCGATCACGCCGTCGTCCCACAGGCGGGCGGTGGCGTAGTAGGGATGGCCCTGCTCCTCGTACTGGCGGCGGATGGGCGCCTTGAACGCCTCCTCTTCCTCCATGCTCCAACTGCCACCCTTGGCTTCGATGCCGTCGCGCTTCACGGTGGCCAGCACGCTGGCGGCCTGCTCGCCACCCATCACGCTGATGCGCGCGTTTGGCCACATCCACAGGAAGCGCGGGGAATAGGCACGGCCACACATGCCGTAGTTGCCCGCGCCAAAGCTGCCACCGATGATGATGGTGAACTTCGGGACCTGGGCCGTGGCCACGGCCGTCACCATCTTGGCGCCGTTGCGCGCAATGCCTTCGTTTTCGTACTTGCGGCCCACCATGAAGCCGGTGATGTTCTGAAGGAACACCAGCGGAATCTTGCGCTGGCAGCACAGCTCGATGAAGTGCGCGCCCTTGAGCGCCGATTCGCTGAACAGGATGCCGTTGTTGGCAATGATGCCCACCGGCATGCCTTCGATGTGGGCGAAGCCGCACACCAGCGTGGTGCCGAAGCGCGGCTTGAACTCGTGCAGTTCCGAGCCGTCCACGATGCGGGCGATGATCTCGCGCACGTCGAAGGGCTTGCGCGTGTCCGTGGGAATGACGCCGTAGAGTTCTTCGGCCGCGTACTTTGGCGGACGCGGATCTCGCACCGGGGTGTCCGGGCGCTTTTCGCGGTTCAGG
>JAUVXK010000096.1 GCA_030603635.1 Burkholderiales bacterium | reverse complement strand
GATCGTGACCTGGATCGGCATCTGCGACGGCAACATGCAGGAAGGCTCCTTCCGCTGCGACGCCAACGTGTCGGTGCGCAAGCCGGGCCAGCCGCTGGGCACACGCCGCGAGATCAAGAACCTCAACAGCTTCAAGTTCATGCAGCAGGCCATCGACTTCGAGGTGCGCTGGCAGATCGAGCGCATTGAGGATGGCCACGAGATCGAGCAGGCCACGGTGCTGTTCGACCCCGACACGGGCGAAACGCGTGCCATGCGCACCAAGGAGGATGCGGCCGATTACCGCTACTTCCCCGACCCGGACCTGCCGCCGCTGGTGATCGAGCGCGAATGGGTGGAACGCGTGCGTGCCAGCATGACCGAGCTGCCGCGCGCCATGGCCGATCGCTTCGTGACCAGCTACGGCCTGCCCGAGTACGACGCCACCACGCTGACGCAGAGCCCCGCCATGGCTGCCTACTTCGAGGAAGCGGCCAAGGCTTGCGGGCAGCCCAAGCTGGCGAGCAACTGGATCATGGGCGAGGTGTCGCGCCGCTTGAATGCAGAAGAAAAGGACATTGCCGAGGCGCCCGTGAGCGCGCTGCAGCTGGCCGCGCTGATTGCACGCATTGCCGATGGCACCATCAGCAACAACACAGCCAAACAGGTGATGGACGCGTTGTGGGGCGGCGAGGCATTGGCAGGTCAGCCGCAGGCCCAGGTGGACGCGCTGATCGAGGCCAAGGGCCTCAAGCAGATGAACGACAGCGGCGCGCTGGAAGCCATCATCGACGAGGTGCTGGCGGCCAACGAGAAGAACGTGGCCGAATACCGCGCGGGCAAGGACAAGGCGTTCAACGCCCTGGTGGGTCAGGTGATGAAGGCCAGCAAGGGCAAGGCCAATCCGGGTCAGGTCAACGAGCTGCTGAAGAAAAAACTGGGTTGAGCGGCACCGGTGACGGGATCAGCGTGCCGCCTGATCCCGCTCTCTCCACAGCCGCTGCAGCACGGCGAGCTCCTCGTCGAATCGCTGGTGGATCCGGCCGAGTTCGCGCTGCTGATCCTCCAGATAGGATCGTTGGGAAGCGATCTGCTGCAGGTTGTCCGCCTGACGCTGCTTGAGCCACTCCGGGGCCTTGCTCGGGTCGCGCTGGTAGAACTCCATTTCGGTCAGGATGTCGGTGCGCTGTTTTTCCAGTTCCTGTTCACGCCGCTGCACCGCTTCAATCACGGCGTTGACCTGTCGCAGGGCATCCGCCCGTGCGCGCCGGTGCGCGTCTTCGTTCGGGTAGCGGCTCAGCATGGCCTGTTCCTTGCGCCGTTCTTCGGCCGCACGTGCGCGGGCTTCGGCTTCGGCACGCTGGCGAGCCTCGGCGCGCGCGCGTTCCTCTGCGGTCATTGAGGGAGGAATCACGCGCCTTACCGTCCCACTCGGGTTGAGTTCCCGCTGTTCACGGTCGAGGCATTCGACGATGAGCCGGTCCGAAGTCAGGCGCCGGCCCTTAGAGTCCACGCAGGTGTAGATGCTGGTGCCCTGTGCGAAGGCCCAGGCGCCCAGCAGCGACGTGCTCAGCATCAACCAGCGGGGAAGGCAGCGTGACAGGTGCATGATGGGCGGCAGATCGGTTTCACTGAACGCCGTAACGATCACGGTAGGCCTGCACCCTCGTCTGGTGCTGCCCCATGTCCTCCCCGGCGTGTCGCTGCAGATAGTGCAGCAGATCGGCCAGCTTGGCAATGGCGCACACCTGCAGGCCGAGCTGTTCGCGCACGTACTGCACGGCGCTGTAGGGCACGTCGCGCACCACGCCGTCGCTGCCCACCTCGGTGGCCATTTCCTGCCGGTCCAGCGCGATGGCCACCGCATGGGGGGTGGCGCCAGCGGCCTGGATGAGCGCGATCGACTCGCGCGCGGCGGTGCCCGCGCTCATCACGTCGTCGATGATGAGCACGCGGCCTTGTAGCGGGGCGCCAACCAGGGTGCCGCCTTCGCCGTGGTCCTTGGCTTCCTTGCGGTTGTAGGCAAAGGGTACATTGCGGCCCTGGCGCGCCAGCTCCACCGCCACGGCCGCTGCCAGTGGGATACCCTTGTACGCCGGGCCGAAGATCATGTCGAACGCGATGCCGCTGGCCAGGATGCGTTCGGCATAGAACCCGGCGAGACGGCCGAGCTTGGCGCCGTCGTCGAACAGGCCGGCATTGAAGAAATAGGGGCTCAGGCGTCCGGCCTTGGTCTTGAACTCGCCAAAACGCAGCACGCCCGATTCGACGGAAAATTGCACAAACGCCTGCGCCAGTTCATCGACGGGCGCGCCTGCTTCAACCTTCATGGGGAATATCCTTGTTTCGACTGACCAGCCTCAACCTCAACGGCATCCGTTCCGCCACCACCAAAGGGCTTGAAGAATGGGTCGCGGCCACTGCGCCCGATTGTATGGGGGTGCAGGAACTCAAGGCCCAGGCGCCAGACGTGGAAGGCCGCTTCGACGCGCTGGCCGGCCTCAAGGGCTATTTCCACTATGCCGTGAAGAAGGGCTACTCGGGCGTGGGCCTGTACAGCCGGCACGAACCCAGCGATGTGGTCATCGGCATCGGGGAGCCCGAGTTCGACGACGAAGGCCGATACGTGGAGCTGCGTTTCGACACACCGGCGCGCAAGCTCAGCCTTGTCAGCTGCTACTTTCCCAGTGGTTCATCCGGTGACGAGCGGCAGGCCGCCAAATACCGTTTCCTGGACCGCATCTACCCCTGGCTGACCGCCCTGTGCACCCAGCGGGAGGTGCTGATGGTGGGCGACGTGAACATCGCCCACCACGAAAAAGACCTGAAGAACTGGAAAGGCAACCTGAAGAACAGCGGTTTTCTGCCCGAGGAGCGCGCCTGGATGACCCGGCTGCTGACCGAAGGCGGTCTGGAAGACGTGTACCGCCGCCTGCACCCCGACGAAACCGAGGCCGCCTACACCTGGTGGAGCAACCGGGGGCAGGCCTGGGCCAAGAACGTAGGCTGGCGCATCGATTACCACCTGGCCACGCCCGCCCTGGCGGCCACCGCGCGCCAGGCCAGCGTCTACAAGGACCAGCGTTTCAGCGACCATGCCCCGCTGACGGTGGACTACGACTTCAACCTGTGACCCCCATGCACACTCCTGCCCCCATTCCGCCCGTCTCTGGCGATCCCCAGCGTTTGTCCAAGGCCGTCGCCACGTTGCGGGGGTGCTCGCGCCGTGAGGCGGAACAGCTCATTGTCGAAGGGTGGGTGCGTGTAGACGGGCAGTGTGTGGACTTGCCGCAGGCACGGGTCGGTGCCGGTCAGCGTGTCGAGATCGATCCTCAGGCCCACCTGCAACCCATCGTCCCGGTGACGTTCCTGCTCCACAAGCCTGCGGGTGTGGGGGCGGAGGCAGTGCTCGATCTGCTGGGCGAGACCCAACGGTGGAGCGGTGATACCTCCGGTGTTCGCACCAGCCAGACCCATCGGCGCGGGCTCAAGGCCTTGCTGCCGTTGCCCACCGAGGCCAGCGGGTTGTGCGTGCTCAGCCAGGACCTGCGTGTCGTCCGCAAGCTCACCGAAGAGGCGGCCTGGGTCGAACAGGAACTGATCGCCGAAGTTCAGGGCGAACGGCTCTCCGATGGCCTGGAGCGGTTGTGCCATGGCCTGGTGCGCGACGGGCGCCCCCTGCCGCCAGCGCGCGTGAGCTGGCAGAGCGAAACACGCCTGCGCTTTGCGGTCAAGGGCATTCCGCCGGAGTCGATCGCGTGGATGTGTGAACAGGTGGGGCTGAAGCTTTGCGCGCTGCGACGCATCCGCATCGGGCGCATCGCCATGGCGGGCTTGCCGCCAGGGCAGTGGCGCTACTTGGCGCTGGGAGAAAGGTTCTAGTCGCTAAGGACGGCTGTTCGAAATCCCACTGGCCACGTGACCCGCCGGCACATGGCGCGCCGCGTGCTCGATGTGGCCGGTCTGGTCGTCGAAAAAGAAATCGGGTTCGAATTCGCGCAGGAATTCCCCCTTCGGCAGGCCGCCCAGGAACATGGCTTCATCGACTTCGATGTTCCAGTCCATGAGGGTGCGAATGGCGCGTTCGTGCGCCGGGGCGCTGCGGGCCGTGACCAGCGCGGTGCGGATGCGCATGTGGGCCGTGCCGGCATTCTGCAAACGGTGCAGTGCTTCCAGCAGGGGTTTGAATGGGCCGCCTTGCAGCGGCAGGCTGGCATTGCTGACTTCGTGGGCCTGGAAGGCGCTCAGACCTTGCGCCTGAAACACGCGTTCGGCTTCGTCGGAGAACAGCACCGCATCGCCGTCGAAGGCAATCCGCACCTCGCGGGGGTGGGCGTCGCTGGCGCGAACGGATTGCGGATACACCTGTGCCGCCGGCACGCCCGCGTCCAGGGCTGAACGCACGTCGCTCAAGTGGGCCGAAAGGAAGAGGTTCGCCTGCAGCGGCCGCAGGTAGCGCCAGGGCGACTGGCCCCGGGTGAACACGCCGCGCTGGATGGTGAGGCCGTAGTGATTGGCGGAGCGGAACACGCGCATGCCCGACACCGGGTCGTTGCGCGACAGGATCACCACCTCGACCCGCTGCTGCTCCGGCGTGTTGAAGCTCAGCAGCTTGTGCACCAGCGAAAACGCCACGCCCCGTCCGGCGGGTTCGTCGAGTCGCTGGAGCTGCAACTGCATGTAGGCGTGGTCGTCGCCCTGCTCGAACACCTCGTTTTCGGCTTCAAAGTCGAACAGGGCACGAGACGAAATGGCCACGACCAGTTGGCCGTCGAGAGAGATGGGCATGGTGGCGGGATTATTTCACCAACCGCACCTGCCAGGTCCCGAAATCGCAGGCCGTGGTGGGCCAGTCGCGTGCCTGCAACGGCAGCCGCCGTGCCGAGAGACACACTTCCACAGCCCGGATCACGCCCGCGTGGGTGAACCACACCGCGCGCGGCATGCCTTCGGCCAGGGCCTGTTGCCGGCAGGCGAGGAGGGCGGCGCGCACCCGCTCCAGCAGTTCGGCCACGTTTTCGCCGTTGCCGGGGCGGTGATGGTGGAAATCGGCGTTCCAGTTGTCCAGTTCGTCGCGGGGAATGTCGTCCCAGCGCTGGCCTTCCCAGGTCCCGAAGTCCATCTCGGCCAGCCGGGCATCGGGTCGGGCTTTAGGCAGTCCCTGGAGCGTGGCTGCGCGAGCGAGGTCGGCGGTGCGGCGGGCCGGGGAGTGCCATGCCAGGGCGGGTGCATGGGGTGTGCCAGGTGTGGTCCAGGCCAGACCCAGCGCTTCAGCGGCACGCTGTGTCAGGGACTCATCGGCGGGTACATCCAGGCGCCCATAGCAGGTGCCCACCGGCACCGTCACCGGGGCGTGCCGCACCAGCCACAGCTCCAGGGGAACTTCGTGGCTCATCGGGCTCCCATGGCCAGGGCCATCGCCAGGTAGAAGCCGATCTCGCTGACCTGTTGGGCCGCTCCCAGGCCGTCGCCGGTGAAGCCTTGCAAGCGCTGCTTCAGCCGCCAATGCATCAGCGCCCAGCCGAGGGCAGAACCCAGTAGCCCCCACAGCAGCACCGTGGCGGTGCGTTCACCGCTCAGCAGACCCCCCAGCCACGGGGGCGATAGGACGTGTGCCCAGGCGACTGCGACGATCACCGCCAGTCCGCACCAGAGCGCACCCACCACCAGAGCGCGCTGGCTGATTTGGTCGGCCAGGGGTTTGGATTTGCTGCCCGCCGCGTCACCCACGTGCAGGAGCCAGCGGATGGTCAGCAAGGGCCAGGTCCGTGACGCCACGTGCGCCAGCCAGATGGCCAACAGGGCACCGGCCAGCGACATCTGGCCCAGCACGGCCAGCAGCGCCACCTTGGCCAGCAGCGCCAGCACCAGCGCCATGGCCCCGAAGGCCCCGATGCGCGAATCCTTCATGATTTCCAGCGCTCTTTCGCGCTGGTGGCTACCGCCCAGGCCGTCGGCCATATCGGCCAAACCATCCTCGTGGAAGCCACCGGTGAGCAGCACGGTGGCGATGGTGCTGAACACGGCTGCCACCCAGGTGATGCCCGCCACCGGGGGCAGGTGCCAGCACAGCAGGCCATAGACGCCCGCCGCGACCCCGCCCACGATCCAGCCCACACCGGGGAAGTGCGCCGCGCTGGCGCGCAGCATCCCAGGGCTGTAGCCGACCCACTGCGCCAGCGCCCCGGTTACCGGAATGCGGGTGAAGAACTGCAGCGCCAGCAGAAAATGTCGGATGCCTTGCATGGCCTGCAGTGCCGCTCAGCGTTTCAGGAACAGCCGGTACAGCGGGTTGTGGGTCTCTTCCACGTAGGGGTAGCCCAGGGTGTCCAGGAATTTCTGGAACGCCTTGTCGTCCTTGGCAGGTACCTGCAGACCGACCAGGATGCGCCCGTAGTCCGCGCCCTGGTTGCGGTAGTGGAACAGGCTGATGTTCCATCCCGGTCGCATCAGGCTCAGGAACTTGAGCAGGGCCCCGGGGCGTTCCGGGAACACGAAGCGCAGCAGCCGCTCGTCCTGGGCCAGCGGGGAGTGCCCGCCCACCATGTGGCGGATGTGCTCCTGGGCCAGATCGTCGTGCGTGAGGTCCAGGGTGGCGAAGCCGTGCTTGCTGAAATTGGCCGCGATCTTGCTGCTTTCCCCCTTGCTGTGGGTGGTCAGGCCCACAAACACGTGGGCTTCGCGCTCGTCGCTGATGCGGTAGCTGAACTCCGTCACGTTGCGGGGGCCGCCCGGCAGGTTGCCGATGGTCTCGAGGAAGCGCTTGAAGCTGCCGCGCTCTTCGGGCAGGGTGACGGCGAACAGGGCCTCGCGTTCCTCGCCCACCTCGGCGCGCTCGGCCACGAAGCGCAGGCGGTCAAAGTTCATGTTGGCGCCGCACAGGATGGCGGCGTAGGTCTCGCCCTTGGTCTTGTGCTCGGCCACGTATTTCTTGATGGCAGCCACCGCCAGCGCCCCGGCGGGTTCGACGATGCTGCGGGTGTCCACGAAGATGTCCTTGATCGCCGCGCAGACGGCATCGGTGTCCACCGTCATGAAACCGTCGACCAGTTCGCGGCTGATGCGAAAGGTCTCTTCGCCCACCAGTTTGACGGCGGTCCCGTCGCTGAACAGGCCCACGTCGGGCAGGGTCACGCGCTCGCCAGCGGCGACCGACTGCATCATGGCGTCGGAATCGTTCATCTGAACACCGATCACCTTGATCTCGGGCCGCACGGCCTTGATGCAGTTGGCCACACCGCTGATGAGGCCCCCACCCCCGATGGCCACGAACACCGCGTCGAGCCGCTGGCTGCCCAGGCTCTGCAACTGGCGCAGCATTTCCATGGCGATGGTGCCTTGGCCGGCGATCACGTGAGGGTCGTCGAAGGGGTGGACGAAGGTCAGCCCCTGCTCCTTTTCCAGCCGTACGGCGTGCTGGTAGGCGTCCGAATAGCTGTCGCCATGCAACACCACGTCGCCACCCAGTGCCTTGACCGCGTCAATCTTGACCTGCGGGGTGGTGGTGGGCATGACGATGACCGCGCGCGTGCCCAGCTTGTGCGCACCCAGTGCCACCCCTTGCGCATGGTTGCCGGCCGAGGCGCAGATGACCCCTTTTTCCAGCTGTTCGGGCGTGAGGTGGGCCAGCTTGTTGTAGGCGCCGCGCAACTTGAAGCTGAAGACGGGCTGCTGGTCTTCCCGCTTGAGCAGCACCTTGTTGTGCAGACGGCGGCTCAGGTTTTTGGCCGGCTCCAGCGCCGACTCCACGGCCACGTCGTACACACGGGCGGTGAGGGTGAGCTTCAGGTAGTCGGCGGGCGATAGCGCGGTGGAGGGGACGGATCGGGATTTGGGCATGGGAGGAGCAGAGTTCGATCGCGCAGAATGATACGCCTGAGGGGTGGACGTCCCTCCGAGCGGGAGGGGGTCAGCATGGAGGGGTCTGTCGGTTCGGGATCGGGCGTGGGCGGCCCTGCTCGTCGATGGCGACGTAGGTGAGCGATGCTTCGGTCACCTTCACGAAAGCGCCCTGTGCGTTGAAGCGCTCGGCAAATACCTCCACCTGCACGGTCACCGAGGTGTTCCCCACGCGGGTGACGGTGCTGTAGAAGCTCAGAATGTCGCCCACGCGCACCGGTTGCTTGAACACGAACTGGTTGACGGCCACCGTGGCCACGCGCCCCTGCGCCAGCCGCACAGATTGCACCGATCCGGCCAGGTCCACCTGGGCCATGACCCAGCCGCCGAAGATGTCGCCATTGGCGTTGCAATCGGCCGGCATGGGGATGACCTTGAGCACCAGGGCCTTGTCGTCGGGCGGCGTGTCGGCAGCCCGGGAGGGGAGATCGGCCGGGTCCGTGCCGACCGGCGCACTTGGGGGCAAAATCGGAGGGTTCATGTCCTGATTGTCATTCATGCGCGACTTTTCTTCCGCCGGTGCGGCCCCGCACACGGCCGTGCCGCCTGCCGGCCGTTCCGGCCCGCAGGCGGCTGCCCGCTCTGACTGGGGGGTGTTGCGTCGACTGCTGCCCTACCTGTGGCAGTACCGCTGGCGGGTGGCGGCCGCGCTGGCCTTCATGGTGGTGGCCAAGCTCGCCAACGTGGGGGTGCCGCTGCTGCTGAAGGAACTGGTGGACAGCCTCACCCCCGCCCCCGGCCAGTCCATGCTGGGTCTGCCCCCTGGCAGCGAGGCCTTTCTGGTGGTGCCGGTGGGTCTGCTGCTGGCCTATGGACTGTTGCGCTTCTCCACCACGCTGTTCACCGAGCTGCGCGAACTCATCTTCGCCAAGGCCACCGAAGGCGCCACCCGAGCCATCGCATTGCAGGTTTTCGGCCACCTGCACGAGCTGAGCCTGCGTTTCCATCTGGAGCGCCAGACCGGCGGCATGACGCGCGACATCGAGCGCGGCACGCGCGGTGTGCAGTCGCTGATCTCGTATTCGCTCTACAGCATCCTGCCCACGTTGCTGGAGGTGGCCCTGGTGCTGGCGCTGTTGGGCTTCAAGTTCGAGCTCTGGTACGTGTGGACCACCCTGCTCGCACTCACGGTGTACGTGTTCTTCACCGTGAAGGTGACGGCCTGGCGCACCCAGTTCCGTCGCCACATGAACGAGATGGAGTCGGCGAGCCAGACCAAGGCCATCGATTCCCTGTTGAACTACGAAACCGTCAAGTACTTCAACAACGAGGCCTTCGAAGGCCGGCGTTACGACGAGGCGCTGGAGCGCCTGCGCCGCGCCCGGCTGAAAAGCCAGGCCACGCTGTCCATGCTCAACGCCGGGCAGCAGCTCATCATCGCCACCGCGCTGGTGGCCATGCTGTGGCGCGCCACCGTGGGCGTGGCCCAGGGTCAGATGACGCTGGGCGATCTGGTCATGATCAACGCCTTCATGATCCAGCTCTACATCCCGCTCAACTTCCTGGGTGTGCTGTACCGCGAGATCAAGCAGGGCCTGACCGACCTGGACAAGATGTTCACCCTGCTCGACAAGGAGCGCGAGATTGCCGATGCCCCCGGCGCGCAGCCCCTGCGGCTGGACGGCCCCCCCGAGGTGCGGTTCGAGAATGTGCACTTTGCCTACGAGCGCGAACGGGAAATCCTGCACGGCGTGAGCTTTACCGTGCCCGCCGGCAAGACAGTCGCGGTGGTGGGGCCGTCGGGCTCCGGCAAGTCCACACTGGCGCGCCTGCTCTACCGCTTCTACGATGTTGGCCGGCCCGGCGACCCTGCCGACGGATCGGAGGGGCGCATCACCATCGCGGGGCAGGACATTCGCGCCGTCACGCAGGGCAGCGTGCGCCAGTCCATCGGCATCGTGCCGCAGGACACGGTGCTGTTCAACGACACCATCGAATACAACATCCTTTATGGTCGGCCGAACGCC
>JAUVXK010000190.1 GCA_030603635.1 Burkholderiales bacterium | reverse complement strand
GACGTGCTGGCCCGTCGCCTGGACGGCGTGTTGCGTGGCGAGCCCGCCCCCGAACCCGAAGGCTGGATGACGGCTTTGTACCGCCGGCTCAGTGAGCGCGAGACCCTGACCCAGGTGATGACCCAATGGCAGGGTGAGCTGGAAGCGGTGGAACTGACCCTCGACGTCATTTTTCGCCAGCACGACACGGCAGCGCTGGCCGGACTGGGCACGGTGGCCGAGCGGCTGGGCCGCATGCGTGGCATCGCCACCTTGCTGGAGCTGCCGGACGCCTGTCTCACCCTGGAACGCCTGCGAGACGATGTCTCCGCCTGGGCGGCCCGGCCCGACCGTCATGTTCCCCAAACCCTGCAGCAGATGGCCCTGCGCCTCGGGCCGAACGTGTCCATGCTGGGGTGGTTGCTCGACACCTTCACCCGTCAGCCCGAACTGGCGCGGCAGGCTTATCGCTTCGACGAAGCGGCTGGGCTGCTGCGTTCCACGCTTCCCGGTGGACAGACGAGTGAACCGATCCCGCTCGCCGTGCCCGAAGCCCCATTGGAGGAGGTGGGCGAAGGAGACGACGATGACCTGCGAGCGATTTTTGCCGATGAGGCCCAGGCCGTGTTTGCCGGTGCCCAGGAAACGCTGCAGATCCTGCGTCAGGAGCCCCACAGCCTGCCCGACCTGACCGCGCTGCGTCGGGGCTTTCACACGCTCAAGGGCAGTGCGCGCATGGTGGAACTGGCCGATCTGGGCGAAGCCGCCTGGGCCATGGAGCAGTTGCTCAACACCTGGCTGGCGGAACAGAAGCCGGCCAGCACCCCCTTGCTGGATCTGAGTGAGCAAGTACTCACCTACCTGCAGGACTGGGTGGGCCGCCTGCAGTCTGGTATGCCCGAGCAGGAAGCGGGCAGCGCGGCGGCCGTCCGTGCCAGTGCCGACGCTCTGCGCCTCGAAGGCCACTACGTGCCCTTACCTTCGGAGACGGCGATCCCTGTGCTGCTTGACGCCGTGGAGGTGCCGGCGGCGTCCGTCCCGCCGTCGGTGGCCGATCTCCCGGTGCTTGACGAACCGGTCAAGGTCGTCGGGCCGTTGCGCATCGATCTGGACCTGTACAACGTCTTCCTCAACGAAGCCGACGAGTGGTCGCGGCGGCTCAGCCACGCCTTGTCCGAGTGGTGCCTGGTGCCTGACGACCCCTTGCCCGAAGGGCTGTCCGCGCTCGCCCATTCGCTGGCAGGAGGGGCGGCCACGGTCGGTCATCTGGGGTTGTCGCAGCTCGCGCGGGCGCTTGAACATGCCCTGGACCGCATCGCCGCCCTGACCACCCCCACCGGGGCGGTGTCATCGGTCCAGGCCCGCCAGATCGCCGATGGGGCCGAAGAGGCCCGTCGCCTGCTGCACCAGTTCGCTGCCGGCTTTTTGCGTGAGCCACAGCCGCAGACGCTGGCTGCCCTGGCCGAAATTCCCGACGAGCCTGAACAGGCGCCGCCAGCCTTGCCTGAAGAGGTGGCCCCCGCCGCTGCCTTGGCTGCCTCACTGCCCGACGTGCCCGACGTGCCCGACGTGCCCGACGACCGGCTGGATGCCGACCTGTTCGCCGTGTTCCAGGACGAGGCGGAAGAACTCCTGCCCCGGCTGGGCTCGGCCTTGCGGCAATGGGTGGCTCGGCCCGACAACACCGGCGCCCGGGCCGAGGTGCTGCGCAACCTGCACACCTTCAAAGGCAGTGCCCGTCTGGCCGGGGCGTCCCGCCTGGGCGAGATGGCGCACCGGCTGGAAAGCGACGTGCTGGCCCTGCCGGAAGTCCCGCAGCCTCAGGCCCTGCGCCCCTTGCAGATGGCCATGGATGCCCTGCAGGCCCGGTTCGACCTGCTGTGCCGCGCCTATGCGACCCCGGCTGGCGAACCAGGCATGGAGGCGCCCGAGGGCGTGACGCTGCAGGCACCCGAAGGCCTGACCGCCCCCGACATTCCGGCCCCGCTGGAGCCGCTGCCCAGCACCCAGACCACCGTGCGCATCCGCGCCGACCTGCTCGACCGGCTCATGGTCCAGACCGGCGACGTGATGCTCACGCGCACCCGTCTGGAAGGCGACATGCGGGCCCTGCGCCAGTCGTTCAAGGACATGAGCGGCAACATCGAGCGCCTGCGCAGCCAGTTGCGCGATGTGGAGCTGCAGACCGAAACCCAGATGCAGTCGCGCATGGCGCAAAGCCGTGAGGCCGATGCCCGTTTCGACCCGCTGGAGTTCGATCGTTACACCCGTGTGCAGGAGCTCACGCGGCTGTTGGCCGAATCCGTCAACGACGTGGCCACCGTGCAGCACCACATGCAACGGGCCGTGGAGGCGGCCGAAGGCAACCTGGCCGCCCAGGCCCGCCAGACCCGTGAACTGCAGCGCGACCTCTTGCGTACCCGGCTGGTGGCGTTCGATTCCCTGGCCGACCGCCTGCACCGTGTGGTGCGCCAGGCGGCCGACGCAGAGGACAAGCTCGTGGAACTGGTGATCCACCACGGCGAGGTGGAGGTGGACCGGGGCGTGCTGGACCGCCTGGTGCCCGCGCTGGAACACCTGCTGCGCAATGCCGTGGTCCATGGGATCGAGCCACCGGACCGGCGCGAAGGCCTGGGCAAGCCGGGTACCGGCCGCGTGGAGATCGACCTCCAGGCCAGTGGCAACGACCTGGCCCTCACCCTGACCGATGACGGGGCGGGGCTGGATGTGGAGCGCGTGCGCCAACGCGCCGTGGCTCAGGGCGTGCATCCGGCAGAGGCCCCGTTCGGTGAGGCCGATGCGGCACGCTGTATCTTTGCCTCCGGCGTCAGCACGGCCGAAACCGTGACCGAGCGGGCCGGGCGTGGCATCGGGCTGGACGTGGTGCGCAACGAGGTGCTGGGCCTGGGGGGCCGCATCGAGTATTTCAGGCCCGATGCCGGGGGGACGGCGTTCCGGCTTCTCGTACCGCTGAGCACGGCCGTGACCCAGGTGGTGATGCTGCGTGTCGGCGACTTCGTGCTGGGGGTGCCGGCCCCTTGGGTGACCACGGTGAAACGGGCCAACGCTTCCGAACTCACCGCCGCCTACGTGAGCGCCCA
>JAUVXK010000138.1 GCA_030603635.1 Burkholderiales bacterium | reverse complement strand
GCACGATAATGCATTTATACCGCCTTTGGCGTGCACTGAACAGCCTGTCCCTCCACCGAGCCCAAACATGAACCCCACACCACTGCTTCCCAACCACCTCGCCGGCCGCTGGCAACACGGCCAGGGCGAAGGCACGCCCCTGTTCGATCCGGTTCGCGGCACCGAGCTGGTTCGTGTCTCCAGCCAGGGGCTGGAGCTGGCTGAAGGCTTCCGCTTCGCACGTGAGCAGGGTGGCTCGGCCCTGCGCGCCCTGAGCTATGGCCAACGCGCCGCCCTGCTGGGCGAGATCGTGACGGTCCTGCAGGCGAACCGCGATGCCTATTACGAGATCGCCACCGCCAACTCCGGCACCGTCACCAAAGACTCGGCGGTGGATATTGACGGGGGCATCTTCACCCTGGGTTACTACGCCAAGCAGGGCGCGGCTCTGGGCGATGCACGCTTCCTGCTGGACGGCGAGCGCATCCGCATGGCCAAGGACCCGTTGTTCCAAACTCAGCACATCCTCACCCCCACGCGCGGCGTGGCGCTGTTCATCAACGCTTTCAACTTCCCAAGCTGGGGTCTGTGGGAAAAAGCCGCGCCGGCCCTGCTGTCGGGCGTTCCCGTCATCGTCAAGCCCGCCACCAGCACCGCCTGGCTCACCCAGCGCATGGTGCAGGACGTGATCGACGCCCACATCCTGCCCGCCGGGGCGCTGTCCATCGTCTGCGGCTCGTCGGCCGGGCTGATGGACCAACTGGAACCGTTCGACGTGGTGTCGTTCACCGGTTCGGCCGAGACGGGGCGCATCATCCGCTCCCACCCCGCCGTGGCGCAACGCTCGGTGCGCTGCAACATCGAGGCCGACAGCGTCAACTCCGCCTTGCTGGACCCTGCCGCCACCGCCGACAGCGAAGCCTTCCACCTGATGGTGAGCGAGGTGGTGCGGGAAATGACCGTCAAGAGCGGCCAGAAGTGCACCGCGATCCGCCGCGTGTTCGTGCCGCGCGCGCTGTACGACGCCGCCGCCCATGCGATTGCCACCAAGCTGGCCAAGACCACCGTGGGCGACCCGCGCAGCGAAGGCGTGCGCATGGGCGCGCTGGTGAGCCGGGAGCAGCACGACACGGTGCTGGCCGGCATCACCCACCTGAAAACCGAAGCCGAGGTGCTGTTCGACGGCAGCCAGGTGGCGCTGGTGGACGCCGACCCCGCCGTGGCCGCCTGCGTGGCCCCCACCCTGCTGGGCAGCCGCCAGCCGGCTGATGCCCGCGTGTTGCACGAGGTGGAGGTGTTCGGCCCGGTGGCCACGCTCATGGCCTACGACGGCATCGAGCAGGCCCATGAACTCATCCGGCGCGGCGAAGGCTCGCTGGTCATGTCGGTCTACAGCGCCGACCCGGCCTTCATCGCCCAGACAGCAGCGGAACTGGGCGCCAGCCACGGCCGCATCCACGCCATTTCACCCGACGTGGCCAGCCTGCACAGCGGCCACGGCAACGTGATGCCCATGTCGTTGCATGGCGGCCCAGGCCGTGCCGGTGGTGGCGAGGAATTGGGCGGACTGCGCGCTCTGGGCTTCTACCATCGCCGAAGTGCGGTCCAGGCCAGCACCGCCGCGCTGGACCATTGGGGCAGCCACGCCGTACCCTTGTCGCTCTGACCCCATCGCCGCCCATTCAACCGCCCATCGAGGAGACACCGATGACCGCACAACTGCCCCCTCCCCCGGCCACGGACTACAACTTCGCGCACGACCTGATCCGGCGCAACGCCACGCGCCGCGACAAGGTGGCCCTGATCGACGACCACGGCCGGCTGACCTATGGCGAGTTGGCGGAACGCATCCAACGCATGGCCAGCGGCCTGCAGTCGCTGGGACTGCGGCGCGAGGAGCGCGTGCTGCTGCTCATGCATGACAACAACGACTGGATCGTGAGCTTCCTCGGTGCCCTGTACGCTGGCATCGTACCGGTCTGCCTCAACACCCTGCTCACCGCCGAGGACTA
Source organism: Burkholderiales bacterium (assembly GCA_030603635.1). Lineage (GTDB taxonomy): Bacteria > Pseudomonadota > Gammaproteobacteria > Burkholderiales > Burkholderiaceae_C > Tepidicella. Next base: position 4,151 of record JAUVXK010000138.1, on the reverse strand, counting down.
CGCCTTCATGCTGCGGCATTGCCGCGCGCAGGCGGCGCTGGTGTCGGAAGCCCTGCTGCCGTCGCTGGAATCGGCTCTGGAACAAGGCCCACACGAAGTCCGGCACCTGATCGTCTCCAAGCCGACACGCCCGTTACCCAGCGGTCCCGGTGTCCAGGCCGTGGCGATGGACGAGCTGCTGGTCCGCAGCGCTCCTCAAACCGCTCCCACCGCCACCCTGGCCGACGAGGCCGCATTCTGGCTGTACTCCTCCGGCTCCACCGGTCGCCCCAAGGGCACGGTGCACACCCAGGGCAACCTGTACTGGACGGCGGCCCTCTATGCCCAACCGGTGCTGGGTCTCACGGAAGCCGACACCGTGTTCTCGGCGGCCAAGCTGTTCTTCGCCTACGGCCTGGGCAACGCGCTGAGCTTCCCTCTGAGCGTGGGCGCCACGGTGGTGCTGATGGCCGAGCGCCCCACACCGCCCGCGGTGTTCCAGCGCCTCACGGGCCACACACCAGCGCTCGCCGGCCGCAAGCCCACCGTGTTCTACGGCGCGCCCACCGGCTACGGCGGCATGCTCGCCCACCCCGACCTGCCCGTCAAGGCAGACGTAGCGCTGCGTCTGTGTTCCTCGGCCGGCGAAGCCCTGCCACGCGACATCGGCGAGCGCTGGACGGCCCATTTTGGAGCCGAGATCATCGACGGCATCGGCTCCACCGAGATGCTCCACATCTTCCTGTCGAACCGCCCGGGCGACGTGCGCTACGGCACCACCGGCAAACCGGTACCTGGGTACGAAGTGGAACTGCGTGGGGAGGATGGCCAGCCCCTGGCGCCCAATGCCGACGGCTCCATCGAGATCGGCGACCTGTACGTGAAGGGCCCGAGCGCCGCGCTCATGTATTGGCACAACCGGGAGAAGTCGCGCGACACCTTCCGCGGCGAATGGACCAAGAGCGGCGACAAGTACAGCCGTGACGCCGACGGCTACTACACCTACGCCGGCCGCAACGACGACATGCTCAAGGTCAGCGGCATCTACGTCAGCCCCTTCGAGGTGGAGGCCACACTGGTGCAGCATCCCGCCATCCTGGAAGCGGCGGTGATCGGCAAGACCGACAGCGACGGCCTGGTCAAGACCAAGGCCTTCATCGTGCTCAAACCCGGACAATCGCTGGACGAGGACGGTGTCAAGGCCTTCTGCAAGGAACATCTGGCGCCCTACAAGTATCCCCGCCACATCGAGTTCGTGGACGAACTGCCCAAGACGGCCACCGGCAAGATCCAGCGTTTCAAGCTGCGCGACCTGGAAGCGCAGCGGGCCGTCCAGGCCTGAGCGCCAGCAGCACCTGCGGCGTCAGTCCGGGTGCTGCAGGGCCGACTGGGGCAAACCGAACACCTTGTCGAACGCCCAGGTGAACACCATGGTGTAGACAAGAAAGAACAGCAACAGCCCCAGGTCTGCCAGGAACGCCAGCCACAGGGTGGTCTGCAGCCACCAGGCCATGACTGGAATCAACAGAATGGCCAGGCCACCCTCGAATCCCAGGCCATGTACCACGCGGCGGCGCCAGGTTCGGCCCTTGACCGGCTGACGCCGTTCCCAGCGCTCGAACAGGCCGTTGAACACGTAGTTCCAGGCCAGCGCAATGCCCGATGTGAGCAACGACAGGCCCAGCGCAGACGGCGCCGGCTCGTCGAAGGCCAGTGCCAGCGCCGAGGCGACGAAGATCACGGCAAAGGTTTCGTAGAGCACCGCCTGCACCACGCGCCGCGTCCGAGGCCCCATGCGACGCCATGAGGGAGGCAGCCCGCCGGAGGTCGCTTGCGACCGAACCATCAGGTGTCCTTGGAAATCTTGATGCTCGGGAACTTCGACGAAAAATCCTTCGCCTTCTGAGCCACCGTAATGGCCACCTGGCGCGCCACGGCCTTGTAGACGCCGGCGATCTCACCGTCAGGGTCGGCCACGACGGTCGGCTGCCCGCTGTCGGCCTGAACCCGGATCTGCATGTTCAGGGGCAGGGCCCCCAGGTAGTCGGCGCCATACTCGGCCGCCATGCGCCGGCCGCCGTCCGCACCGAAGATGTGCTCGGTGTGACCACAGTTCGGACAGCAGTACACCGCCATGTTCTCGACGATGCCCAGGATGGGCACGCCCACCTTCTCGAACATCTTGATGCCCTTGCGCGCATCCAGCAGGGCAATGTCCTGCGGCGTGGTCACGATGACTGCGCCGGTCATGGGCACACGCTGGGACAGCGTGAGCTGGATGTCGCCGGTCCCGGGCGGCATGTCGACCAGCAGATAGTCCAGGTCCTTCCAGTTGGTCTGCCGAAGCAGTTGCTCCAGCGCCTGCGTGGCCATGGGGCCGCGCCAGATCATGGCTTCGTCCTTGTCGATCAGGAAACCGATCGAGATGACCTGCACACCGTAGTTCTCCAGCGGCTCCATGGTCTGGCCGTCGATGCTTTCAGGCCGGCCCTCGATGCCCATCATCATCGGCTGGCTGGGGCCGTAGATGTCGGCGTCCAGAATGCCCACGCGCGCGCCCTCGGCAGCCAGGGCCAGGGCCAGGTTCACGGTGGTGGTGCTCTTGCCCACCCCCCCCTTGCCCGAGGCGACGGCGATGATGTTCTTCACGTTCGGCATCAGCGGCACACCGCGCTGCACCGCATGCGGGATGATCCGGGTCTGCAGGTTGACCGACACGTTCTCAACGCCCGGCACCGACTTGGCGGCCGCAATCAGTGCCTTGCGCAGCGTCGGGTGCTGACTTTGGCACGGGTAGCCCAGTTCGATCTCGAACGACACGTCGCCGTCGTGCACCTGCAGGTGCTTCAGCGCCTTGCTGGACACAAAATCCTTGCCGGTATGCGGATCGGTGACGGCTTGCAGCGCCAGGAGCAGCGCCTGCTGTTGGACGGCCATGGGTGAGGGTCTCCGTTGTGAATGGTGAGAGTGCACGAAGTCTATCCGCTTGTTGAACAAGGCCTGGTCGGCACGGGTCCGGTGCCCTCATTAAAATCGTGGGCTTGCCCACAAGGACACCCACATGACCGCGCGCCCCGAGAAACGACGCTTCTTCGTCACCACCGCCCTGCCCTACGCCAACGGCCACTTCCACATCGGCCACATCATGGAGTACATCCAGGCCGACATCTGGGTGCGCATGCAGCGCATGCACGGGCACGAGGTGCACTTCGTGGGCGCCGACGACGCCCATGGCGCGCCCATCATGATCGCCGCCGAAAAGGCCGGCAAGACGCCACAACAGTTCGTGGCCGACATCGCCGCAGGGCGTGCCCCCTACCTGGAAGGCTTCCATGTGAAGTTCGACAACTGGCACAGCACCGATGGTCTGGAAAACCACGAGCTGGCGCAGCGCATCTACCTTGACCTCAAGGCCAATGGCCTGATCAGCACCAAAACCATCGAACAGTTCTTCGACCCCGAGAAGAACATGTTCCTGCCCGACCGCTTCATCAAAGGCGAATGCCCCAAGTGCGGCGCCAAGGACCAGTACGGCGACTCCTGCGAAAGCTGCGGCGCGGTTTACGCTCCTACCGAGCTGAAGAACCCCTACTCGGCCTTGTCCGGCGCCACGCCGGTGCTGCGCACCTCCGAACACTATTTCTTCAGGCTCAGCGACCCGCGCTGCCTGGCCTTCCTGGAAAGCTGGACCAGCGAAACCGGCCGCCTGCAGCCCGAGGTGCTGAACAAGATCAAGGAATGGTTTGCCAAGGACGAGCACGGCAACGGCGGTCTGGGCGACTGGGACATCAGCCGCGACGCCCCGTACTTCGGCATTGAGATCCCCGACGCGCCGGGCAAGTACTTCTACGTCTGGCTGGACGCCCCCATCGGCTACCTGGCCAGCCTGAAGAACCACTTTGCCAAGGGTCAGGCAGCGAACCACTGGCACCCTGAATCGCGCACCACGCAAAGCTACGACGAGTTCGTGGCCGACCCGGCGGTGGAACAGGTGCACTTCATCGGCAAGGACATCACCTACTTCCACACCTTGTTCTGGCCGGCCATGCTGCAGTTCAGTGGCCGCAAAACGCCCACGCAGGTGAACGTGCACGGCTTCATCACCGTCAACGGTGGCGAAAAAATGAGCAAAAGCCGGGGCACCGGCCTGGACCCTCTCAAATACCTCGGCC
>JAUVXK010000162.1 GCA_030603635.1 Burkholderiales bacterium | reverse complement strand
CACTTCCTTGGGGCCGTGCATCTTGGGCTTGACGATGTAGACGCTGCCGGTGCGGCTGTTGCGGATGCCGTTGGCGCCGTTGCCCTTGAGGTCGTGCAGCGCGATGGTGGTGGTGATCACCGCGTCCATGATGCCCTCGGGAATCTCGCGCGCGGTGCCGTCGGCGGCGGTGTAGAGGATGGCCGGGTTGGTCATCAGGTGGCCCACGTTGCGCACGAACATCAGGCTGCGGCCGTGCAGGCGCACTTCCCCCCCGTTGGGTGCCGTGTAGACGCGGTCGGGGTTGAGGCCACGCGTCAGCGTCTTGCCGCCCTTGTCGAACGATTCGGTCAGCGTGCCCTTGAGGATGCCCAGCCAATTGCGGTAGCCGAGGATCTTGTCTTCCGCGTCCACGGCGGCCACGGAGTCTTCCAGGTCGAGGATGGTGGACAGTGCCGCTTCCAGCACCACGTCGGCCACGCCGGCGGGGTCGGTCTGGCCAATCGGGGTGGCCTTGTTGATGACGATGTCGATGTGGTTGCCGTTGTGCACCAGCAGCACCGACTTCGGCGCGGCCGCATCGCCCTGGTAGCCCACGAGCTGGGTGGCGGCTTTCAAGCCGGTGGTGGCCCCACCTTTGAGCGTAACCCGCAGCGCGCCACCCACGATGGCATAGGCCGTGGCGTCGGCATGCGAGCCGCTGGCCAGTGGCGCAGCCTGGTCGAGGAAGTTGCGTGCGAAGGCAATGACCTTGGCGCCGCGCTTCTCGTTGTAGCCCGGGCCTTTGGCACAACCGTCGCCCTCAGGAATGGCGTCGGTGCCGTAGAGCGCGTCGTACAGGCTGCCCCAGCGGGCGTTGGCCGCGTTGAGGGCGTAGCGCGCGTTCAGAATGGGCACCACCAGTTGCGGGCCGGCTTGCACGGCCAGTTCGGCATCGACGTTGGCGGTGGTGGCCTTGACGCCGCTGGGGGCCGGCACGAGGTAGCCGATGGTTTCCAGGAACTGACGGTAGGCCGCCATGTCGGTGATGGGGCCGGGATTGGCGCTGTGCCACTTGTCGAGCTCGGCCTGCAGACGGTCCCGCTCGGCCAACAGGGCGATGTTCTTCGGGGCCAGATCGGCCACGATGGCATCGAAACCGGCCCAGAACGCGGTCGGCTCCACCCCGGTACCGGGCAGCACCTGCTGGTTGACGAAATCGTACAGAGCGGTGGCCACCTGCAGGCGGCCGGCGGGGGTGCGGGAAGCGGACATGAAAACCTCCAGAGTCAGGAACGGGGCCCCATCAAAACGATGTTTGAGCACATGTTATTCGATACTCAGTCATTCATTAATGACCGATTTTCTTTTTCAGTTGATACTTTCAAGGATGTAATTCATGGGGCTTCAACGCCTTTGACGAGTACCACCACGCGGTCCTGCGGACCGGGTAGCCATGGCTCGCCTGCGCGCCCACGCGGGGGCGCGATGCGCAGCATGGGGGCCTCGCCGGCAGAAGACGCCGCCACGCAGATTCCCACCGCAATTTCCCGCCGTGCCTGGGCCAGGCGGACAACATCGCCAAAGTCACAGGGATGGCCGGCAGGCACGTAGTCGGTCACCGGGCGCATGGCCAGCGAGTCCCCGACGCTGCTCAGCAAATCCGCCAGCACATGCGCCACCATCATCTGCTCACTGACCATCATCAGCATGCGACTGATCACCTGCGGGCCGATGACGAGATCGTCGACATGCAGGCCGTGTGCCGCCTCTCGGGTGGCAGGGCTGAGGGCCTCGACCACCAGACGCGGCCGGACGCCCGCCTGATCCAGCAACGGTTTCAGCACGACCAGGTTCATCAGGGTTCTGGCATCGGCGTCCGCATTGCCCCATGAGGTGTCGGCCAACGCGACGATGGCATCGAAACGGGCAGGGTCCAGACTCGCCATCGCTCCCGGCAGGAGCACGTCCAGCCGCTCGAAACGGGGCTCGATACGCCGCAGCACAACACCTGCGTCCGCCAGCGCCTCCCATGCCTCCTGCGCCTGCAGGGCGGAGACCACGGTCAGGTCGGCGGGCTGGGCAGCGGCATCGTCGAATTCCTGCAGCAACCGCACCAGCGAATCGCTCCAGCCCAGCAGCAGTATCGACTGTCGCCCCTCGGGAACGGACGCCCGGACCGGCAATTCTCCGGCCTCGGACGGCAAGACATCCTGGACCGAGGGCTCCTCTTCCTGACCGCTCAACAACAGCACCCACTCGTCTTTTGCCAGCCGATACCCGGGTGGCGGACTCAGCACGTGCTGGAACGACATTTGCCCCTCGGCATCGGCCACTGCGCGACTGATGCCCAGAGGAATCGCACTGGGGTAGGCCCAGACCAGCTCGTCAAATCGCATCCCGGCACAAGCCGGCGCGGGGCGAACGCGAATGCTGGCCCCCCGGGGCGACAGGATTTCATCAAACACCAGTGACAGGTGACGCTGGAAGGCACACTGAAACAGCATCCTCGCCACCACCTCGGCACTGGTCACCACCGGAATCCCGGCACCGGCCCGCCGCGCCGCTTCGGCATGCGCCTGACGGCCGATCTCGGCAACGATTTTGGGCAGCCCGTCCGGCCTGGCCTGCCGCTGCAACAGCAGAATGGTGCGCACCACGGCGGCATCGGCCGCGGTGGGCTCCAAGGCATCGCTGGGCAGCACCATCACGGCCTGCGCCTGGGCCCAGGCCATGCGCTCCAGCTCCGCCAGGCTGTCGGCCATGCCGCTGCGCAGCACCAGCCGGGTCTGCCGGGCATCAACGCCTGCGGCCCGCAGGGATTCACGCAGTTCGTCGGGCTCGTGCGGGGCCAGCACCACCAGGGTCTGCCGCTGCCGGCGTTGCTGCAGCAAGGCCACCACTTCTGGAACCTTGTTGTTCCAGCCCAGAATCAGCACATGCCCGCGTTCGCGCACGGGGCTGTCGCCACGTCGCAACACGTCCAGGCGCTCTTCCAGCACGGCAATGATCAGCCCCAACAGGGCACCGAACATCACCAACCCCCCGATCGACACCGCAAGCGACACGGCCATCACGGGAGTGGTGGCCCCGTGCTGGGCGTAAAAGAACGTCGGGTCCAGGATGTGGCGAACGGCCCACCATAGCGCGTCGCGCCAGTCGCCGTGCGTGAGCACGATCCCTTCGACCTCGGCGTTGTCCGGGTCGAACAGCCCGAGCAGGCCCACCGTCATGCCCAACAGGATCACGCCTGCGGTGAAGACCAGCAGAAGCGTGATCTTGCCCCACGCACTGCGTGCCAACAACTCGTCTATGCGGTATTTCAACCAGCCTCGCCAGTGCATTGGGCAGCCTCCGGGATGGAAGCGGCTTCCATCAGGGTGAATAAGCGCCTCATCATAGCGGGCGGCTCCGCGCCTTGCGGTACCCTTGGGCCATGGACAAACTCAAGGCCCTGGAGACTTTTGTCTTGGTTGCCGCGCGCGGCAGCCTGGTCGCGGCTGCCCGGACCGAGGGCGTGGCGCCAGCCATCATCGGGCGCCGGCTGGACGCTCTGGAGGCGCACCTCGGCGTGAAGTTGCTGGTCCGCACCACGCGTCGACTGACCCTCACCCATGAGGGCACGGCCTTCCTGGAAGACTGCCAGCGCCTGCTCGCCGACCTGGCCAACGCCGAGGCCAGCGTGAGCGCGGGCGGCATGAAGGCCACCGGGCACCTGCGCCTCACCGCACCGGCCGGGTTTGGCCGGCGACATGTGGCACCGCTGGTGCCCTGGTTCCGGGAGCGGCACCCGGACGTGACGATTTCGCTCAACCTGAGCGACCGCGTCATTGACCTGGCCACCGAAGGTTACGACTGCGCGGTGCGCGTCGGCGATCTGCCGGACTCGTCTCTGGTCAGCGTTCGCCTGGCAGACAACCGGCGCCTGTGCGTGGCCACACCACAATACCTGAAGCAACACGGCCTGCCTCGTCACCCCAACGACCTGGTGCACTTCGACTGCCTGACCCTGTCGTCCGACGCTTCACAGACCCGTGGCTGGGCTTTCCAGTTGCCCGGGTCGGACACCCCGTCCGGGGAACTGGTGTACCTGCGCCCGCGTGGTCCGCTGGACTGCACCGACGGGCAGGTGCTGCACGAATGGTGCCTGGCCGGTTACGGCATTGCCTGGCGCAGCATCTGGGAGGTGGAGTCCGACATCGCTGCCGGGCGCCTACAGAGCGTGCTCGACGATTTCGCCGCGCCCCCCAACGGCATTTACGCCGTGTTCCCGCAACGCAAACACCTGCCGCTTCGCGTGCGGCTGTGGATCGATTTCCTCAAGGAGCATTACAGCCAGCGGGATTTCTGGGCGCGAGCGGCATGACGGTCTCCTCGTAACCACCGACTCCGAATGGCAGGCCCCTTTCAAACGGGCAGATCCGCAACCAGCAACACCGCCTCTCGACCGGCCCGCGCCCGCACCTCGCCATGGGGCCCCACCACGGTGCTGAGTCCCCCGTAGCGGGTGGGGCCTTCGGCGCCGCAGGCGTTGGCATAGGCCACCCCCACGCGGCAGGCGGCGGCGAGCCGGGGAATGGTGAGGAGCGGCGCGTCGTCGTAGGGGAGCATGTTGGCGGTGGGCACCAGGACCACCTGGGCTCCCTGCCGGGCCAGCTCC